>VBJT01000244.1:0-4469 GCA_005880075.1 Chloroflexota bacterium
CATCCGCCGTGCCTTGGTTGACCATAATGTCCCTTTTCGTACCTGCGTTGGGATATCGTTATGTCTTCTGGTGCCCTCAGCTCCCCGCTTTGCTAACCACTTCTGTTAGCAAATTGTTAGCAAAGACACCACTGGAGAAGTGCAGTCGATGACGGGAAGAAATCCTGTGCGTAGGCGTGGCGCCATCTCAATCAACCGGTGCTTTCAGTGATCCCGTTCAAGGACGCGGACGAGGGGTTGCGTTTGGCGAACGACACGATGTACGGGCTGGCGGCGGCGGTGTGGACGAAGGACATCGACAAGGCGTTCAAGTTCGCGAAGGGGATCAAGGCGGGACGGTCTGGATCAACAGCTACCACGCGGCGGGGACGCTGGGCGTGCCGCTGATGCCGTTCGGTGGGTACAAGCAAAGCGGGATCGGGCGGGAGCTGGGGCAGGAGGGGATGGAGATGTTTATGGAGACGAAGTCAGTTTCGCTGAAGCTGAACTAGCTGTTAGCTGTTGGGTGTTAGCGCTTGGGGCGGCCTGCGGGGCCGCCTCTTTGCTTTGGTGCGTCACCCCAATGCTGCCGAGTGAATTCTAGGTACGTGATTACACCCGGCCGACGGCAACGACGGAAGAAACGCCCCCGTCTTACCTTTTAGATGTCGGCCATTCTCAAGAAACGCGCTCCTCTAGCGCTGGCAGTCGCGCTGGCGATTTTTTGTGCCGCAAGCCCGCTCGCCGAGCGCCGTGAGACTCATGCCGCTAGTTCGAGCGTAGACAAGGTCGTAATGGCAGGCGATCCGGCGCCGGGTGGCGGAACGTTCACCGACTTTAACGGCGCAGTGAGCCTGAGTGACGGCGGTCAAGTTGCCTTCCGAGCGACACTATCCACTGGTTCAACGGGCATTTTTCTTGCGTCGCCCGCCACCAGCGGCGGATATGCGACCAGCAAAGTTGCGGTGACGGGAGACGCTGACCCTGCGGGCGGAACCTTTTCCGGCTTCTCGCCCCCGTCGCTTAACTCCACAAGTCAGGTGGCTTTCGCTGCGAGGAATCAAAGTAATGCAGACGGCATTTTCCTTGCCGGCCCGACCGCCACAGGATTCGACGTGTCGAAAGTGGTCGCCAATGGCGACTCGACCGGCGAATATGGGGTGGTGTTCGTCAATTTGGCGGAGCCATCGCTCAACGACAACGGCGAGATGGCGTTCGTCGCAACTTTGAACAGTTGCTGCGTCCACCAGGACGTTTTCATCGCGGCACCGTCCCCATCAGGTGGGTTCAGTATCGCTCAGGTGGCGGATTTCACTGAAATCCCTGGCCCCATATCGCTTAACAACGGCCACCAGGTCGCCTTCGAGGCTTGCAATCAAATCTGTGGCGGTGCCGGAACAGCCTGGGCCATCTATAGCGGTGGCTCAATGGTGATGCACGGCAGTGACTATACGGTGGACAAAGCACCTGGCGTGTTTGCTCCACCGTCGCTCAACGATGCCAACTTAGTGGCTTTCAGGGGTTGTCTATGGCCGTGCCCGAATCTAGGGCTTCTCGTCGCATCGCCGACGACCAGCGGGTTCAGTTTCGAGACCGTCATCTCCTATGGAGATTCCGCTCCCTCTGGCGGTACTTTTAGTTCGACTGGACTGTCTGCTGAATCGCTGAACAATGCTGGGCAAGTGGCGTTTGATGCATACGTGTCAGATGCCCCAGGCAATGGGATATTCCTGGCGTCGCCGACTTCTGCGGGATTTCAAATCGACCAAGTGGTTGTGGCTGGTGACCTAATGCCTGGTGGCGGGGCTCTTGCTAGGGTAGCCTCGCCATCGCTGAATAGTAACGGCCAGGCCGCTTTTTGGGCCTGTGTGTCCGACTGCGGAAAGGACGGGATTTTCCTAGCCTCCCCCGATTCACCGACACCGACGGCCACGCCTCCAGAGGCTCCAACTCCGACGCTGCCGGACACGCCTGAGCCTTCGCCCACTCCGACGCCCACGGCCACGCCCACGGAGGCGCCGACGGCCACCCCGACCGATACTCCAACGCCCACCGAGACGCCCACGCCGACTGCCACGACGACGGACACGCCGACGCCAACTCCGACACCGACGGCGACTGCTACAGAGACGCCAACACCCACGCCAACCCTCACGCCGGCTCTCGGCTACTACCATCCGGTGGTCCCGTATCGCATCCTGGACACGCGCTCCGGGCCGCAGGGAGTGCCTGCCGGAAAAGTCGGGTCGAACGGCGAGATCACCGTCGATGTCACAGGCGGCGCCAGCGGGGTACCGGCGACAGGGGTATCCGCCGTCGTAATCAACACGACTGGGACGCAAGCGACCAACTTCACTTACCTCACGGTCTACCCGTCAGGCGGGCCGCGGCCCCTCGCATCCAATCTCAACTTCGGCCCCGGCCAGGATGTTCCAAACCTGGTAACAGTGAAGGTTGGAGGCGACGGCAACGTGAAGGTCTACAACGCCGCCGGCGAGACGCATGTAATCTTCGACGTTGTCGGCTGGTACGGCGGGCCCAGCGGCGGCTCGCTGTTCAATGGGGTGACTCCCAAGCGCATCCTGGATACTCGAGACGGGACCGGCGCGCCGGCGGCCAAGCTTGGTCAGGACGCCACTCTGGTCGCGGACATGACTGGCACCTTCGGCTCCGGCGTGCCCGCAACCGGGGTGTCCGCCGTAGTCGTGAACACGACGGTTGACGCGCCGACAACGGCGAGTTACCTGACGGTGTTCCCGTCGGACGCGCCTAGGCCGCTGGCTTCCAACTTGAACTTCGTCGCGGGCCAGATTGTCCCGAACCTGGTGACCGTGAAGGTCGGAAACGATGGCAACGTCAAGGCCTATAACAACACGGGCTCGACCCACGTGATAATGGACGTTGTCGGCTGGTATGGTGCTACTGGGGATCTGTTCTCCTCAGGGAACGCCGCTAGGCAAAGTAGGCAACAATGCCACCGTTACCGCGGATGTGACAGTCGGCTATGTTCCGAGCACAGCGTCCGGCGTTGTCGTGAACACGACGGTAACCGAGCCAACGCAGGGCAGCTATCTAACAGTCTGGCCCTCAGGCGTGGGACGTCCGCTAGCATCGAACCTCAACTTCTCGGTGGGACAGACCGTGCCGAACTTGGTGATCGTAAAAGTAGGCTCCGGCGGCAACGTCCAGGTCTACAACAACAAAGGTCAGGTGCATGTCATCTTCGACGCCGTCGGGTATTTCGCACCGTAGCGCGAATTGGATGGCGGACCCGGCGTTAGATCGCTTCTGGTGTATATTTACCACCGCGCGCGGCTTTTCCCATCCCGTGTGTGTTACCTCGCCCCGGACTCGCCGGACGGCTTCGTCCTCCTCACCGGCATCACGAAGCTGACCGGCCTCTTCGGGCCCGCTGCACGCCGTGTCGCGGCGGCTATTTGTCTGTGACCTTTACACCAAGTTCCCTAAGCACCCTCACCGCGTGATCGAGCGAGAACGCAATGAAAGTAACAGGATTCGCGACAGGCGCGCCGTGCAAGAACTTCAAGGAAGGACGGCGCAAAGGCCGCCACAGTTTCAACCGCCGGTATTCAACGACATCGATCTCCTTGACGGGAATGGAGATTTGAACCGACCAAGGCCATACTTTCACAATTACGAATTCGCGGTAGCATTCAAGTTTAGCGAAGGGCCAAGTCGCCCAAAAAGGGCCAAAGTAGTCGATTTTCTTGCCAAATAGCCGGAAAGTAACTCCACTCGCTTCCATGGCGCCTCTTGTTTGGTACAGTAGCGGGCCCATTGTCAGTATGACAGGAGATTTGTCACTACTCCGCGCCCAGGACGGTAGCTGGGCCGGCCCGCATCACGGCACGATTCTAGCATCGCGCCGGGCGGCTTCGTCCACATCACCGCCATCACGAAGCTGACCGGCCCCTTCGCCCAGCAGATCAATTCAATCCAGCGAGACGTGAAATGTCAGCTTTCCAGGAGTCGGCGTTCTCAATTCGGACTAAAATGGATCGCCCATTCTTCATCTGTATATTCAGAGGACTTGCCCATCCGAAGTAGCCGACCTTGTCGAACAGCGAGCCCATGCGAATCGAGACAATGTCTGAAAGGGAGAAGTCCCGCCGTCGGGGTTCGAAGATCCAGAAGTGCGGGAACGGGAACGTTCGCCGTTCAAATACTAATCGGTCTGGTGTCAACGTGAACTCACCCGGAACAGGAGCGCGCATTCGATGGAACACCAACTGTCCCGGCGAGTGCCTGATTAGGGTCTCATCCGGTGATTGGCTGATCGTCTTCGCCTCATCTATTCATGGATTTCTTCGCTGGTGGGGCCTTCTCAAGGATAGATTACTCCTTGCCTCGCCCGTCGGACGGCTTCGCCGCCGTCACCGCCATCACGAAGTTGACCCGCCCCTTCGGCCAGCGCTGCACGCCCTGATCGCGGCCGCGATCAGGCGGCGCTTCCATCGCGCCCTTAGGGC
>VBJT01000244.1:4576-6675 GCA_005880075.1 Chloroflexota bacterium
TGAATCGCAAAGGGCGCAAAAAGCGCGCGTGGGTGACCTTGAAGCGTCGTGACGAAATCCGCTTCTACCCTCTACTGTATGTTGTTGGGCGAATTGCCCGCTTCTTCTATCGCCTCATCCATTGGGATTGGCGAGACTACACTCCACGGCCCGAGCCGCCTTTGTCCGAGTTGGTCGAGCAATTCAACGGCCCCGTCTACGGGCTGGTTGACGAATTCTTGGAACTCGTTCCCGATGGCCGGTCATATGGCTCGGGCGAAATTGGTCTGAATTACCAGAAAGACTGGCTCAAGGACGAGGACGCCAAGCCGGGTGTTAGCATCGAAAGTAGAAAGCGCTCCAAAACTGAAGAGGCGTGGCCATGGCTGGCCCTCCGAATCCGTATGGCTGCGCGCAGCGCGGCGTTTGAGTTCAGCTCACGAGGGTATCGTGAAAGCGAGATGGCTCAAGACGATGGATTAACCGACCTCTTTGGCGATTTCCGGCTGGAAGCTCAGCCCAATCTCAAAGTAGTCGTCGCGGGGTTCTCCCGCCCAACTACTGTCTGGTCTTGGAGTGTTCCCGAGCCCGTATTTGTTGCACTCCTCGCCAGCAACGAGACGGAACTGATGATCTCTTCCTTTGGACTGACGCTCCCACAGTTCCAGGAGCTCCCGGCCCACATCGGCGTCATCAACGACCGGCCCGATGTAATGCTTAGGTATCGCGAGCAAGCCGATGCGCGTGTAAAAGCCTACGAGCGGCGCCTTGGCGGCGCACAAGACTCGTAGTCGGCGGCGCCATCACCACCATCACGAAGCAGGCGCGCTGCCCGGCGCCCGAGTAGACGCCTGAATCCATATGAGACGAAGGCTAGGCAGCTAAGTAGATCGGCGGACTGTAATAGGGCGCACTAAATCTTCATCTGTCTATAACGGGGACGGACTCAGTATGAGCGATAGTGTAAGCCGACCGACAACGAACTACAGTTGGGCCGTCGGGACAGCCGGTCCAAGTCGCGCTTCTCCGCCTGCGGGACTCGTACTTCTTATATACGCGGTACTGGTCCTTTTGGTCGGGCTGGCTTGTGATCCCACCTTCACCATCACGTACGAGAACCAGACTGATAGACCCATCCAGATATTCCTCTATGGTAAATTCGATTTGTCGCTGGAACCGATGGAAACAAAGACACTTGACACAATCGAGTTTGATGAGGCGACCTTCGAGGCTCGGACCCTCGAGGGCAGGGTAATCTTCTCAGAAACGCTCACCCGAGCGGAGATGGAGGCTAGAGACTGGCGGATCGTCATCGTCGACTCGCTCCGCGAGAAGGGTTAAAAGGTATCAGCGTTTCCTAGTCTATCGATCTACAACAGGCCGGGCTCGACCACAGGGTTCTTCCGTGGTAGAAGACGGGACCTCAGTCGTACCACAGTCCTCGCGCGTTTACGGTCTCGACCTTCGTCAGTGAATCGAGCTTCTAATTCCGCGCCCCGCGACAACGCCGCCCCGGACCCGCCGGCATCACCGACATCACGAAGCTGACGGGTTGCTTATTAGTCTGCGGGCGGAAGCAGTCGGCTAAACACCCGGTTTGCAACGGGGATACTCAAACCACAGGCCAGCAGGATTAAGAGCACCGCAAGTACGCCGTTCACGTGTAAAGCGTGAAGGATGGAGAGGTAGCCTAACGCCGCCACGCCATATACGAAGCCGCCCGCTATCCGCTGTCGACGTGTGAACCGTTTTCGACGGTACATATTCAGCCAGTTTCTTAAGATATCTCAGGTCGCGTTTTATAGACGCTTGCTCGGACTGAGCAGTTACCAGCGCGCCCGCTACGCTCCGCACCCGCCGGACGGCTTCGCCGCCATCACCGCTATCACGAAGCTGACCGGCCCCTTCGGCGAGCGCTGCACGCCCTGATCGCGGCGCTTACGGCGGGTGCCGCCGCAGCCAGCGTCAGCCGCGATATAGCTAAGGTGGCGAGGTTGGAGTCCTGAGATAGCGGCGATACGGCGCTAGTTAATGACAACCCGCCAACCATTTGCCTTGAGTTCGTCCCAAGTAACAATCTTGTCGTACTTTAGATTACCGTTGGGGTCGTACGCTTGAAG
>VBJT01000141.1 GCA_005880075.1 Chloroflexota bacterium
AGGAGCGCTTGTGCGCAGACCCGCCGGACCTGATCGTGACGCAGGACTTGTGCCCAGTGTGCGCGGTGTCTCCGTCTGATTTCGCGCGGCATATGGAGTCCGCGGGCTGCCGCGCGGAAGTGCTGACCCTGAATCCGAACCGGCTCCGCGATATCCTGGACGATATTCGTCGCATAGGCGAAGTGACTTCGAAGCAGGCAGACGCGGAGGCACGCGTAGCTGAGCTTTCCGAGCGAATCGACCGGGTACGCGACGCCGTTGGCGGCGGCGAACGGCCGCGCGTTCTCTGCCTCGAGTGGCTCGACCCCCCGATGCCGGGAGGGCACTGGGTCCCAGAGATGCTCCGCATCGCGGGCGGCGACGACTGCGGGCTCATCAGCCCGGGAGCACCTTCGCGGAAGTTGCCGTGGGACGAGCTGCGGCGAACGGATCCGGGGATTATCGCGCTGACGCCGTGCGGCTTTGGTGCGGAGCGAGCGGCGAGCGAAGCGGAAGCTCTCTGGGAGCTGGACAGGTGGGCGATGCTGCCCGCCGTTCGCAACGGGCAGGTTTATGCGCTCGACGGCAACAGCTATTTCAGCCGTCCCGGGCCGCGCATCGTCGACGGGATCGAAATCTTGGCCAACACCTTTCATCCCGGTCGCTTCGCGAAGATGCCTCCCTTCGGCAGCGTGCTGAAGCTCGTATCGCCTCCGGCGGGCGGCTCGAGCGTCGAAAACTGGGCGCCGCGGTTCGAGCCTCTAATCGGGGTGCCATTGTGACGCAGAGCGAAGTCCGGACGCGGATCAAGACGGCGCTCGGAAGCTTACCGGACCGTTACGCCCTGCCCTCCCGTCCCTCCGCCGCTCAGCCCGCTATGCAAGACGCCTTCCGCCAGACGCAGTTCCTGCTGTCCGGCGAGCTCGAGCTGTTCGAGAAGATGATGAACCTGCAGCTCCAGATCGTCGCGGCGAACTCGAGGCTGCGCACGGTCGAGGCCTCCGCGCTGTTCTCTTTCTGGTCACGCGCCTTCGCGCACGAGGCAGACGCCTGCACCTTGATGACGCTCGGTTCATACTCGGCCGCCCCGCCTCTGGTGCGCGCTGCCTGCGATTGCGTGGCCGCGCAGCGCTCGCTCATCGGCGACGGCTTCAAGGAATACAGGGATTGGCTCGAGACCGCGGTCAGGCAGGACCGGGAGCACACGGCGATGGCGATCGATCTCGGCCGCTTCCGCGCCGGTTCCGCTCTGGCCGAGGACGAACGCCTCGGCAGTGTTTATCGACTGGTTAGCGATCTCTCGATGCCGCACCTCGGCGCCACAGTCCTTCAAGTCGCCTCGGATTCGAACCTCCAGAAGATGACGGTAGCCTTCGGCGAGACCCTGTTTCACCTCGGCTGGGCGGAGTTGATATCGGGCTGGCTGCTGTTGCTCGTGGACATTCAATTGACGATAGTGATCTCAACCGGCGTTTTCGCAGTCGACCACTCGATCCTTGCCGTCTACCAGAGCTACTCGCGCGAAGTCAACTCAATCTTGGCGAGCCGGCGGAGGTGCTACGTCGAAGAGGTCGACGGGCGCTACCTGTTCCAAAATTACCGCCGGACAGCGTCGGGCTCGCCGAAAAGACTGTTGCTCTAGCGCGACGCTACGGCGAATGCTCCGGTAAGATACGCGCGTGACCAGCGTTGACGTAGTCGTTCCCGTTTACAACGAGGAGCGCGCCCTCCCGCAATCGGTCCCCGTTCTGCGGGACTTCCTCGCCGGACCGGACTTTCCCTTAGACTGGCGCATTGTCATCGCGGACAACGCGTCGACAGACAACACTCCAGCGGTCGGGAAGGAGCTGGCCGGCGCCTACAGCGTCCATGTGGAATATGTCCGGATCGAGCGCAAAGGGCGTGGCTTTGCGCTGAAGCAGACCTGGCTCGCCAGCCCAATGGATATCGTCAGCTACATGGACGTGGACCTATCGACCGGGCTCGAAGCCTTTCCCCCGCTCATCGGGGCAATCGCAAACGGCGGCTACGACGTGGCGATCGGTTCACGCCTTGCCAGCCAATCTGAGATCACGCGATCGCTGAAGAGGCGGGTGTTGACGCGCGGCTACAACACGCTCATCAAGGCGATGTTCGGGACGCGCTTCAGTGATGCCCAGTGCGGCTTCAAAGCGGTGAGCCGGGAGGCGGCCCAGAAAATCGTCCCTCTGATTGAGGACAACAACTGGTTCTTCGACACGGAGCTACTCATCCTCGCGGAAAAGATGGGTTACCGGGTGAAGGATGTACCGGTGAAGTGGGTGGAGGACATGGACACGCGAGTGAAGATCGCGGCGACCGTGACCGAGGACCTGCGCGGCCTGCTGCGGCTGCGGACGGGCCGGCCCTGGCAGCGGGCGAACGGCAAACTAAAGAACGACTAAGCGCGGGACGGGAAAGGATGAAGGGTGGCGCCGCATCCATCGGAGTTATCGGCGGGGGCGTTGCCGGCCTCGTCGCAACCTACCGCTTACTTCAGGCGGGACACCGCGTCCGCCTGTTCGAGGCCGGGTCCTCCCTCGGTGGGCTATCGCGTACATTCGAAATCGGAGGTGAAAGGATCGAACATTTCTATCACCACCTCTTTACCTCTGATGGCGCCGCGATCCGCTTGCTCGACGAGCTAACCCTGCTGAAGACGGTGAATTGGCGGCCGACGACCGCTGGGATCTTTTACCGCGACCGTGTCTATCCTTTCACGAGCACGCTGGACCTGCTCCGTTTTACGCCGCTCGCCGGCGTACGAGACCGTATCCGGCTGGGACTCGTTGGCCTGCGCCTGCGTCGTGAGCGAGATGCTTCGAGGTTCGAGAGCGTGACCGCAATCGACTGGATACGCCGCAATGCGGGCGAGCGAAGCCTGCGCGTGGTCTGGGAACCGCTGTTGCGCGGCAAATTCGGCGACAAAGCGGACGGAGTGCCGATGACTTGGCTCTGGAACCGTATCCGGCTGCGCTTCTCGTCGCGCGGCCTCTTTTCCCAGAAGGAGCTGCTCGGCTATCAACTCGGGTCGTTCGCCGTCTGGATAGACGCTCTGATCAAACTCATAAAGGCGTTAGGCGGCGAACTGGAAACCAACGCCGCCGTTAACCGCATTGCACGGGACGGTTCGCAGCTAGGCATCGAGACGGCGGGCCGGACGCACACGTTCGACGCTGTGCTCGCAACGATCAGCAACGAAGCCTTTCTAGGAATCACCCCGCCGCTCGGTGAAGAATACGCCGGCAGGTTGAAAAGCGTCGCCTACCAAGACGCCGTCTGCCTCGTCCTCAGCCTGAAGCGACCGTTGACCGGCCATTACTGGCTAAGTATCAACGATCGCTCCGTGCCGTTTCTGACCGTCGTCGAGCAGACGAACCTCGTGGCGCCCGAGCGATACGGCGGGCGGCACGTTGTGTACATTCTGAACGACGTGACGCAGGGTTCTTCATTGGGCCACGTAACAGAAGCTCAGCTCGCCGCCCTGTACCTGCCGCACCTCAAGCGAATCAACCCGCAATTCGACGAATCGTGGGTTGACGGGCGCTGGCTGTTCCACGCGGCGGACGCGCAGCCGGTGTTTACTCTGGGTGCCGGATCCCGCCTGGCGGGCCATCGAACGCCGGTAAGCGGGTTGTACCTGGCGAACATAGCGCAGATCTACCCGCAGGACCGCGGCCAGAACTATTCGATAGTACTTGGCGAGACTGTCGCCCAAATGATGATTGAAGACCTGATCCCGGGACGCAGGCGGCAGGCACCCGGTCTGAACGCCGAGCCCGAGCCCTATTCACCCGAATGAATGAAAAAAAGAGCAGCGGTCAATTCACGCCATTTTTACAGTTGCCTTAACGTGAACGGCCACGCGCTCCGCTATAATGAGTGGCACGTCTCTTGCGGCGAGTAGTCATGCAACCGGATCTAGCAACCCAGGCGGACCAAGGATTAATGGGTGCGGCGAGCGCGCTGGCCCATCGCCTCCATTTGCCGACAACACTAATGAAATTCCTCATTGTGGGTGGCCTTGCGTTTGTTATCTACCAGGTCTTCTTGTATCTGATCTATGGCGAGCCTCCAACCGCCTTCCTCCCCGATCTCTCCGGTCTCTTCTGGTTCCTTCCCGACCGGAATCCTGACCCGAGCCTATCAGACCCGGATATAAGACTTTTAATCGCATCAATCGTCGCTGTTGAAGCTGCTATCCTTTTCCAGTTCAATTCCCACGAGCGATGGACGTTCCGTCACCGCCCGAGGCACGGGTGGATTGGCGTTCGCTTCATAAAGTTCAACATCAGTTCCATCGTCAGCCCGATCATCATCGTGGTAACCACCGTCGTCCTGCACGCCCTCGACGTAAGCCCCTACATTTCGAGTGCCGTGGGGGTACTAATAGGGTTTGTGTGGAACTGGACGGTGAACTCACTGTTGATCTGGCAAAAGCATCACCCTGGACCTCTGGCAATGGCCGGAGCCACCGAAGAAGACTTCCGCTGACGGCCTGGAGGTTTCGTTAAGCAACCCTAAATCGGATTAGCGCGCTTTGGTGCCCACGCAGGCTATCGAAGAGCCGATGGGCAGGCTGATGTGCTGAAGGAGCTGCGCCTCGTAGTCCACCACGTTGGACAGCAGCTTATTGATCGGCGGGGGAACGAGAGCATAGTCCATCCGCAGGCTGGGTGCCCGTTTGGATGAAAGCTGGCCGGCCTTGACCATCATCAGCAGCGGGAAAAAAAGCGGCATGTTGATGTAGGTCGCCTTTATGATTCTAAACCCGCCATGCAGGAGTTTTGTCCGGAACTCTTCGAGGGTATAGCGTCGCATGTGATGACACTGGACATCGCGCCGGCTCCACAGGAACTGGAAAGCCGGCACCGTCACGATCAGTTTCCCGCCCGGCCGGCAGACCCTCTGCATCTCGCGAATCGCTTTGCCATCGTCATCGACATGTTCCAGCACGTCGACGGCAATAACGATATCGAACTGCGCCTCTCTGTAAGGCAAAGCAGTGGCGTCCGCGAGGCTGACTGATTTGAGCCCACGCTCGCGCCAGTATTGAGGCGCCGCTTCAGCGATGTCCATGCCGACGGTAGTGCCGAACTGCTCGAGGTCTTGAAGCATTGCGCCCGCCCCGCAGCCTATCTCAAGGATGTCCGGGCGTCTGCTCTTGCCCGGATTAGCGCCGTTGAGGCCATAGCGCTGGAGCAGGTTCTTCACGAGGGAACGCCGGCCGACTTCCCACCACCAGCTGTCGTTATTCAGGACATCGTAGACAAACTCTTCCATCGGTATCTCCACGCGATGAGGCAGCGACCCCACCGACCGCAAATCGGGAAACGCTCAGATGGTAGCGTTCGCCCCTTGTTACGTCAAACGAGGTCCGCCCGAAGATCACCCTCAGGCGTATCTATCTTACCAGCCCAGGCGGGTCGCCCAATAGCGTCCCCAGAAGCCGATCGCGATGGAGAGCACGATGAGCGCGACCTTGAGGCGAAAGGAACGGGGCGAGCGGTTGTCCTCGAATCCGAAAGCCGTAAGGATCATGATGAACGGCAGGTAGTCCATCAGGTAGCGATAGCCAAACTGCACCCAGCCGCCGCTGTAGTACATGAGCGTGGGGATAGGAACGAGGACGAGCGCGATCCAGCAGGCAACCTTCAGCGGGTCGCGCCGTTTGACGAGCGCCCCGTAGACGAAGGGAGAGGATGTGAGGAGAATGCTCATCCCGAATTCCGACGGCCGGATCATCGTCGGATCGTTCGTAAATACAGGCGCCTGAAGGAAGATCGTGTAGATGTGTATCGGAATGTTGCGTGGGTCGAACTGCCCGAAGCGCTCGGCGCCTCCGGCCGCGAGGTACTGCGTATACGCCACGCCGTTGTACTTGTCGTAGATCTCACCAAGGCCCGTATCGAAGATCCCATCGAAGCGGACGGCGTTGTACCACAGCGAAATAATCCCGAACGGCACCAGGACGGCGACGACGATCGCGACGGTTGAGAGAATCCGATTATCCGAGAGCGCTTCACGAATCACATCTATGACCTGCCCAAAGAGACGGCCCAGGCGCGACATCTCACCGCGCACAAGGCTCGTAACCATCTCGAGCGGGTGGACGTCATCGAAAAAACCCAGACGTCTCTGCTCGATCATGATGTAGAGGAAGGCAGGTACGGCGAGCACCGTCGGCTGCCTGCTGAGCGCTGCGAGACCTAAGAAGATCGCGGGCAGCACCGGCGAATCTCGCCGCAACAGAAATACCAGCGCCAGCTGCACAAAGAAGAGCGCCGTCACGTGGTTGTAGAACCACAATGTCCCCTCCGACGCCGAGTAGAAGTGAGCGGTACCGAAGGCAAAGAACGGTAACAGCAGCAGCTTCGTCTCGCGGCTGACACCAAGGAGACGCAGGATGTACCAGAAGACGACGACGTTGACCGCGCCTAGCAGCATGCTGAACGTGATCTGAGTCGAGCCCTGTCCCCAGATGGCCACGAACGGCATCAGCATGACACCGGGCATCGGTTGATAAGGCAGGTAGACGTGACCGTCTTTGGTGAGGAGGTCCGGGTGCGTCTCGGGCGCGATTCCGGCCTTTCGCAGGTCGAACGAGCCGTGGTTGAGCGCTTCGGCGAGGTCCGCGTAGAAGGTGTACCGGCTAAGCGGATGTATCCAGTGCAGACTCGGGCCGCTCCCCGGGTGAAGGTGAGTGGAGAAGAAGTACCCGCCGAAGGCGAGCAGGAAGATGGTCAGCCCGATGGCGAGCGTACGATAGGTCGCGCGTGTACCGCTTTGCTCCTCGAGGAAGAAGGCAAGAACCGGGGGCAGCGGCGGCAGAGGCGGCGCGTCTTCACGGGCGACAGGTCTGGCTGCGACAGCGACCGCGGCCGGTTCAGCGCGGGCCGCGGCTCGCCGGGGCCTCGCCGAAGCGCTGGCCGCCATCGGCGCTCCGCACTCCACGCAGAATTTCGTGGTTCTGGCATTAGACGCCCCACAGCGTTCGCACAGCACGGGCTCCGCGGGAGGAGCTTCCCTCGTCGCCATTGGGGTGCCGCATTCGACGCAGAACTTCGTCGTCTGCGAGTTAGCGGCGCCACAATCGCGGCAGAGGACGGCGTCCATTACTCCCAGTTAAACAGGTTGTTATCGAGCAAGTTCCCGCGGTCGAACGGGAAATACAGCTTGTCGAGCCAATTAGCCACCGGAATCGCGGTTAGATGCGGATA
Source organism: Chloroflexota bacterium (assembly GCA_005880075.1). Lineage (GTDB taxonomy): Bacteria > Chloroflexota > Dehalococcoidia > SM23-28-2 > RBG-16-64-32 > CF-163. Next base: position 7,218 of record VBJT01000141.1, read on the forward strand.
AAAGAAGGCGAAGGTGAGAGCAACCAGGACCAGGTAGCCGGCGGCCGTGTACCGTCCCCACGGCTCTTCTCGCTTCCACAGCCAGTCGACCGAGAAGGCCAGAGCGAGGATGGCGAAGCCGAGCGCCGGTAGATAGTGATAGATGAAGACCACGCGCGATGTCAGCCCCATCGGCAACCACAAGCCGAGGTAAGAGATGACGACAAAGAGCAGCGCCGCCCTGTTCTGCGGAAGGCTGCCCCGGATCGAGAGCGCCCCGCTCGTCTGCAGGCGAGCGCGGACGAAGGCCAACCCCTGCCAGAGCGCGAAGGCGAGGGCAGGCAGCGACGCCCAAAAGACGGCGGGATTGCCGAGAGCATAGATCTTGGCGTTGTGGTCTCCCGCATAGAAGTAGACGGGGCGAGCCATGATCGGCCAGGAATCCCAGGTCGACGAATATGGATGAGGCGCGCGCAGGCTCTGGTGGAAGTCGTAGGCCAGCCGGTTCTGCCGCACTACCTGACCAAGGCCGGTCCAGCCGACATCGCCCATCGCCTGGGTGCTCGGGTGGTTCAGCAACATCGGCACGTAGGTGAGGAAGTAGACGAAGCCGGGCACCAGCATAAAGAACACGCCGAAGGCGAGCACGATCTCGAGCGATACCTTCCCTTGAGGCGAGAACGTGAGCACGCGCCTCTCCGAATATTGGGAAAGGAGAGCGATGAGGGCCGAGGCGACGGATAGAATGCCAACGACCAGAAGCAGCCAGCCGAGGATATCAAGGAGGCCAAGACTATCGAACAAGCCCGGCTTCTGGTCCGGGTGCCGGCTAAGGAAGCCAACGATTACGAGTGTTATGCCCGCATATAAGGCGCCGAGGCCTGAAGGGAGTGCTACCTCAAACCACTTGACCTCGCCTTCGGAGCGCGCTTCCCGCAGACGCGTGATAAGCAGCCACAGGAGATAGAGAACGATCGGGACGCCGGCGAGAGCGGCGATCCATTTGCAGGCTACGCCCGCGCCGAAGAAGATGCCCGCGAATAAAAAGCGCTGGGTAACGAGAAAGTAGACGCTGGCCAGCAGGAAAAAGAGCACGAACGTGTCCGGAGTTGCGATCCGGGACTGAGCGAGCGCCAGCCCTTCGCAGGTCAGGATAAAGGCAGCGGCCAGGCCGGCTATATCGCTGTCGAACAGACGGCGCGCGAGCAGGTACATGAAGAGGACTGACCCGACCCCAGCGACGGCGCCAAAGAACCTCCAGCCGAACGAGTTCTCGCCGAAGAAGAGCATTCCCCCGGCCATGAACAGCTTGGAAAGCGGCGGGTGGGTGTTCTCGTGGCCGTAAAACTCCCATGCGGCGCGATCACCATGCAGGATTTCCTGGCCGGTCTTAGCGAAGTAGATCTCATCGAAGTAGAAATCGGACGGTTGGTCAAGCCGTCCGTGAAAGCCGAAACCCACGAAGCGAGTAAGTACAGCAAGCAGGAGAATAACAATCAGGACGACGTGGGCTACTTTGATCTGCGGGAGCGCGATTGCGATCGGCCTAGTTCGGGCCTGCACACCATCGGGCACTCTCAGGTGACCTCGGACGAGCGCGGCCGGTTCGCGATGACGTAAGTGACAGCAGCGATGGGCACGAGCAGCAGGAGCATGAGGAAGGAAAGCAGCTCAACCGTGCTCATCCCCAGGTTCCAGAAGTTCGCGTCCTGGAGCCAGTTGAATACCCTCGGGGAACGCAGCTCATTATCGTTGAACTCGGCGTAGGCGTGGTAGAGGTTCAAGAGATGGATGAACGCCAGCCCGGCGAACGACGTCCAGAGTAGCCGGTTGTTGTAGAGCACACAGGCGACGAGGAACGGGAGGAAAAAGGCAAAGACGTAGCGTTCGTGCATGCGGGTAACGAACATATAGAAAAGAAGGATGCACAGAGAGGTGCCGAGCGCTAGAGCCGGCAGGCCTTCGCTACGGCGGAGCGAATATAGGACGAGGCCGATCGACACGCCGTAAAGCACGAAGCCCCACACCTGGTAAGACAAGCCGAGATACTTGATGTCGTCGGTCTTGAGATAAGCGGAAACCGGCCAGGCGGCCCAGAAGTTATACGCGTGGAAGCTGGCGTAGTGATAGTAGCTGGCGGCGAACTGCATGACATCGATTAGCCCCCAGGGTTTGAGCCCGAAGAAGGGAACCATCAGCGCAAGACCGAGCACTAAGGCCACCGCGGTCGCTCCTGCCCAAATCTTCGGCGGATAATGGCGGACGCCCCAGAAGGCCAGGAACGGGAGCGCGGCGATTGCCTGTGGCTTGACGAGAAACGCGACTGTATAGGCCGCCGCCGCAGGAATCGGCCGGTCCCGCGCCAAGAAGAAGATGCTGAGGAGAATGAAGAAGGCGAGCAGGCTGTCCACCTGGCCCCAGACCGCGCCGGTAAACCAGACGAACGGCAGCGCCAGGTAGAGTCCCGCCGTGCCCACCCGCACACCTTGCGATTTGCCCTCCAGGATGCGGTAGAGCAGATACGCGGACGCGAGGTCGGCAGCGATCGAGGGCAGTTTGAGGATGTACTGATACGTGTCTGAGCTGAAGTGGAACCGCTCGTTTAGCTCACCGATGAACCAGAGGAGGTATAGATATCCGGGCGCGTAGTCGGTGAAGAAGTCGGTGTCGTAGAAGTTCCACGGACCCGTGGCAGCAAGCTGGTTGGCCCAGGCGGCGAAAGTGCCCACATCGACGCCGAAGCCCGGCAGCGTCGCCAGGAACAATCGCAGGACGAGACCGGCGGCGAGCACCGGCACGATGCCGATTCGGCCGATCGCGGCAACCACGCCACCAGATACTTCCTCGCGATCGGACGTAAGCCAGGAGAGGATAGTCCCGACGGCGGGGATCGTCAGAGAGAATTCGATCGAAGGCTCGGCGGGAGCGTCCTGAGAACGCAGGCCTCTCGCCTCGGCCTCTGCTTCAACCATTGCCTGCCTCGCGTTAGAGGATGGGCTACTTACTCGTTTAGAACAAATTTGACGCTGCCTTGCAGTCTACTTTAGCCCTTTCATACGGGCAAACCGAATGAACATGCGACGGCGTAGATTGCAACGGGGTCTTCCGTTATATTTCGGGCGATGGGCCGAGTGCGTGCAGCCACTTACGTCATCAGCTTCTTTGCGCTCGGCTTGGCCATTTCTGCGTGTGCCGGCGACGAGGAGCTTCCCTTCGGGGCCCGACGGCCGGCTCTTCTTCGGCGAGCAATTCAGCGGCGCAATCAAGATCATCGGGACCGACGGAAAGCTGCAGACGGACCCGTTCGCAAAGGTGGAGACGACGAGCTATCTAGGCCAGGACTGGGGCCTCACCGGGCTGGCGATCGACCCCGCCTTCAAGGATAACCACTTCGTCTACGCCTTCTACACGCAACCGATCAGTCCGGCTGTTCCGGAGGCCTCACCCCCGCTGGGGCCGGTGGCGCGGCCCACGCTAGTCCGATTTACCGATGAAAACGGCCGCGGCGTAAACCCGACCGTGATCAGCGACCAGTTTCCGGAAACGTCGCCGGTACACGCAGACTTCAACGCGAACGGACATATTCACTTTGGCCCGGACGGGTTTCTTTACGTCAGCCTGGGTGATTACGATATCTTCGCCGATCAAGCGGACGTGCTGAGGAAGCTCGACAACCCGATCGGCAAAATGTTGCGGATCAACGCAAGCGACGGTTCGGCTGCCCCGGGCAACCCTTTCGCTGCTGACCCGAGCGCTGACCCGCGCATCTTCGCGTACGGCTTTCGCGAACCGTTTGATTTCGTCTTTCAACCGGGCACAGGTCGGATTTACGCCACCGACAATACGACCGTGAGCTGCGAGGAGCTGAACATCATCGAGCCGGGCAAGGGCTACGGTTGGCCCGATGTCGGACAATTTCCATTCCCCGACTGCACCGCAGGCAACGGGGTGGATGGCATCTATATCTTCGCGAAGGAGGGGGTGGCGAACACCAGCGATTTCCTGGCCACGTTCGTCGAGGTCTCCGGCCTGGACTTTGTGTCCGCCGCGAAGTACCCGCAACTTGGCGACTCCTTGCTCTCGTGCGAATTGGGGACCGGCGTACTGCGACGGCTCGTGCTGAGCGGGCCGGGGGGCGACAAGGTGACCGCAAACGACGTGCTCGTCAAGGACTGCAAAAGGGACGTCACGGTGGGATTAGACGGCGTAATCTACTACAGCACCGAGACGGAAATCCGTAAATTGATCCCGAAACAGCCGGGGTCGGCGCCCGCACCGATCACCTGACCGGCTGACCAGGATCATGCGCGACTCGAGGAGTCACCGCCGGCGACGGCAGAGAGAGGCGGTCAAGGCAGCGACTCGGGGCAGAAGGCCTTCCCTGATACGGGCACGGGAACTAATCGCTATAGGCGTGGTCGCGGCTGTGACGATCGCCGGCCTCTTTGTATACCTGGCGTTCTTCAAAAGTGACGGCGACAATTCGCCCGAGCAGACCGTTACGGAGACATTCTTTCCTCCGTACTCGCCGGACAGCCCGGACGGTGTCGCTATCGTGGACCTGGCGCGGAAGTCGATCGAGGTGCTTCCGCGCGGCGAATGGCCCTCGCTCTACGACTCGTTTACACCGGAATACCAGCAGCGCTGCCCGAAGGACCAGTTTGTGGCGGCAGGTGAAGCGGGCGCCCAGGAGCAGGGGACGAATCTCCCGCTGCTGCACTTCCTAAACCTCGAGCAGGTGTCATTTGATGGCGACTCCGCAAAGGCTGTGATCGTCGGCGAGATTCAAGGGCTGCAGCAGTACAAATTGCGGGCGGCGTTCCGTAAGATCGACGGCATATGGAAGATCTCCCCGACCGAAGGGACAGACGGCTGCAACGCCTTCGACCGGCTGGAGAGCACCTAGGGCTTCAGCGATTTCGAAATCGCCGACGAATTCCGAAAGTTATGACAAGTGATTGGTTTACTTCTTACGGCCGCGTATGCTATAGAACGCCCGTGGCCCGGCTTCTCCAGTTCACTGCGAGGTGTATCCGTGAATAGTCTGACCCGTTCCCTTGCCCTAACGACCTCTGTTCTGACAGCGCTCGTCATGTGCGGAGCGATAGCCTTCGTCATTTGGAGCTGGGCGTTTGCTTCCGGAGCCGCAGCCCAAGGAGTAAACGTCGAGATCACGGAGCTCGATTGCAACTCGGACCCAGAGATGATCACGGTGTCAAACAAAGGGGCCACACCAGTCGACATGACGGGCTGGAACCTACAGAGCGACCCAACGACGAGCGAGTCGCTTGCGCTCCAGGCATTCGGGTCTCTTTCCGCCGGCGAGACGTTGACGGTCCAATCGGGACCGTCAGCGCAAGGCAGCTTCGTCTGGTCGCGAAATGAGATCTTCAGGAACAACGATCCGACGGACTTCGCTCAACTGGCGAGTGATGCCGGACAGGTCCTGGTGAAAGTTAACTGCAGCGGGGCCGCGCAGCAGACCGCAGCCGCGCAGCAAACAGCAGCGGCAACTGCCGCGCCGACCGCGGCCGCTACTCGCGCGCCGACCCCAGCGGCGACTGCTCTGGCCGCCGCAGCAGCGCCTGTCGGAGGTGGCCCACCGGAAGTGGGGGCAACCGTGCCTCCCGGGCTCCTCATCGCGGTGGGCAGCGGCCTACTGTCGGCGGGGCTGGGAATGTTCGCTCTGCCGTTCGGCGGACGGCGGCGAAAGCAGGCCGGCGTCGTCCTCTCCGAGCCCGAAGCGCCCTCGACGGAAGTCCGCCTTCTCACCGCCGGAAACGTCACCGATCGAGCAAACTTGGTCAGCCGTTCCAGCGGTGCTCAGGCGATCAGCAATCCCTATATCTTCCTGGTCCTAATCGGCCTGGCGCTCCTGGCGACGCTTCTCTTCTTGCTGCAATTCGGCGATCAGAAGCGCGAATAGAAGGCGCCCTCTACGGGCTGTAATCGCCGGCGCCGCCGGGTCGCAACGCGTCTCGTCGGGGCCGGAGGACATCGGTATTGCCTGACCTAGTCATCGGACGCCGGGACTCGAGCGATGACGACTGGCACTGGTATCCGGTGCCCGTTCCCGATGGGCCGGACGGCAACGGCCCCCGGCGTTCGCGCAGCGGTCTGCTCCTCGCAGCCATCGGCGCGCTCTTGACCGGCGTTGGCATCCTTCTTCTCGTTCTATCGACGCACAATGACAGCAGCTCGGAAAGTCAAGCATCGCCGACGGCATTGCCGGCCTCAGCCGCGCCGAGCACGACCGCCGTGTCGAGCAGAGCATCACCGGAAGCGTCGCCGAGTCCGACTGCGGGCTCGTTGTCTCCTGCGGTACCGGGCGATGTTGGTTTGTTCATCTGGTCCAGGCAACAGAAGCAATGGCTTAGTTCAGACCTGACCAGGGACCAGTCGGGCTACCGGGAGGGTGACGTGGTGCCGTTCATGCTACAGATCCAACATACGGCTGTTTCCACGCTTTACGATGTCCAACTGAAATACGCTTGTCGCACGTCCGACGGCGCTGCTTTCGATTACCTCTCGAACCCATCTAACGAAGATAGCGTCAGCCAGATCACATCACCCGGACCCGGACGGCGAGAGGATGCGTCCATACCAATTCCCGACGACAGCGCGATTGGCTTCGACGGAAACGGACGCCGCTTTCGCGCCTGGGGGGCAAGCTTTCAGCAGGCGCCCGAGGGCCCCTCACCGGATGGGGCCTGTGAGGCGAACAAGGGATTCACCCTCAGGCTGATGACGCAAGCCGGGACGATGTTCGTAATCTGGGGAGGGCATCTCGCGTCCAGCAGTGACTGGGGTGAGAACCAGGGGGCCTCCAGCCAGCGATCTCCAATTGACATCGAAGTTGTCGCTGGTCAGAGCAGCCCGCAGAGGCTGGCAATTCAGCCGGACGCCGTAGCGCCTTAAGGACTAACAACCGCGAGCATTAGGCCTCCAGGCGACAACTAGAAAAGAGAAGAGAGCGTCCGGTCGGACGCCCTCTTCTCATCCCCGCCCCGTATAAGTCAGTCGTCTAATTTATGCTCGCTCCGGCATAGAATGCGTGCCCCGGCGGAAACGATCAGCCCGCCGAAGAGCATCCCCAGCAAGACCGCGAGGCCATCATTCTCAGCCGCGGACTCGGGATTGCCGCCGGTTTCCGGAAAGGCGACCGGGAGCAGCGGTGGCGCTGCGTGCTGGGCGGGGCCCTGAGCGACGATCAGGCTCACCGGCGTCGGCGCCGGAGCCGGCGTTGAGCGGCGCTCTGTAACCGGCGTGGCGGACGCGGTCGCTTTGGGTGTCGGTGTCTCCGTCGACAGGCGCTCGGTCGTCGGGGTCGGTGTCGGGGTAGCTTCCTGTGTAGCCGTCGCGGTAGCTGTAGCGGTAGCCGTCGGCGTCGCAGTCGCTGTCGCCGTCGCTGTAGCGGTAGCCGTCGGCGTCGCCGTAGCCGTCGCCGTCGCCGTCGCTGTAGCGGTAGCCGTCGGCGTCGCTGTCGCTGTCGCCGTCGCTGTAGCGGTAGCCGTCGGCGTCGCTGTCGCCGTCGCCGTAGCCGTAGCTGTCGGAGTATCCGTCGGCGTGTCTGTCGGCATGGTCGTAGGCGTGTCCGTCGGCGCGTCGGTCGGTGTCTCCGTCGCCGTCTCTGTCGGCGTCTCCGTCGGCATCTCGCTCGGCGTGGCCGTTGGGATATCGGTTGGCGTTGCTGTTGGCGTATCAGTCGGCGCGTCGGTAGGCGTCTCCG
>VBJT01000233.1 GCA_005880075.1 Chloroflexota bacterium
TGATCGCATATCTGATCGAGAACCGGCTGATCGATGTGATCGTTAGCACCGGGGCCAACCTCTACCACGACGTCTACGAATCGCTGGGGTTTCGGCATTCGCAGGGCGACCCGCAGGGCGATGACGTGCGGCTCGCGCATCTGCGTGTCGTGCGCTTCTACGACGTGCTGGCGCCGGAGCACGAGTTCGCGCGGGCTGAACGCTTCTGCACCGAGTTTTCGCTGACACTCGACGACGGCCGGCCGTACACGACGCGTGAGTATTTCGACCTGCTCGGGAAGGCGATGGCGCCGGTGGCGAAGGAAGGGGGAATCCTGACCGCGGCGGCGAAGCACGGAGTGCCGATCTACTGCCCGGCGTTCGGTGACAGCGTCCACGGGCTCGCGGTGGCGGAAGGCCGGCACCGCACCGGAAGGCGCCTCATGTTCGATGTGACAGGCGACGTCCTGGAGATGATCCACCTTTCGATAACGGCGAAGAACAGCGCCGCAGACCGGCGCCGCCGGGTACATCTTCGACCGCGACCCGGCGGGTCACAAGTACGGCATCCAGATCACGATGGACCAACCGCAGTGGGGCGGCCTTTCCGGCTGCACCTTCGAGGAGGCGGTCTCGTGGCGCAAGATCGCCCCGGAGGCGCGCTTCACCACCGTCAACGTCGAGGCCACGGTCGCGCTGCCGTTGCTCGTTAGCGCGCTGGCGGAGCGGAAGGCTCACGAGGGCCGGAAGCTGCCGGAGCTCGACTGGAGTTGGCAAAAGACGGCGACGGCAGGCGCGTAGACGGCGTGTACGCGGAAGGCAGCGGGCCTTCGCGTCATTCTGAGCGCTGACCACATTCTCAGACCGGAACAACCTCCCTCCGCGAAGGAATCCGGGGAGGGGGCCGCATCGGTTACCCCATGGCCGGTCGGCTTTCAGTTGCGCGGCACAGTAAGACCTATGCCACCAGCGCCTTGACTGCCCGTCTCGCCGGGCCGCATCCTGAGCGCCGGCGTCATGCGACTCTCCTATGTCTACATAGTGACCGGCCGCTCCGATACGCTGTATACGGGCGTCACCAGCATCCTCGAGAAACGGGCGGCCCAGCACAAACAGAAGGCCGTTGATGGCTTCAGTAAGCGGTACAACCTCACCTTGCTCCTCTACTATGAAGTGCATGGAGACATTCGAGCCGCAATTGCACGAGAGAAGCAGATCAAGGGCTGGACGCGGGCGAAGAAGATCGCGTTGGTCGAGTCTGTGAACCCGCACTGGAGGGACTTAAGTGAGGACTTGTGAGCCGACCGGCAGGCTCGCGTGCCAGCGTACGGGTGTCTGCCCCACCCCGGGTCCTTCGCGTAGGGCCGATATTCCGCGCGCGGAGGTGGTCGGCGCTCAGGATGACGTGGAGCTGGCATGACTGGCCCGCGATTTGTCCATCGTAACTTCGCCTGGCTGGCGCCCGAGCACAGTGATTACGAGCATTCGCGTGTCGTCGTCCTGCCGGTTCCGTACGACTCGACGGCTTCGGGCTGGGTCGGCTCGCGGGAGGGGCCGGCGGCAATCATCGACGCTTCGGGGAACTTGGAGCTGTACGACATCGGGATCGGCTGCGAGCCGTATCTCGTCGGGATCCACACGCTGCCCGAGGTGGCCGCACATAGCGGCAGCCCGGAGGCGATGGCCGAACGCTTGGAAGGGATCGTCGGCGAGCTGATCGACGACGGGAAGTTCGTCGTGACCCTCGGCGGAGAGCACACGGTGGCGGTCGGCGCGGCGCGGGCATACGCAAGGCGAACGTCGGGCCTCTCGGTGCTGGCGTTTGACGCACATGCCGACATGCGGGACGAGTACCTCGATTCGAAGTACAACCACGCCTGCACGCTGCGCCGCATCTCGGAGATAGCGCCGATTGCGCAGGTCGGGCTGCGCAGCGCGGAGCGGGAGGAGCACGTGTACATCCGCGAGCAGGGTCTGCGCTTCTATAGTCCGCGCGAGTTTCGGGCGATGGGGCCGGAGGCGGTCGCGGAGCAACTTTCGGAATCTGTGTACGTCACGTTCGACCTCGATGCCTTCGATTCGTCGGTGGTATCCGCGCTGGGGACGCCGGAGCCGGGCGGCCTGCACTGGGACGAGGTGAGCGACATGATGGAGACGGTCGCGCGGCGGCGGCACATCGTGGGGTTCGACGTGACGGAGCTGGCGCCTTCGCTGGGGCCGCGGGCGAACGCGCAGCTGGCGGCGAAGCTGGTGTATAGGCTGATTGGCCTGGCGATTAGGGCGCCGTCGAAGATGCCTCCAAGGAAGCGCCGTCAAGAGACCTCACGTTCATCCGCTTCGCACGAGTCGGTTAGCAAGGATTCGGTCCTTGCCGCATTGCGACGATTCGACCGCGAATACCCGTCGTCGGACAGCTACGACAATTGGCTCAATAAGGGGAATTACAAGTACGCCTTGCGGCATTCGCGCAAACTCTATCCGCCGAAGCTGATTTTGAGCTGGATAACGGGCGCTAATCGAGAGGACTTCAACGGGGGACCCCAGACTAATTCCGTGTTCGAGCGGCTGGGGTTTCAGGTGATTGACAAGCCGCCTGCGAAGTGGGCCGATCGCCGAAGATGAGCAGAAAGGTGAGAGCGGCCTCGAGGGGCCGCTCTCATTAGCCATCTCGGAACGTTAGGCCTTTAGGTACCAGATCTGCGCCTTCGAATAGCATTGATCCCAAACAGCACCGGTTTTGCCCTGTTTTGTCGGATTCCGCATTTCGAGAGCGTTGCTGATGACGACCTCAGTCAGCTGTTCGCCAAGGCCCGACTCTAGCGATCGCACGGGATCGAGATTCTTACCCCAGGCGAGAACGCCGTTCTTCTCCTCCAAAAACGCGCGGAGTGATGCGAGAACGGGGTAGGTAAAGGCCGTCGGAATGGTGTCATCCGAGGCACCGCCCAAGAAGTAGAGCTTCGAGGGCTTACTAGGCTGAACGCCAGTTATCTTTCCGAATCGAGCACCTTGACCTTGGTTAGCCTTGGCCGACTCATACCAATCGCGCATATCGCGGACGATTACGTCCCAAAGGC
>VBJT01000234.1 GCA_005880075.1 Chloroflexota bacterium
TCTCAGCGTGCGCCTGTACGGTGCAAGTTTTGCCCCGCATGCGGCGGTGGCGGTCATGGCAGATTTCGATCGGCGCTGGTCAGTTGCGGGCGGCTGGGCCATTGATATGCTCCTCGGTGCCATGACAAGAGATCACGAGGGTGTGGATATCGCAATACTGCGACGCGATCAACACTCGTTGAGGGCCTATCTGTCCGATTGGCAGTGGTCCAAGATCATCCCTGGGACAAGACCATATGAGGAATCGTGGACTGAGGCGGAATATATTGAGCCCCCAGTGCACGAACTTTGGGCCGTGCGTAATGGATACAAACTGAAATATCTGTTGAACGAGGCTGACCGTGAACGATGGGTATTTCGACGCAATCCGAAGGTCACGCTTCCAACCGAGCAGTTGGATTTTCGAGTTGGCCCAGCCAACGCTCCGGTGATGTGTCCGGAGGTGGTCTTGCTGTATAAAGCGAATGACACTCGTTTCTGGCGACCAACGGCGCTGGCTTAGTGACGCGCTTCAGTTGTGCCATCCCGGACACCCCTGGCTCTCGCGTCTCTAGTGTCCGTACAAGCAATGTGGCCACTGAACACACCCTGGCGCAACACACCGCTGCTACCAGAAGTGCGGCTTCGTCCGGGAAGGCCTGCTCCGGCAGCACCGGCTGATCAACGGGAAGTTTGGGAATACGGTGATGATGGCGGTGCTGAGGGAGGAGTGGCGGCGGCGGGAAGGGCGAAATGGGGAATGAGGAGCGCGAGGTACCTGGTACGAAATAAGAGGTAAGAGGTTGGAGCTACGGCACATGGCGCAAGGCGTGGGTGAAATGACGAGGCAAGCCTCGCCCCTCAGGGTGATGTGGTGAAGCTGCGGGCCGTTGGCGAGAGGGATCTGCCGTTACTGGTGCGCTGGGTGAACGACCCGGACGTGCGTCACTGGTTGCACCAATCCGACCGGCCGGACGCGACGGTTGAGTCGGTGCGTGGGCGGTTCGGGCTAACGGAAGAGGCGTTTGCGAATTTCGTTTGGATGATCGAAACGCTGGGCGGGCGGCCGGTGGGACATGTTGGGCTTCTGCGTGTCGACCCGCAGCACAAGCGCGCGGAGCTGGCGATATCGATTGGAGAGAAGGAGTGCTGGAGCCGGGGATACGGGACAGACGCGATTACGACGGTGCTGCGGCACGCGTTCGAAGAGATGGGGCTGCGACGGGTTGACCTGCACACGGATGCGGACAATGCGAGGGGCATCCGATGCTACGAGAAGAGCGGGTTCGTGCTGGAGGGTGTGATGTGTGAGCGGCGGCTGCGATATGGGAAGCCGCTGGACATGGTGCTGATGGCGGTGCTAAGGGAAGAGTGGCTCGCGAATAGGACTTAGGAGGTGGTTGTGCAAACGGCTCGACTTGTAGAATCGGCGATCGTAGGGGCGCAGCAACCGATGGTGGTTCGCGTCCCGAAGAAGTCCTTGTACGGATTGTCGTTTCTCGATAGCAACGTGGTCGGTTGCTGCGCCCCTACAACATTCCGCCCATGGAAATAACGCCGCACGTCCACTCCATTCCGGCCGAGCCTTCGTTTTACACAGGCCCGCAGGCGCCGAACGTGTTCCTTGTCCAAGACGGGGGCGAAGGAGCGCTGATCGATAGCGGGTTCGGGGACGAGAAGTCGGTGCAAACGCGGGTGGAGTTCCTGCGGGAGCGGGCGGACGTGAAGGTACGCCGGATCGTACTGACGCACCACCATTTCGACCACTCGAGCGGAGCATCGCAGCTGCGGGCCGAGACTGGCGCCGAGGTGGTTCTTCATGGCGAGGAGGTCGACTTCCTCCAGAACTGGCAGGCCGAGGTGCCGCAGGACATCGAAGTGTTGAAAGAGCAGAAGGAACTGGCGGAGCGGGTTGAAGCGTTCCGGAAGCAGGCAGCAGAGGCGGGGCCCGACGCGCGGATCGCCGACGGTGACACGATCACAGTCGGCGGCCTCACGGTCGAGGTCGTACACACACCAGGGCACACGCTGGGCTCGGTATGCCTGTACCTGCGCGAGGAGAAGGCGCTGTTCACGGGCGACACGGCGCTCGGGCTGGGTACCGTCGCTATCTCGCCGCCCCCGCACGGCGACATGGCGCTTTACCTCCAGTCGCTCGAGCGGCTCAAAGGATACGACTGCGCAGTGATGCTGCCGGGACACGGGCAGGCAGTCCACGATGTCAAGCGCAAGCTACAGGAGCTGATTGACCACCGGCACGAGCGCGAGGAGCAGGTGCTGAAGCTGCTGGCGGATGGCAAGACGACCCCGAAGGCGATGCTGCCGGCGATCTACATGGAGCTCGACCGGCGGATCGTGCCGATGGCGCTGCGGCAGATCGAGGCGCACCTGGCGAAGCTCGAGGCGGAGGGCAGGGTGAAGCGGCTGGGCGAAGAGTGGCAGCTAACAGGGTGAGCAGAAAGTTCGGGGCGTTCCTGCTCCATGCCGCCCCTTGTTCATGCCCCGGCTCGCTGACTAGCGGTCCGCCGGCGCGATCAGGTCCCCGAACCTGCCCAGGATCTCGCCTAGATTCTCCGCCAGGTCCTTCGATGCCCGAGGCGATAGCCGGTATTGCGTCGCCACCGCCCGCGTCAATATCCCGATCCCGCGCACCAGCAGTGCGTAGTCCTCGGGGCGCTCGCTCAGCGCCGTCTTGAGACGCACTCTCAGCACGGCGATCTCCTCGCCCAGGTTCTCGACCTCCGCCGCTTTCTCCAGATCGACCTGCTCGGCTTGGCTCAGACCGTCGCGGTAGAACATCTCCCGGCGGGCCTGCTTCGGCCCACCCGAATGCTCAGACGTGACCATGCGGACCTCGCCGCCTTCGCTGTCTGCGAATCCGGTACGGATGCTCATCGACGAACTCCAGCTCGTCGAGCAGAGCGTCGAGCGTCTCCCGCGGCAGGTCCTCGGCCGCCTTCAGCACCCCGAGCGCCAGGCACAACGCCGCTGTCTCCCAGTCTTCCCGCTCAATCGCCATCGCCAGCAGCGACTTCGACCCGTTATCGTTCATCCTCTACCTCCTCCCAACACACCTAGCACCTAAACCTATTGCCTGCCTATCTCCCGCGTCCCAGCGCCTTCAAATTGAGCGCCGAGATGAAGCCCGTGCCCGCCAGCGTGATCGCCCGCGCGGCCACCCACGCCGCCGGCGCAGCCAGCGGCACGAACCCGTTCGTCTCGAGAGAGCCGATCACGACCACGCTTTCGGCAAGAGTGCCGAGCGAAATGAGCGCCAGCACGAACGCCGCCGCCCGCCGCGACAGCGAGTCGACGGAGAGCGCCCGGTGCAGAAAATACGCGAGGTTCAGCGCGGCGCACAGTGCCGTCA
>VBJT01000142.1 GCA_005880075.1 Chloroflexota bacterium
TTCCTTTCCGCTATGAGGTGCTCGATTTCCTTCCGCATGCGGCCAGCCCACCCACACTGGAACGTGACGGAGTCTCCGTTCGTTAATATGACCGAGAACAAAGGCGCGCCCGGCAAGCCACCTATGAGACCTCGATGACGCGGCTCCGGCCTGGTTGAAACAATTTCCGCAACCGGAAGCGTCAGCGGGTTGTGCGCGATGCCCAGTGGTAGGTACATTAGGCGATTCGTCGTCAATACGATCTTGCCTGATCCGGAGAAGGGGCCACGTCGGCGCGCAGCGATTGCCGAGAACACGACCTTCTCTCCAGCAACCAATTCAGGTGTGGCGATGCTTCTCCAACCCATCAGCATCGTCAGCGTTTTGATGATATTCACGAGGCTATTCCTTACACTTCGTGGTCTCTGCAGCGGTAGCGTATAACCCAACCTCTATTGCTTCCCCGAAAATCGGGGCATCGAGGTTCAAAAAATCGATAGTGACGTTGCCAAGCCCGAGAACCGTGTTGCGCAGCAACTCCGTGCTGAATAGTCCGCAATCGAGTGCAACGCTTATCTCAGACCATGAAAATGCCACCAAGCCAATCACGGTCTCCGGCCGGCTGCATCCAGTGTATGCGCCTCCTGCGACTCCGGGGCCTGCAGGGAGAGTGAAGAGGAAGCACGTTTCGGCAAGCGGAAAGACGTCAGCGATTTTTAAATAGCGCTCCACCGCCGAGCCCTGGAATGCGCTACTTATCCAATCAGGCAAGCACGTAAACCCACTTTCAAGGAATGCTGTCTCTCGATCAAACATGGCGGCGAAGCTTATGCAACCGGGCACGCTCCCCCGGCCACAACCGCTCGACTCGGGCGCTGCTGCTCATCTAACGCGCCAGGCGATAACGGATCGATCAGACCTGGTCACAAACCGAATGGGCAATTAACGTGCTTGAGGCCACGGACCCAGATCGGAAGTGATGCTTTCTCACGTTGCAGCCTCATCGAAAAGGGCCAGCTCAGCGGCGTCTGGGGCTTCG
This sequence comes from Chloroflexota bacterium, assembly GCA_005880075.1. GTDB lineage: Bacteria > Chloroflexota > Dehalococcoidia > SM23-28-2 > RBG-16-64-32 > CF-163. Next base: position 1,019 of record VBJT01000142.1, read on the forward strand.
AATTGCTGAGCCCACTTTTCGAGGTCTTCGCGCTTGATGGGGGCGGTGCCAGGCCGGGCTTCTTCGTTGCGAGTCTCTAGGCGTCGCCAAAGCTCATCGACAGTCGCCTTCAGGTAATGCAGTTCAACCGGCACACCAAGAGTCCGCGCAGCTAGCCGGAGTTCGTCCCGTTCCTCGCGCGCCCAAAAGCCGTTCTCCAGGATGACGCTCTGACCGAGCCCGAGCAGTTCCTGGCCGAGCCGCCATATCCGCTCCTCAAGTCGTACGCGCATCTCTTCGTCGTAATAGTCGATGCCGAGATCGTGTTTCCATTCATCTGGGCAGAAACGCACGGCCGGTAATTTCGGCGCAAGTTGCTTGGCGAGCGTCGTCTTGCCGGAACCCGGCAGACCACAGATGAGAATCAATCGAGCTTCAGTCATGTCTACTCAATTGTCTCAAACCTTGATCAACCTCCAATCACGGACTGCAGCCCTCGGCATTGGCAGTACCGTAAAGTTTCAACAATGACGCTTGTTTCCGTAGCGACTTCACCACTTCGTAGCACCCTGTTCATCGAGAGCTCCTTCCGTGAGGCCATGCTAGCCCCGTACCCAAGTACGGAGTCAACCCCGCCATATGATGTATTCGTCGTCA
>VBJT01000143.1 GCA_005880075.1 Chloroflexota bacterium
GTCGACCCCGAAAAAGAGAGCTTTGGAGGCAAAGGGCCCAGGCCCTTGGAGGCAGATGGCTAAGACGGCCTGAAAACGCCGTTTTCAGGTTCAAACAGATACAAATCGCGGAGCAGAATCTTCCCAAGCAGACGGGCCGTGGGTTCGAGTTCCCATCGCCCGCTCCATAACCCATTCCCTGTTCCGCGAGATAACCGCCCGAAAGCATTCGGTCCGACGCGGACATGGCCGCCTGACGCCGACGCTCAACTGCGGCTATTCGTATGATAAGACGCATGTCCGAAGGCGAACCGTATCCGCCGATCTCCGATTACGCCCTGCTCGGCGATATGCATTCCTGCGCGCTGGTCTCGAAGTCCGGCTCTATCGATTGGTGCTGCTGGCCGCGCTTCGACAGCCCCTCCGTCTTCGGCCGCCTGCTCGACTGGGAGAAGGGCGGCTGCTTCCAGCTCTCTCCCGGGGGCGTCCGCTCCGTCACGCGGCGCTACCTGCCCGGCACGAACGTCCTTCAGACGACGTTCGAGACAGATTCGGGGTCCGCCCAGCTCACCGACTTCATGCCTGTGCACCCCCACGCGCGGCCCGAGCAACCACGCGAGGTCGGCACGCGCCAGCAGATCGTCCGAATTCTCGAGTGCACCAGCGGCAGCATCGAAGCCGTGCTCGAATGCCACCCGCGGTTCGATTACGGCACCATCGTACCGCATGTCGAAATACCGGCGCCGAACTCCGGCTTCGCGCACGGCGGCTGCGATGCGGTCTCGATCTTCTGCTCGTCCCCGCTCCAGGAAGTCGAGGGCGGATTCCGGGCGGCGGCAAGCCTGGGCATCGGCGAAAAGCTGCTGGCGGCGGTCAAGTACGAGGCGGTCTTCTCGCACCAAGCCCAGGCCCTGGATCTCGCGGAGCTAGAGGCGCGCCTGGAAGAGACGGTGCGCTTCTGGCGCGAATGGTCGTCTGCCTGCACCTACGACGGCGAATATCTCGAAGAAGTCCTGCGCTCAGCGTTGACGATCAAGGCCATGACGTACGCTCCCTCCGGCGCCCTGCTTGCCGCCGCGACGACCTCGCTGCCTGAGGTGATCGGCGGAGAGCGCAACTGGGACTACCGGTTCACCTGGATCCGCGACGCGACCTTCGCTCTCTACGGCCTCGGCATCATCGGCTACCACGAGGAAGCCATGGCGTTCAAAGACTGGCTCGAGTGGAGCACTGCCGGCCGGGCCGCCGATTTACAACTGATGTACGGCATCGGCGGCGAGCGCCGCCTGACCGAGTTCGACATTGCAGAGCTGGAAGGTTACCGCGGTTCCCGCCCGGTCCGCGTTGGCAACGGCGCCTACTCCCAGTTCCAGCTCGACATCTACGGAGAGATCCTGGACTCGGCGCACGTTTACCGCCGGTTTGGCGGCGAGATGGACGAGAAATACTGGCAGTATCTCACGCGCGTCGTTGACTTCGTGATCGAGCACTGGCGGGAGCCTGACGAGGGCATCTGGGAGACGCGCGGCGGCCGGCAGCACTTCGTCTTCTCGAAAGTCATGTGCTGGGTGGCGCTCGACCGCGCCATCAAGGCGGCCCGGGCGCTCACTCTCCCAGGCGATATCGAGAACTGGAGCGCTGTCCGGGCGGAAATCAAAGCGGACGTCCTGGAGAAAGGCTTCGACAACGAGCGCGGCGTCTTCGTCCAGTCCTACGGGAGCAGGGCACTCGACGGAAGCAACCTGATGCTGCCGCTGGTCGGGTTCATCCGGGCGGACGACCCACGCATGCGGTCGACTATTGAGGCGACTGAGCGCGAGCTCACTTCGCCCCACGGCTTCGTCTACCGCTACCTGGGGATGGACGATGGCCTCGAAGGTAAAGAGGGCACCTTTACGATCTGCACCTTCTGGCTGGCCGACAACTTCATCGCGCTGGGCGAGCTCCAGAAGGCGAGAGCGCTGTTCGAAAAGCTCCGCGGCTACGCCAACGACCTCGGCCTATTCAGCGAGGAGATCGATGCCGAGACCGGCGCGATGCTCGGCAACTTCCCTCAGGCCTTCAGCCAACTCGCCTTCATCAACACGGCGGTTCTGCTGCATAAGGCGGAAGTCCATGGCTCAGCGCTGCCACGGGCGGAGAAGCAAACCAGGCAATGAAAGCAGTCATCGTCACGCCCGGGCGGCCCCGTAGCGGCCGGCTCGCGGAAGTTCCGCAACCGGTCCCGAAGCCGGGTGAGGTTCTCGTCCGCATGCGTGAGGTCGGTATCGACGGGACCGACGCCGAGATCCTGGATGGACAGTACGGCGAGGCGCCTCCGGGCGACGGCTACCTGATCATCGGGCATGAGTCCCTCGGCCGGGTGGAAACCGTCACTGGCGGGGTCGAAGACCTCGTACCCGGAGATTGGGTTGTCGCGATCGTCCGACGCCCCGACCCGGTACCTTGCCCCAACTGCGCCGTCGGGGAGTGGGACATGTGCCTGAACGGCCTCTACAGCGAACGCGGCATCAAGGGCCTGCACGGCTTCCTGGCAGAATATTACGTCGAGCAGCCACGCTACCTCGTCAAGCTACCGGACGAGCTAACGAGCGTGGGTGTGCTCCTCGAACCGCTGACGATCGCCGAGAAGGCCCTCGACCAGATCGAGCGCATCCAGTCGCGGCTGGTATGGCAACCGGACCGCGCCGTCGTGCTCGGCGCGGGGCCCGTCGGGCTTCTGGCGGCACTCGCCCTCCGCCTGCGTGAGCTAGAAGTGTACGTCTACGACCGCGCCGAACCAGGCCTCAAAAGCGAGCTGGTAGAAGCGATGGGAGCGCATTACATCTGGGCCGAAAAGCGCCGCCTCGACCACAAGCTGGCCGACGAGATCGGCCCAATTGACGTCATTTTCGAAGCGACCGGGTACAGCCCGCTGGCTTTCGACGCCATGGATACCGTCGCGCCGAACGGTATTGTCTGTCTCTCCGGAGTCAGCGGCGGCGGCCGGACGGTTCAGGTCTCGGCCGATCACCTGAATCTCGAGCTCGTCCTCGGTAACCGAGTCGTCTTCGGCACGGTCAACGCCAACCGGCGGCATTTCGAGGCCGGCGTTCAACATTTAAGCGAGATCGAAGCGCGCTGGCCGGGCCTGCTCTCTCGCATCATCACCACGCGGCTTCCGATGAATCGGTTTGCCGAAGCCCTTCAGCGACAGCCCGGTAACGTCAAGGCGGTAGTCGAAGTCTTTCCGCTCCCCGCGGGTGTCGGGCAGCCGGTGTAGCGCTCAAGCAGCATCAATCCGTTCAAGCAGCTCAGCGTACTGTGTGAGGTGCCGCAGCGGAAGATACTCTGCCCGCACTCGCTCGTGCGCCTCTTCGCCCAATCGTTGCCTTAGCCCGGCGTCGGGGAGTAATCGCCCGAGTACAGTCGCGAATGATTCGATGTCATTCGGGTCCTGCAACAGCAGTCCGTCTGTCCCATCTCTGATCTGGTCCTGAATCCCGCCGACGGCGCTCGCGAGAACTGGGCGCCGCTTCCACATCGCTTCTGTCACCGTTAGCCCAAAGCCTTCTCGCAAGCTCTTCTGGACGACGATGGTAGCCTGCCTCTGCAACGCGTTGACGATCGCGCCGTTCTCCTCGAGGTCCGCAGTCGGCAGGCTCGCCAGATGCACGCGGTCTCTGATCCCGTGCGGAAGCTCCCGCCAGCGGTCGACAACCGCATCGAGCGTACTCGCCGACTCCGGATCATCCTCTATCGCGTGAACGTTTGGGCCGGCGAGGACCAGCTCGGCCTCCAGATCCGGCTCCCGCTCGGCAAGGCGCGCGAAACCCCACATCACGCCGACCGGGTCCTTCAATGGGTCCCATCTCGAGATCTGAACGACGAGCGGAGCATCCGGCGAGGAGACCGGCCCAAGCCGGATTACATCGGCGCGCCGGTCCACGCGGCCCGGCGAGCCGTCGAGCCGGACGAACGTCGGCAGCACCTCCGAGGGAGTGCCGCCGAGCAGGCCTGTATGGAACAGGATGGCTCGTGCCACATCGTCCGCCATTTCCTGGTTCTTGGGCGAGAAGGGGTCGATAGAAGGCGGAATGATTATGCTTCGGTCGTGGTTGCAGACCTCCGGCACGTACTGACGGCGAGTGAAAACGGTGGCGGCCGCGTCGCAAATGTAGGGTTCCAGAAACCGCCAACCCACCTCGGTCTCTGGGTTTGGGTCGTCCGCGCCGATGTGACACCTCCAGATTACGATTGCCCCAAGCCCGGTCAGCGCCGGCGCGAGCCCGGCAGTCTGCGGATCGTGCAGCACCACCACGTCGCGCGGCCGGACCAGCCCACTGATCTCGGCGGCGTTCGCGCGGAGCACGTCCTCGTATACGGCACGTTCCTTATCTCCGAGCGGCGAGCCGTCGCCGTATGAGCCGTGGAGCGCGTGATGGAGCCGCTTCGTGATCCGAAAGAAGTCCGGACTTCCGCCGATCACGACCCACCGGCAGTCGATCCCGAAACCGCGGACGTACGGCAAGACCGAGCGCAGCATTTCAGCCACTCCGCCGCCGGTCGCCGTCGAATTCACGCTCCACACGGCTCGTCCCTTAAGCCGGGAGCTCATCTCCTCGCCCAGCCGCTTGGCCCGCGCGATCGGTTCGGCGCCGCTGATCGTAAGGAAGCGATCGATCGGCTGGGCGCCGAGCTCTACTTCCTGGATGCGTATTACGTTGTCCAGCGGCTCAGTCTCCCGCTGCCGCAACTGCCGCCGCCGCCCGCCGGAAATCAATATGTCCGTCGCGGACGTCAGCGAGGATGCGATCGCCGTCTTTAAACTCACCCTGGAGCAGGCGCATTGCCAACGGTTGGACGATCTCCTTCTGGATCGCGCGCTTCAGCGGCCTTGCTCCATAAATTGGGTCGAATCCTTCTCGGGCTATTAGCTCTTTGGCCGCAGGAGTCAACTCGAGCTCGATCTTGCGTTCGGTCAGGCGCGCATGCAGGCCACGTAACTGAATATCGACGATCTCTTGGATCTGCTCCAGCGCAAGCGGCCGGAACATGATGATCTCATCGACTCGGTTGAGCAGCTCCGGGCGGAAATGTTCGCGGACCGCCGTCATCACGCGTTCCCTAATCTCGTCCCAAGTGAGGCCGGCTTCGGTTATCCATTGACTGCCGAGGTTGCTCGTCATTATCACGATCGTGTTCCGGAAGTCGACCGTGCGGCCTTGGGCGTCCGTTAGCCGCCCATCGTCTAGCAGCTGGAGTAATACATTGAGGACCTCCGTGTGGGCCTTTTCGACTTCATCGAAGAGCACGACGGAGTACGGCCTTCGGCGCACCGACTCCGTAAGCTGGCCCGCCTCCTCGTAGCCCACGTACCCTGGCGGCGCGCCGATCAGCCGCGACACTGTGTGCTTTTCTTGGTACTCGCTCATGTCGATGCGGATCAGCGCTTGCTCGTCGCCGAACAGGAATTCGGCAAGCGCCCGCGCCGTTTCCGTCTTGCCGACGCCGGTCGGCCCGAGAAACAGGAAGCTGCCGAGTGGCCGGTTGGGGTCTTGCAGTCCAGCGCGGGCGGCGCGTACGGCGTTAGCCACAGCCTCGATCGCGCCGTCCTGGCCGACCACTCGCTCGCGCAGGCGCTCTTCCATCTTGATCAGCTTCTCGACCTCGCCTTCAATCAGTTTGGTGATGGGGATGCCTGTCCAGCGGCTGACTACCTCGGCGATGTCCTCTTCGTCGACCTCTTCCTTGACCAACGCGGCCCCCTCTCGATTCTGCAGCGTTTCCTCGGCCTCTGTCAGATGCCTCTCTAGCTCCCCGATCTCGTACTTCAACCGCGCCGCTCGCTCCCAGTCCGCCCTTAGAGACGCCTGCTCAATCTCTGTCCGCGCCGCATCGAGTTTCTCCTGCAGCTCGCCCAGCCGGTTCAGTTCTTGCAGCTCCCGCTGCCAGCGCGCCTCGAGCTGGTTTCCCTCTTCCTTGAGATCGGCAAGCTCTTTGTCGATTCGCTTCAGGCGCTCCTGGGAAGCGGCGTCTTTCTCCTTGCGCAAGCCCTCCCGCTCGATCTCGAGCTGCATGATCCGCCGGCGCACTTCATCGAGTTCTGCGGGCATGCTTGTCGCTTCCATGCGCAGCTTCGCGGCCGCCTCGTCGACGAGGTCGATCGCCTTGTCGGGCAGGAAGCGGTCGCTGATGTACCGCTGCGAGAGCACCGCCGCTGCTACCAGCGCCGAGTCCTTGATCCGGACCTTGTGGTGTTGTTCGTAGCGCTCACGCAGACCACGCAGGATGCTTATCGTGTCTTCTACCGACGGCTCGCCGACGAAGACCGGCTGGAAGCGGCGCTCGAGCGCGGCGTCCTTCTCGATGTGCTTACGATACTCGTCCAGCGTCGTGGCCCCGATGCAGTGCAGCTCCCCGCGCGCGAGCATCGGCTTCAGCATGTTCGAGGCGTCCATTGCGCCTTCAGCAGCGCCGGCGCCGACTACGGTGTGCAGCTCGTCGATGAAGAGGATGATTTGCCCCTGCGATTCCTGCACCTCCTTGAGCACCGCCTTGAGACGCTCCTCGAACTCACCTCGGTACTTCGCGCCCGCAACGAGAGCGCCGAGATCCAGTGCCACGATCCGTTTGTCCTTCAGAGCCTCCGGCACGTCGCCGCGCACGATGCGCTGGGCGAGTCCCTCCACGATCGCGGTCTTGCCTACGCCGGGCTCGCCGATCAGCACAGGGTTGTTCTTCGTCCGGCGGCTCAGCACCTGAACCGTGCGCCTGATCTCATCATCGCGGCCGATTACCGGGTCGAGCTTGCCCGCACGCGCGAGTTTCGTGAGGTCGCGGCCATACTGCTCGAGAGCCTGGTAGGTCGACTCCGGCGTCGGGCTGGTCACGCGTTGGCCCCCCCGGACCTCCTGGAGCGCCTGATAAAGCCGGTCCCGCGTCACGCCGAGGCGGCGAAGGACTTGGCCGGCCTGGCCCCTCTCCTGTTCGTCGGCGATACCGAGCAGGAAGTGCTCGGTCGAAATGTAGTCGTCCTTAAGCCGGTCCGCCTCCGACTGGGCGGTCTCCCAGATCCGCTGAAGCCGCGGCGAGATGCGGACTTCGGTCGGGGTCGAGGCGGTCGCAAGTGCGCTGAGTGCCGGATCGAGCTGCTGGAGCACAGCGGACGGCTGCACGCCGAGCTTCGTGAGCACGGCCGGTGCCACGCCGCTCTCCTGGCTGACCAGCGCGTGTAGTAGGTGCTCAGGTTCGAGCTGAGTGTGCCGGCGCTCTTGGGCTAGCCGCTGGGCCGCGACGAGCGCCTCTTGTGTCTTCTCCGTCAGTTTATTCACGTTGAACGCCATCTTGTCCTCCCTCGTAGAAGCGGCGCTTTCGGCCCAGCCGCGCCGATCGTGGCCCGCCGCAGAACCGGCTGGGCTGGCTATTCATATCGTCTGGCAGCATGCACATGATTTCAACGCTGTGATCGACGGCCGAATTAAGTTCCCTTGCAATGCAACGACATTCGCGAATTTTCAGCGTCGGCGGACGGCGCGTGCCGTACCTCCGCGTCCTTTGCTCACATGCTGATGTGCACTTCGCCAAGCGTCTCCGTGAGGCGATGGTTCTCCGAGTAATCCACCGGTACAGCGATGAGCGAAGGGCCATCTAACGCCAGCGCCTTGTCCAGCGCCGCCGGGAACTCATCGGCTGCCTTAATCGAAAACGCCGGGAGGCCGAATGCTTGGGCCAAAGTGACAAAGTCAGGATTGCCAAAGCCCACTCCGAACGATCGCCCGAACCTCGCTTCTTGCTTCCATTGGATCGAACCGTAGGCGCCGTCTACCCAGACTACCGTGACGAAAGCGGTGCCTAACCGCCTCGCCGTCTCGAGTTCTTGCACATTCATGAGAAAGCCACCGTCCCCGGTGACGACAACGACACGGCGTTTGGGCTCCGCGATTTTGGCGGCGATTCCGCCAGGCACACCGATGCCCATCGTCGCGAAGCCGTTTGAGATGATCACTGTATTCGGCAGCTCCGCAGGAAAGAGGCGGGCGATCCACAACTTGTGAACGCCGACATCGCTGATTAGGATGTCCTCGGCGGAAAGCGTCTCTCGCATGTCGTGCAGGATGCGCTGGGGCTTGAGGGGAACGGCGTCGGACTTCGCGTAGGCGTTCAGCTCTGCAAGGGCCGTGCTCTCGAGACGCGACTCATCGAAGAAGGCCTCGCGCCTGCCGCAGCAACCCGTCAACGCCTTTAGCGCCTCGCCGATCTCGGACACGATCTCGACTTCCGGCTGATAGTACTCATCGACCTCCGCCGGCAACGTATCGATGTGGATGATCCGTTTCTCGCGACCGGCGTTCCAGAGCCGCGGGGCGAACTCCACGAGGTCGTATCCGACGGCGATAATGAGATCGGAGTCGGCGAGGCCGCACATCTCGTAGTCGCGGTTCTGCAGGCCAACTGTCAACCTCGCGAGCGGGTTCTTGTATCCCATCACGCCCTTGCTCATGAAGGTGTTCGCGGCTGGTATGCCGACGGTCTCGGCGAATCGTCTGAGCTCCATTGCCGCCCGTCGGCGTACGACTCCGTTGCCCGCTAGGATCATCGGCCGCTCCGCGCGCTCGATCAGCTCGCCCGCCGTCTCGATCGCGTGATCGGCCGGGCGGGGATACTCGACCCGTCTGATGATCAGCGGCTTGCCCTCGACGCGCTGAGCGGCCACCTCTTCCGGCAACTCGATGTGCGTCGGCCCCGGCTTCTCCGTCTCCGCGACCTTGAACGCCTTCCGTACCACTTCCGGCACCACCTCCGGCTCCATCACGCGGGCCTGCCACTTGGTGATCGGTCTAAAGATCTGCGGCGTGCTTACGTACTGGTGCGCCTCCTTGTGGATGATCCGCTACACCGGTCACGAGGTTGGTCGCGCCCGGGCCCAGGGTCGCCAGGCAGACGCCGGGGCGCCCGGTGAGCCGCCCGTAGACATCGGCCATCAGGGCAGCGCCTTGCTCGTGCCGCGTGGGGATGAAAGTGATCTTGCTGTCAGCAAGCGCGTCCAGCAGCGATAAGATTTCCTCGCCGGGCACGCCGAATACCTGCTCGACGCCCTCGTTTTCGAGGCATCTCACAAGCAGGTCGGCGGCTCGCTGCATCTTTGGACTTTGCGGTCGAAAAGGCAATCCTCTTGTTAGGTTTCGAGTATACCTGGTCGCGCACATCCGACCGGCCGAGTGCTTACACTGGAGGCGGAAGGAGCGGTCGAACCAGGAGGTAGGCGAAATGGCCCTGCAATCGATAAACCCCGCCACCGAGGAGCTTCTAGCAAGCTTCGAGGAGTTCTCTGCGGATCAGCTCGACGAAGCGCTTGAGCGCGGAATCCAGGCCTTCGGCGAATGGCGTCGCGTCTCGTTCGACGACCGAAGCAGGCTGATGCGCGGCGCGGCGTCACACTTGCGTGAGGAAAAGGAGCGTCTGGCGGGCCTGACTACCGCCGAGATGGGAAAGCCCATCATCGAGGCCGAAGCAGAGATCGAGAAGTGTGCCTGGAACTGCGACTTCTACGCGGATAACGCTGGGCGGTTCCTTGCCCGTCAAACCGTCGGCTCGAACGCCGCTGAAAGCTACGTCGCGTTCGAACCGCTCGGCCCGGTGCTCGCGATTATGCCGTGGAACTTCCCATTCTGGCAGGTTTTTCGCTTCGCCGCTCCGGCTCTCATGGCGGGCAACGTCGGCCTCCTTAAGCACGCCTCGAACGTCTCGCAGTGTGCGCTCGCTATCGAGAATACGTTCCGCGCGGCCGGTTTCCCGGAGGGCGTCTTCCAGACGTTGCTCGCCTCCGGCCAGCAGACAGAGGCGCTGATCGACGATGCCCGCATCCGCGCCGTCACGCTCACCGGCAGCGACATCACTGGCAGCAAGGTCGGCGCGGCCAGCGGGCGGGCGCTCAAGAAGTCCGTCCTCGAACTGGGCGGCTCGGACCCTTTCATCGTCCTCGCCGACGCTGACATCGCGGCGGCGGCCGAGACCGGCGTGCGCGCCCGGAACCAGAATACCGGTCAGAGCTGCATCGCGGCCAAGCGGTTCATCGTCGTTGAAAGTGTAGCCGACGAGTTCGAACAGCGCTTCATCGACGGCGTCGCGCATCTCAAGGTCGGAGACCCGATGCAGCGAGAAACGCAAATCGGGCCGCTCGCGCGGGGCGACCTGCGCGATGGCCTCGAGGACCAGGTCCGGCGCTCGGTGGACGAAGGTGCTCGACTCGCGCTCGGCGGCCACCGCATGGAGGGACGCGGCTACTTCTACGCCCCGACGGTCCTCATTCGGGTAACGCCCGAAATGGCGGCGGCGAGAGAAGAGACGTTCGGCCCGGTTGCCGCGCTGATTAGAGCGAGAGACGCAGACGAGGCAATCGCCATCGCCAACAACACTCCATTCGGCCTAGGCGCGAATTTGTGGACGCGCGACCTCGATCGCGCCCGCTTGCTCGCAAAAGAGGTGCAGGCAGGCAGCGTCTTCATCAACGGCATGGTCGCCTCCGACCCGCGATTGCCCTTCGGCGGCATCAAGCGCAGCGGCTACGGCCGCGAGCTCTCCGAGTTCGGCATCCGCGAGTTCGTCAACATACAGACAGTCTGGATCGGCCCCGCCGGCGAGCGTAAGCCAGACCCAGGGGTCGAGTAACTCGCGCGATTTTTATCGCCGGGTCACTGCGACTGACAGCTTGCTGTCACTAGGATCGTCGTAAACTGGCGACACATTCCCACCTGAATCCGACGAGGAGGACCGCCAATGCCCAACCGCTCGCCCAGGCCTTCCCGCATGACCAGCCCCGGTTACGGCTTCGAGAGCGCGAGTTCACCCCCCGGCGAACGCTTCCCCTGGAGCCGCGTCGAGGATGTCCTCGCCGGCGCCCGCAACTACTGGATCGCGACGGGTGGTCCGGACGGTCGCCCGCATGCCGCACCGGTGTGGGCGTTATGGCTGGACGGCGCCGTCTATTTCTCCACCGGAAAGGAGTCGCGCAAGGCGCGGAACCTCGCCGTCAACCCGAATCTGGTCGTCCACGTCGAGAGTCCAGGCGGCGAGATCGTCATCGTCGAAGGGCGCGCCGAGGAGGTCAGCGACGAGGCGGCGTTACGGCCGGTTTGGGATGCCTACAAGCAGAAGTACAACTGGGACGCTTCGGGATATCCCTTTTACAGGGTGACGCCAGCTGTCGCCTTTAGCTTCGAGGAGCAACTCGGCGAGACGGCGACCC
>VBJT01000144.1:0-4404 GCA_005880075.1 Chloroflexota bacterium
ATCCCATCGCCCGCCGGTTTCTGCCTTACCACGAGTTCCCAGCCAAGATGGCTGCCGTCTGGAAGATCGCGGCCGCCGGCAATCATTTCGCCGGGGTCATAGCCAGCCGCCCGCGCCTCCTCGACACGCTGTTCGATGTCGTCCACGGCGACGGCCCACGTTACAAGCCGCGGCTCCCTAAGTGTCTCGAGGCCAAACGGCAGAGCTCCGGATGGCGCCTCGCTACCTGGCACACGAGCGATGACCTCCAGGTATGTCGCAGTCCCGAGCGAAAGCAACGCGTTGTGCGTTAGCCCTCCGGCGTGAGTGCCGCCGGAGGCCGGCCTGACCCCAACCTGATGCTCGATTTCATCCACCGCGCGTTCGAGATCGGGCACCGCATACACGAGATGATCGAGCATCAGGGCACCGATGATAGCAGACACCCATTTACCACGTGGCGCCCGCTCACGTTTATTTAGAGTGGCACCATGACCAGACGAAGGTATACCTATAGCTACTCCCCCTCGCCGAGACGCGAGCGCCGCGTCCGGCAGAAGACGTCGGCACGGCGTGGTTGGCTCCTCCTGCTCGCCGTGTTTGCTCTCGTCGGTGCCGTTCTTGGCCGGCAAATGCTCACGGGCGATGACGGCTCAGCGGCGGCGCGCTCAAACTGCTGGACGCAGATCGCGTGCTCGGCCGAGCGCGTTGAACCCAAATCCGAAGACTCCCCTTCCGGTGGCGCGGACGCCCAGCGTCAAAAGGAGCCGCCGCCGGCCGTCTCGGCTGCCGCTGTCGCGGTTCTCGAAGAACCATGCGGCGCGCTGGTACACAGCGTCAACGCGCACGCTCATCTCCCGCCAGCGAGTCTCACGAAGATCGTGACTGCCCTTGTCGCGGACGAACGCGTGGATCTGTCGCAGACCGTGCGAGTGACCGTCGACAGCGCTGCCCTATCAGCGGCGACGGATGCAACTGTGATGGGGCTCGAGCCCGGCCAGACGCTGGGGATGGTCGACCTGCTTTACGGCCTGTTGCTACCTTCAGGCAACGACGCCGCGCTACAGATTGCACAGCAGGTCGCCGGGAACATGAAGGCGTTTGCGGACCTTATGAACGCCCGTGTGGCCGAGGCGGGCCTGAAAGACACTCACTTCGTGAACCCACATGGCCTCGACGCGCCCGACCACTACACATCCGCCTACGATATCGCCGTGTTCGGCAATCTACTTCTTCAAAAACCCGACCTTGCGTTCATCGTGGGCACGCGGAGTTTTCAGCCCTCATGGGACGGCCCGCGCGTGGACAATCTCAATCAGCTCCTCGGGCAGTATCCAGGCGCGATCGGGGTCAAGACCGGTTACACGCTAACGGCGGGCCACACGATAGTCGCTGCGGCCGAGCGTAACGGCAGGCGGTTCATCGTTTCGATCTTGGGGAGCACCGATATCTTTGCGGACGCGACCAAACTCCTCGATTGGGCCTTCGCGAGCGCGCCCTCCTCGTGCCACGCGACGGGCACAACTCAGGTCGCTGCTCGCTGACGCGGACGTCACAAATAATCGCGCGTGTGCCCTGGCCGGCGGGTTAAAGACCCGCCCCTACGGCAGGGCACGCAGGAACTCGATGAGCACCCGGTTGAAGGCCTCTGGTCGGTCCATATTCGAGGAGTGACCCGCTTCCGCGATAAGCTCGAGACGCGCATCCGGGATCTTGTTCGCCATATACCGGCTGCCCGCCATGAAAGGCTCGTCCCGCTCGCCAATGACGATTAGGGCGGGCACCCTGATGTCAGCGAGCGAGTCGATCACCCTCGAGTCGAACTGCGCCAGCATGCCGCGACCCGAGTGAGCCAGTCCCATCGCCGAACGGTGGTCGTTCAATGTCGCACGCACCTCAGGACTCTGGCTCGCTGCTGCGAGCCCGTTCTGCTCGAAGTTGACCGCCTGCTTCTCCGCCCGCCGATTCCAGACCGCCCGACCCTCCGGGTTGCGGTAGCCCGGGCCCGTGTCGCACAGCACGAGCGCCCGCACCCGCTCCCGATGCGCAAGGTAGAACGCCAGCGACATGTAGCCGCCGAGCGAGAGTCCACCGACAACGGCCTGCTCCACTCCCAGCAGGTCGAGCAGCGCCGTCATATCCTGAACCGTCAGCGCCTCCGAGTACTGCGCCGGGTCGTCTGGGCTATCCGTACCGCCGTGGCCTCGCATGTCCCACGTGATCAGGCGATATCCCGCGTCGTTCAAGGCCTCTCGCTGCGGCGCCCACATGCGCCCCGTGGCCGCGTAACCGTGCGTCAGGAAGACCGCCGGGCCGCTCCCGCTGTCGTCGTATCGGATTTGGATCCCGTTTATTTTTGCTTCCGACATCTCACCCGCTCGGTTCGTTGTCCCGTTTATCCGCTCATTTGGCGTACTGGAAAGCGCGATTCATTTCCGCGGTCAAACCCCCCTGACTGCTTGACGAACAAACGTTTGTTGGATTATAAACCAGTCACGCCGATGACCTATCGCGCCCGCCTGGGCGTTCGCTAACGATCGCAACCCGGCCTCCCGAGGTCATATCGACGATGCGGGCACAGGCGGGCATCGCTTTACGCTGAAGAGCCGCGCTTCAGCCGCGAGCAGATTCTGGACGCCGGCGTGCGACTCGTCGCGGAATCTGGTTTTGCCTCTTCGCCAACGCGAAGCTGCTGAAGACAGTAGTTGGTGAAGACCCGCTCGGCTCCGACGCGGTCGAGCACCAGCGGCGCTTTCTGAAGGCGGCGATATCGCGACGTTTTCAGTATCGATGGCACGACCGCAAAGGAGCGATCGGCATGACTACCATTGAAGAACGAACCACAAGCCTCGCCGATATCGACCTCTACAACCCGGACAATTTCGTCGACGGCGTCCCCTATCACCAGTTCAAGGTCCTCCGCGCAGAAGCGCCTGTCTACCGCCACCCGGAGCCCTATGGCCCAGGATTCTGGGCGCTAACCAAGTACGACGACGTCGTCAAGGTATCTCTGGACTCAGCCACATTCTCGTCCGAGCAGATGGGCACCAACATCCCTGACCCTCCGCAGGACAGTCTGGCCTTCCTTCGCATGATCATGCTTAACATGGACCCGCCCAAGCACACCAAGTACCGGCGACTGGTCAGCAAGGGGTTCACGCCGAAGATCGTTCTCGCGATGGAACCGCACGTCCGGAAGATCGCGAACGAGATCATCGACCGGGTCGCAGAGCGAGGCGAGTGCGATTTCGTGAACGACATCGCTGCGGAGTTGCCGCTGCAGGTGATCCTGGAGCTCATGGGCATCCCCGTCGAAGACCGGCACATGATGTTCGAATGGAGCAACCGGATGATCGGCTTCGACGATCCTGAGTTCCAATCTTCCCCTGCGGACGGGCAGGCGGCAGCGACCCAGATGTTCATGTATGCGAACCAGCTCGCCGTTGACCGCAAACAACGCCCCCGCGACGACGTGATCAGCACGCTCATGCGCGCCGAGGTAGACGGCGAGGCGCTTACCGAACCCGAGTTCAATGCGTTCTTCGTGCTTTTGTCCGTCGCGGGAAACGAAACGACTCGGAACCTCATTTCGGGCGGCATGCTGGCCCTTGTCGAACATCCCGACCAGCGCAAGATGCTCCGCTGGGTTACGCCCGTTATCTACTTCCGCCGCACGGTCACGCGGGACACCGAGATCCACGGCCAAAGCATCGCCGAGGGCGAAAAAGTGGTGATGTATTACGGCTCCGCCAACCGAGATGAAGAAATTTTCTCCGAGGGCGACAACTTCGATGTCTCGCGTGACCCCAACCCACACGTTACGTTTGGGCCTGGCGGCTCGCACTTCTGCCTCGGCGCCAGCCTGGCCCGCCTTGAAATCCGCGTGACGTTCGAGGAGCTACTCCGCAGGCTTCCAGATATCGAGCTGAGGGGCCCGGTTCGGAGGCTGCGGTCGAACTTTATCGCCGGAATCAAGCAGATGCCCGTTCGCTTTACGCGACAGGCAACTGCCAATACGAAGGGCCAGATATGAGAACGCGAACCTGCGAGACCCGCATCGAGTTCCCGATCCGCCTTCAGCCATTATCGCGACGTGGTTGCGGCCGTCACCCGCGGCGGCGGCATGGGCGTCCTCGGCACCTCGCGTTTTCTCCTGAGCAGCTGGGTCGGACTCGCCTAGATCGACGACCGCGTCGACGGCAGGCTCTTATGCCAGCGGAACTATCGGTGCTGGGCAACGCCATGTAGGCCTTGCGGAATATGGTCAGGCGGGCAGCTCTACCGTTACCACAGTGCCTTCGCCCACAGAGCTTGCGATGGTAATGGTGCCATTGTGGGCCTCCACGATGTGGCGGGCGATGGCAAGACCGAGCCCTGTCCCGCCCGACTCTCGCGAGCGCGCCTCATCTACCCGGTAGAAGCGGT
>VBJT01000144.1:4448-16196 GCA_005880075.1 Chloroflexota bacterium
ACGGAGACCTCAGCCCGGCCGCCCGCATCAGTATATTTGACAGCATTGTCCAGGAGCACTGACAGAAGTTCACGCAGCCGGCTCGAGTCGCCGCTAACTGAGATGTCCTCGTTCAGTTGCGTATCCAGTGAGATCTCTCTGGCTTCCGCGAGTGATCTCATCGATCTCGCAACTTCATCTACAAGCTCGTTCAGCGAGACTTCAGAAGTCAGCAGTGTCCGCTGGCCGGCGTCCGCCTCGGCCAGCGTCAGCATCTGGTCCACCATTCTTCCCAACCGGTCTGACTCGCTCAAGATGTCGTCGAGCGCAACTTCATCACTCGCTGCCACCCGGGTGGTATCCGCCGCCGAGTGTCGCTTCAGAAGTTCGGCATTCGTGCGTACGACCGCCACGGGGGTCCTCAACTCATGGGAAGCGTCCGCGATGAACGTGCGCTGGGAATCCATCGCGGTCTTTATCGGCCGCAACGCGCGGCCGGAGAGAAGGTATCCGCCTGTAACGGCAGGCACGATGCTTACGGCGAGGACCGCCAGAAGGATGATTCTCAGCTGAGATAGCGCGGCCTCTTCCGGCTCGGTGCTCCGCCCGATCTGCACAAGTGCTCCGCTGCCACCGGATACCGTGACAGGAAAGACATAGACGCGCTGGGGCTCCCCCTTGGATGACTTCGTGTTGGTGAACGTGTCGCCGTTGTCAACAGCCTTAACGAGCGTCGAGGTCGAAGGCAATGCCCCCGTGTCCAGGTATGGAGAGCTACTCAGGATCTCGCCATTGGCGTTCGAGATCGCGTAAAAATAGCCGCCCGGATCGAACTCGGACCCAGATCCCGGCGACCCTCTGTCAGGCTCGCCGTGAGGGCCGCGCTGGAACAGCACGAGATCGCTTCGCGCCCGGTCCTCGAGGTCGTGGTCGACTCGATCGTAGATTACCGATCGGGTCGTTAGATACACGACTATCCCGCAGGCGATAAGGACAACGACGAGGACGCCGGTGAAAACGAGCGTGAGCCGCCAGCGGGCCGCCGAGAACATTACTCGCCCAGTAAATAGCCGACGCCGCGGATGCTCTTGATTTCGACAGGTACCTTCAGCTGCTTGAACTTACGGCGGAGGTAAGTCACATAGACCGCCACCAGGTTCGACTCCGGCCACGAATCGTAACCCCAAACGTGGTCGAGTATCTGTGCCTGCGTTAACACCCTTCCCTCATGGCGCATCAGGAACTCGAGTAACGCGAACTCAGTCCGCCTGAGGTCCAGCTCGAGGCCGTAGGCCTCCAGCCGATCGACTTCACGGACCTCGATCTGACGCCTGGCTAACGCCCGGAGCCGAGCCATGAGCTCGCGGAAGGCGAATGGCTTCGGCAGATAGTCGTCGGCTCCGGCGTCCAAACCCTGAACACGATCACCCACGGTAGTACGGGCCGTCAACATGAGAACCGGTATATCGATGTGGTTCCCGCGCAGCGTGCGGCAGACTGAGATGCCATCGAGTTGCGGGAGCATCACATCAAGGATGATGACGTCATAAGGATTCTCTAACCCTAATTCGAGCCCGCGCCGGCCGTCGTAAGCAGCCTCGACCTCGTGTCCGTCCTCATCGAGCATCGTGGACAATGCCCTAGACAGTTTTCGGTCGTCCTCAACAAGCAGAATCTTCACTGCGATAGCCCATACTTAGTTTCCGTCCTAAATATTAAAGAAGGATTGGAGTTCATGCTCACCGGGTTGTAACGATCAGAGAGAGTGAGTTGCTGAGGAGACGGACGGCGGCGGCGTTTCCCGCGGGCTGCGCCCCGATGCCGTGGGGAGGGGTTTTAGCCCCTCCCCACATGATCTATTCCGCCGCCGGACGCCGTCACGACGGCCATTCCGCCAGCTGGACTTGCACCGACATCTCTTTTCCGCTGCGAACTACGGTCAGTTCGACGCTATCGCCTGGCTTCTTGTTTTCGTCCAGATACCCGGCCAGCTGTTCGAGCGTGGAAACGTCCTTGCCATCAACCGCTGTGATCACATCGCCACCCGGCCGGACGGTGGAGCTGGAGGTTGCCTGGTTCTGAGAAGTGAAGGCACCCTTAAGGCCGGCCTTCGAGGCGGGTCCACCGGCCGATACGAGCGTGACATACACGCCGTTTTGCGCGTCGATGCTCGCTTCCTTGGCGACAGCCGGGGTGATGTCCACTCCGGCAATCCCCAGCCACGGGTGACTGAGGGTCTGGCCGGACTCCATCTGCGACAGCGATTGCTTGGCGGTGTTGATCGCCACCGCAAACGCCACGCCGACGTTCACATTGTCGCCGGTCGGGTTTTCCAGCAGAGTATTGATGCCAATCACCTCGCCCTGACAGTTCAGGAGTGGGCCTCCCGAGTTGCCGGGGTTCACCGCCGCGTCTGTTTGAATCATGTTTCGGATGGGCCGAGTGTTGGATCCGGTGCTGTATGTCCGGCCGGTGGCGCTTACGATACCTTGGGTTAGCGTGCTCTCCAGGTTGAATGGGTTGCCGATTGCCAAGACCGCGTCGCCAACGCGCAGCGCCTCCGAATCACCCAGCTGAGCGGGGCGTAACTGCAGCCCCGAGTCCGTTACCTGGATGACCGCGACATCATTGGCGGGGTCGGTGCCAAGAACTTTCGCCGGCGAAGTCGACTCGTCGGCGAAGCGCACCTGTATGCTCTGTGCACCATCAATCACGTGATTGTTCGTGAGAATCCGGCCGTCAGTATCAAGTACGATGCCGGAGCCGGTGCCCTGCGCCTGCTGTCCAAAGGGACCCCCGGACTGGAGGGTACTCGTGATCTCGACGACAGACGGGCTCACGTTCTGATAAACGTCAGCAGCGCTGAGGCACTCGCTGGAGAGTGCCGCCTGCGACCGGCTCGAATCAGAGCTCGAATTCGTCGTCGTCGTAGCCGATGTAGTTGTGCTGCTGCCGGACCCGCTGTCGAGCAGCTTTGAGCCAGCAACGCCCGCAATACTACCGATAACCGCCGCTGTTACAGCGACTGCCGCGACACTCCGTACAAACATTGCTCAGTCCTCCTTAGGCGGCCGGTCGCCCGGCCATCTCCTTGAAATAGAGCGCAGGGGGCATGACCGCGCCTGCGTAGCTGCCTGGCTCATCAGCTACCATCCGGCCGCATTGAAGGCAGCGCCATTCTGGGCCGTCAGTCAGATCCAGCAAAGCGTCTCCGCCGCAGCGCCGGCATGCCGCAAGCCGGAAGCGCGGCCGACGTTGGGGAGTCGCCGGGTTTCGGAATTTGCTCATCGATTCTCCTCCTCCTTTTGTGCTTCCTTGACGAGCGTACAATTGGAAAATTAAGAGCCGCTTGGAGAAGGATTAAAGTTCGTCAATGGCCGTGACCTTTCCCGAATAGCCGCCCGCCGGACAGAACAAGAGAGGGGCCGATCGCTCGGCCCCTCTCTCAGCGTCGGACAACGACTAGGTGCCGCTGCCAGCCGGCGCGCGTCCGAGTGGAGCGCGGAACCGGGTGCCCGTTCCACCGCTGCCGCTGTCCGCACTTCTACCGTGGAACCGCAGTCCACCCTCGGAGTTGATGATGCTGTCGAGCTTTGCATCGAGATTCGCGGTCTGTTCGTTGAACTGATTCTGCGTTATGTTCCCCGCGTCAAGCTCTGCCTGAAGATCGGCCGTGATCTTCTCCTTGAGCGCCGCCTTGAAGTCTGCGGTGCTCATTCCGTGCGCTTCTGCGATCTGGGCAAGGGTCTGACCGGACATCAATTGCGTTCGCAGTTCATCCTCACTGATACCGAGAACCTGCGCCGCCGCCGCCTTGACCTGATAACCGGCCCCACCTCCACACCCGTGCTCCCCACCCGATTGCGGAGTGCTCGGCGCAGGCGTGGGCGAGGTCCCGTCACCGGTTCCGCCGGCCGCTTGCGGAGTAGGCGTCGGCTCGTTGCTCTGGGCCGAAGTTAGAGCGCCGGTCGAGATCAGTACGCCAGCAGCGAGTGCAAACGCCCCCAGGCCAGCAATCATCCAACTCTGTAGCTTTGTCATTCGTCACCTCCTTCCCTCTGAAAATCTCATCCCGATCGTGGTTCTATTCGATTGTTACCTTGTGGACACCTCCTCAACTCAACGCGTGTTTCGGATCCCCACGTTAGATGAAGGCCATTAAGCCTCGATTGAAAGAAGGCTAAAATTCTCCAAACAACCGGTCGCGCGTCACCCAAGCTCCAGCAGAGGGAACGCACGATGACTGCGCGGAGGGACGAGAAAATTCTGCCTGCGGGTGGCGGTGAGAAAACGTTCGAGGCCGTTGTCCTCGTCTTCGACGCCGTGTCTCTCTACGAGGTCGTTGGCTGCCTGGTTGCGCCGCATTGCCTCAAAGAAGTTGGCCGTCGGGACGAAGATCGTGAACTGAAGCTTCGGCTGGCTGGTTCCATCAGGGACATCCATGTTGTCGAACCCGGGTCCGTCCATTCGGATATGCAGGGGTGTGCCCTTCGAGTTACGGGACGAACGATGTAGCGCCGAAAGGTGTCCCATACGCCGTTTCCCTTCGAAGGTCTCGGCTGCCGTTGCGTTATGCAGTGCATCGTCGCGACCCTGAAAGTGAGCGGCGAGAAACGCTGGGCCGCCGCCGTCGACAAATTGATCGGCGTTCCCAGTCGAGGGGATCGGGTTCGACCGGAACATGTACTGAACGCGCTCGGAATATGTCTCGTTGTACCATTCGGCCAGATCCAGGATGAGGTGGGACAGGTGCTGAATTGCCCCGTCGAAGAAGTAATCGCCTGCCTGGGTGTCAGTAAATCGTGCTGCTTCGTTCCCCTGAAATGTAACGATTGAGGCCGGGCCGGCCCCGGACACTTGCTGGTCAGCGAATCCCATCCACATCGGGCTATCGGGCGGAATGCGACCGGCATACGGCAGCCTGTGCGCCTGGGCCACTTTTCGTGGCAAGCCGCGCTGCGCGAACATGAGGCGGTTGGACGTGAAGTCTAAGAGGCCCCGAAACGCGGGCGCTGGTGCAAACTGGCCGTTCAGCCAATCAACGCCGTTCAGCCAGTTGTAGACGTCCAGAAGCGGGGCAAGAGTATCGCTTCGCAAAGTAAACAGCAAGTCGTTCCGCTCGATCATGACCGGAACATTAAAGTGCGTCTTCTGAAGCCCGCGGTTGCGATTAGAGACATCGGTCGGCGCTGGGATCGCCTCCTCCACCGCATACCGTTCCGGGCTGGCGATGAGCCGTGGCATGTGTTCAGCAACCAGCCTTCGGCTTAGACGGCGGAAGTACGGAAGACCGTATGAGACGAACGTGAACACGCCTTCCGGCGAGAAGGCGTAGCGGTCCTCAATCGTCGCCAGAGCGTCGCCGAGCACTTGCTGATCGGGACCGCCCGGCGTGCGCTTGAGGCGAGCTGTTATGAACGAGGTGAATACGGGACCGAAACGAAAGTCGATTCCATTAATAGTCTCGACCGGGCCGATGTAGTCGCCGATATCGAACTGAATGGCGGGCAGACGACCGGGAACGGGGCGCGCGAGGCGCTTCGGCACCCAGGCGGAACCGATCGCCCCCAGTGTCGCCATTGTGAGGCCTGACGCCCCTAATTTGAGAACACTCCGCCTGCTGACCCTCATCGTGCATTATCTCCCGTGCTGTGAAAGACGGCCCCCTAGCCATCCGCGCGGTCAGCAACGCTACGTCAGGGAAATTAAGTTGAGGTTGGAAGAATCCTAAGATTCTCCAAACGAAGCCCGGGCGCGCCGGAGAAGGGCGCTTACGCCCGCAACACAATAACGCGCTTTTCAACAGCCCGGCAGGCTCAAGAGCAGCGTTGCCCGAAGAGCCCGGTCAACCGCGAGACGTCAGTGATGTCGACGAACGTGTCCGGGGGGTCGGGAGCGACGTTGTAGCGCGCGGGCGCGGGCGGCACACTCTGGCCAAACACGCCCGTAAGCGCGGAGATATCGGCAATGTCGGAAAAGGTGTCGTTGTTTATGTCGGCGGGCCAGGCGTTCGTACCGCAGCGAATAAGCGGGTTCGTCCCGACCGCCGTCTCGACAGCATCCGAGAAGCCATCGTTGTCGTCGTCCGGATCGCATGCATCGCCGATGCTGTCGCCATCAGTGTTTAGCTGGTCCGGGTTTACGACCGAAGGACAGTTATCAACGGTGTTCGCCCAGCCGTCCGAGTCTGTATCCATCCCGATGACGACGTCGTCGCTCACGAAGATAACCTGCGAACCACCATAGCTCAATAGACCATCATCCCAGATGTAGGTGTTTGCGTGGGTGGGATTAGCGATCACCAGGGCGGCCGCAGGCGATGAGCTGCCGGAGATGGAGACCGTGAGTTCTTCTGGCGCGCACATGTTGGCCGGCATGCTTGCGTTCGCGAGAGTAACGGCGATCTGCCATTCGCGCGGCTGCGTAGTCTGGTCGACGATAAATAGCATCTGCCAGGTCCCATCGACGACGGCAAGCCATTCCGCCTGGCTGGGATCCGTCGGCTCCAGTGCCTGGTTAATCAGATTCCCAGGGGTCAGAGTATCAACCGAGCCATTGCATCCCTTGTCCGCTTTAGCAGACACCTGGCCGACGATATTACCGACCGGATAGCTATCCCCAGCGGCGATCTGCCAGTCGATGGGAATGAAGGTGTTGATCGAATCGATTAGGTTGTTCCCCGCCGGCACACTATGGACCATGGTCGTATTCGCGCGAACGCCCGTATTGGCATTCGATACAGTCAGATAGAACGAAGGCGTAAAGGGTGCGGCGGAGGCCGTCGAATTTCCAAGCAGCCAAACCGCGGCAACCAGCACGACGACCAAGGCAACGCGAAGGCCTTTTAGCTTCGCTACTGGCGTGTTACCTGTCATCCTCGTTTGGGCCCCAATTTATCTCAGCGTGTGTAGGCGGGTCACTCGGTTATTCGCGGGGCTCGTGTCTTCATCGTCCGGCCCAAGCCCATCGTCAGCGCCGTGGTCGGCCCGAGCGATGAGCGCAATCGCCGTCTGTGGCGGTCTCGGCGAGCAGGCGATGCGCAGCTTGAAGTCGAACTTTCGCTCCTGGTTCGGTGCGTAGCTCGCGGTGTTGTCCATCACGAGCCCGCCCGGCGCCGATGCGGTCAGACCGGTGTCCAGGTTTTGTGCGATGCATCCCGAAGGCAGGCCCACGATCTCAACTGTGCAGCGGATGGTATCGGTGTGGGGGCTCAGGCTCTGGCAGCGAGCCAGCACCTGCCTCTCGATCGAACCGCTCGCGTCCAGCGCGAGATCCCGGCCGCCCGTCGAGAATTTGCTTACACGTACATCGTGATCGCAAATATCGCCGAAGCCGTCGCCGTCCGAGTCTATCTGGCCGGGATTCGCGTCGTTCGGGCAATTGTCCGAGGCATTAGGAACGCCGTCGCCGTCCCGATCCGCATCACACGCATCGCCGATGCCGTCACCGTCGATGTCGCTCTGGGTTGGGTTGGCGACAGTCGGGCAGTTGTCCGACCCACTGCATAGGCTGCTCGATGCGCCCGGGTTGCAGACGCCATCAAGGTCCGAATCGACCTGAACCTGTGAGCAGCCATTGCTGTCGACAGTCGCTCCAGCGGCGGTCCCCGGGCAGGCATCGAGTGCATCAGGTACGCCGTCCTGGTCTGCGTCGGCGATGGAGGCGTTATTTGAGACAGGTCCGACGTTGCCGGCGTCATCGACAGCGCGGATAGCGAAGTAGCGCCCAGTTCCGGGAACGGTGGCGGTGAACTGCTCGCTCGCGCCGCTGGCCTGCGGCGCCGGCTCGCCAGTGGCCTGCGTAGCTTGCGCGAAGTTGCTCGGAGTAATGGGGGAGCCGGAATACCGCAGATCGTAAGCCTGGTTCTGCCCGCAGGCGGCGTCCTCACCGGGAGCGGTCCAGTGCAGAGAGAGATTGATATTCCCGCCACCGGCCGCAGTGGCACCAGTCGCCGAGATGTCCGTGATCACCCGAGGCGGGCGGGTGTCGTTGCCGTACCTTCCGGAGTTGTAATCGTCGTGGCGAAAGCCCCACCATTCGTCGTTGCCGCCACAAGCCGGGGCGTCCGTGTCCCAGATGAACATATTCCCCTCGCGCGTCCAGTTCGCGATTTCTAGCCTTCCGTCCCCGTCGATGTCACCTGTGGCGGTCACGCCGGAGAGCCATCCGCCGGTGAACTTGGGAAACGTTGCCGCCTCGGCGCCGCTCGGCCCGAAGGCATGCAGCAGGTACAGGCCCGAGCCCGCAATTACCTCGCGGTCGCTGGCGCCGCCCACGTTAGCGATCGCGGGCGAGGTGAAGATCTGATAATCGTCCATCGCGCGCGGCCAGCCGGGGAGATAGGCGCCCGTCGCCGCATTCCATCCTTGAATTACGTGCTGATAGGGCACGTTCTGGCCCACAAGCAGCAGGTTAACTAGCTGCTCGACAGGGACGCCGCCCTTGAAGACAGAGGGTATGCCGGCTCCTGTCACGTCGCCGACGGCGGCATGCTCTGCCGTCTGCACGACGGTCCCGGGACTGAGGCTGGCGCCTCCGCTCGCGGCGCTCTGGTAGGTGTAGCGCACGCTGCCGTCGCCGGCTATGACGGAAAGATCACCGGCGAAGGAGTTGTTGATCACCTCCAGGCCCGGCGATGTCGGATCGACATCGGCAACGATAGCATCGACTCCGGGCTCGACCAGCGGCAGGAGCTCCGGCGAGAGCGAGTTGAGCGTCACCGGCCAGCCGGGCAGAAACGCGTCCGGGTCCCTGACGGCTCCGCCGTTGTCGCTCGGATCGCCGTCGTGCGCGGTCCCGTCGTGCTGGATCGCATAGAGGCGACTCGAGCCGCCGGCCTGACCGGCGGCAAGGTTGATCAGCCCCTGCCGGACTGCTTCCTCGATACCGCCCGGAGAGCTACCGCCGTAGATCTCGTTCGTTGCGACAATGACATCGAGGAATCCATCGCCGTTAATGTCCCCGATGGCGGGCGTGTTGATGCTTTCGGCACCGTTCCCGCCGTCCGACAGGAACACCGGCCAGCCGTTTAGCAACTGCCCATCCATGTTCCAGGCATAGGCGCGCTGGTCCATGGCCGCTCCGACGATATCTAACCGGCCATCGCGGTCGAGATCCCCGAGAACGGCGGAGGAAAAGAACCCTGTCTTAACGTGGTTGGTCTTGGTGCGGACGGCGGGGGCGGAGAAAGCCGGATTGACCGCCACGGGAAAGCCGGGCAAGATGGTGCCGTTGTTCCTTATCGCGTAGACCTTGTCCCCATTAATGACGACAATTTCCGGATAACCGTCCCGATCGAGATCACCGATGGCTGGCGTGGTGAAGCCGCCGTGGCTGGGGGCGACGGCACCGGTCGCAAAGGCAGGGGCGCCCATGTGGTTCGAGACAACGGCGGGGATTGCGCCGAGGAAGGGGACGCCGCCGTTGAAGTAACTGGCGACGGTGCCGTCCGCGTTGTACACATTGATTTCGCCGGAAGTGTTTGCTGCAACAATCTCCATCGAGCCATTGCCGTCGAGGTCGGCCATGCGCAGGCTCTGCTCGCCGCCGCTATCAACGAATTTCGGCCAGCCGGCGTGCAGCGTCGGGTCGTGGTAGGCGAAGAGGGTCTTGCGGTCCTCACCGACGTTACCGAGGTTATCAGTAACGCGCATCCTTATCGTGAAGGCGTACTGGTAGGGGTCGGTCGGCGGAATTCCTTGCGCTGATCCGGGGAGCAAGCCAGCGACCGTCCCTAATGGAAGCGTGCCGAGATTGCCGTTGATCGGCCCGGTCCCGGCACCACTTGCGAACGGAGTGAACAGCTGCCCGGGCGGCTCCAGTCCCGGAGCATAAGCAAGCTCGTACGTAAACGAAGAAGCCCGTCGTGCGGAGGCGAATCCACCAACCGGAACGGTTGGGTTCGTAACAGGATCAAGGGGCATGAACCAGGGCGGAGACTCGATTCCGGCCTCCGGCGGGATGGTCCCCGGGGCCACGCGGCTGACGGCCGCGTGCAGGTTAACGCGGCCGTATCCGAAATGCTGGTCCCAGCCAACCTGGGCGTAGTCCGGCGCTCCTGTCCCGGTCGTGTTCTCGGGAAGGACGTCCTCCGCGGTCAACGTGAGAAGTTGCTTCACTTCATTCGAAGTGAGCGGGCCCCCGATAGACAATGCGAGTTCAAAACCTCGGCTTTTGACGAGTCCGGCAGCACCGGCGGCCTGGCCGACCGACTCGCTGCCGGTCACGCCCATCATGACAACGGCGGCGTGGCCTCCGAACTGGGTCAGGCCTGAGTTCCGGAACCACGTCTGGACGGGCGCCTGCGACCCCGCTGGAATACCGAAGCGCTGAAGGCCGTCCGCCAGTTGTTGATTGTTCTGTCCGAGTCCCTCCGTGTCGGCGACTGACCCGGCGACGAAGACAGTGTTGTTGTAGTTCGTGGGATAGTTGTGGTCTGACGTATTCAGGTCGCTAGAGACTTGCATAAGGGCAACGCCCTTCTTGAAGGCGTATTGAGTCGCAGCTTGCGAGAAGCGCGAATTCTGGAGGACTCCCAGCGCGACCTCTTGGACGTCGGCCCCGTTGTCCGCGGCGTAGATCGTCGCCATGCCATAAGTGTCCGCGGGCGCGACGAACGTATCCCAGAGCCGAAGCATCATGAGCCGGCAGCGTGGGCATTGGGAGGCGCCGTCCAATCCGTTGTCGGTCTCGGCCGCTGCATTCTCGGCGCGGCCCGAACCGTGGTTCTCAGCAGATGCATAACTTGATGCGTCGAACGGGTCATTATCGTCGTCGAAGAAGTCCCAGCCGGCGATATCGTCTACATAGGCGTTGCCGTCCGTATCAGTGCCATCTGAAAAGGCGCGGATCACGTCCTGGCCATCAAGTTGCCCGGGAAGGCCGTTCGGTCCGCCGTTGGGATCGACTCGCGTGTCATTAGCGTAGTCATCGACGTTGAAAGTCCCGTCTCCATTGGCATCGTAGGAAGAAGCCGTCGAACCATCGGCGAGGCGGGGAAGCGGTAGCTCTCCCCGGTTGAGCCACACTTTCGAGCGAAGCTCCCGGTTCTCCCAGCGGATCCCCGTGTCGATGATGGCGATCTTCACCTCGGGGCTGCCGGTGGTGACCTTCCAGGCGCGGTCGGCCGAGACCCCGGAAACCTGGCCCTGGCCCAAATGGGCGGCATCGTGGTATTGAGCGGAGGCAGTCGTCGAATCGGGCGGGAAGCCGAAGAGGTTGAATTGCTCCTCGAAGACGGTAGAGCAGTTGGGGGCGGTCAGGTCCTCGTCATCCAGTTCAGCGCAGTCGAATTTTGGGTCATTCGGCGTACCAACGCGGGGATCCGGGTTGGTGCTGGGAAATCGGCTCGCCCAGCCGGTGGAAGCTATGGCTACGAGGCTGATTGCCGCCGCAAGCGCTAACAAGTGTCTCACTCCGGATTACCTCCCGCCTTGAAGTCCTCTTGGGTCATTACGGCCTTAGCATGTGAAGTCGCGTCACTTTATTGTTTGCAGGGCTGGTATCCTCGTCATCTGGGCCGAGCCCGTCGTCGGCGCTATGGTCCGCCCGCGCGATTAGCGCGATCGCCGTTTGCGGCGGTCTTGGCGAGCAGGCGATGCGCAGCTTGAAGTCGAGCTTTCGCTCCTGGCCCGGCGCATAGGTCGCGGTATTGTCCATGACCAGCCCGCCCGGCGCTGAAGCGGTGAGGCCGGTATCCAGGTTTTGCGCGACGCAGCCCGAAGGCAGGCCTACGATTTCGACAGAGCAGCGCACGGTATCAGTGTGCGG
>VBJT01000144.1:16235-21088 GCA_005880075.1 Chloroflexota bacterium
GTCGTGATCGCAAATATCGCCGTAGCCGTCGCCGTCCGAGTCCGTCTGGCTGGGGTTCGCGTCGTTCGGGCAATTGTCGGAGGCATTCGGAGCGCCATCGCCGTCTCGGTCGGCGTCGCAGGCATCGCCAGTGCCGTCGCCGTCAATATCGCTCTGCGTTGGATTGGCGACAGTCGGGCAGTTATCCGAGCCAGTGCAAAGGCTGCTCAAGGCGCCAGGGTTGCAGACGCCGTCCAGGTCCGAATCGACCTGCGACTGCGAGCAGCCATTCGCGTCGACGGCCGCTCCAGGAAGTGTGCCCGGGCAGGCGTCGTTCGAGTCGAAAACGCCATCTGCGTCGCTATCGACGACGGAGACGTTGCTGGAAACGGCCGCGGGGTTGCCCGCGTCGTCGACGGCACGCACGGCAAAGTAGCGCGTGCCGGCGGGAACCGGGAAGCTCATCTGCTGCTGGCCGCCGCTCGGGCCGGGCGCAGGTGCTCCAGCAGCCGGGGTGGCCTGGGCGAAGTTTTGCGCCGTGATCGGGGAGCTGGAGTGCCGGACCTCATAGCGTTGGGCCTGTCCGCATGTGCCGTCGTCTCCGGGGGCCGTCCAGCGCAGGGTAATGTTCGTCTGACCACCGCTCGGGGAAGCGCCGGTAAGGTTCAGATCAGTAATGACGCGCGGCCGCTGGGCGTCAGTGTCATAGTTGTTCGTGTTCCAGGCGTCATGGCCGTATTCAGGCCATGAGGCAGGCGCGCAGACACCGGCGCCGTTGCCGTGCCAGACGAATAGCCGGCCCTCGCGAATGCTATGCGCAATATCGCGCAGTCCATCGCCGTCAAAGTCGCCGACAGAGGGGGGGCCAACGGTCCAGCCGCCGGTGAACTTCGGCCAAGCGGTCGCAGAAAGCGTGGTCAATCCGGGCTCAAGGCCGGTTGCGTCCAAGGCGTGCAAGTCTGAGTAAGCGCTGCCGTTGAGCAGCTCCTGCAGGCCGTCTCCGTTGATGTCCGCTGCCGCCGGCGTGCTGACGAACTGGAGATCGTTCACTTCGCGCGGATAGGCCGCTATCTGTGACCGCGAGCCAGCAAGCTCCCACACGGAGAGTTGGTTGTCCGAAACAGTTTGGTCCTCGGGAAGCACGACGTCGAGAAGCTTGCCAAGCCCGGCAGTAGGCGCGGCAAAGGAAAGCTGGCCGGTGCCGTGAAGGTCGACGAAGATCGCCCCGCCCACTGCCGGTATTGCCGGCGTGTCGGCGGAGTTCGTGCCACCTCCCGGGGCATCGACCAGGAGTGTCCGATCGTGGCCCTGCGCGTCCCTTCCATAAATGGAGACGCCTGCCGAATTAAGGACATAGCCGGGCCCGGTCGCCCCGAAGATGCCGATTTCACGGTCGCTCCCGCCGTTGACATTCGCTATTACCGGAGCGCCATCGGGCCCATCGCCGACGACCGGCAGAAGTTCAAGCGTAAGCGTAGCGATCTTGGCCGGCCAGCCCGGACGGTAGGCGTTGTCATTCGGGTGTTTGCCAGGATTGGACGGCCCGCCGCCGTGCAGCGTTCCGTCCGCGTACAGTGTGTAGAGCCGGTTGTTCCCGCCCGCTTGATCGAGGGCGCTTAGGGCGGTCGGCAAGGCGGAATCGTCTGAGTTCACCGGCTCGCGGTACTGTTCGTTGACCGTCGCAACGATCTCCGGGATACCGTCTCCGTCGATATCACCGACCGCGGGGCTCATGATCACCTTCGCGCCGTTATAGACATCATCGCAGAATGGGTCGGTCGGACAGGGGTCACAGGCGTCCCCGAAACCATCGCCATCGCTGTCCGTCTGGCTGGGGTTCGGCGTGGTGTGGCAGTTGTCCTGCCCTGAAGGTGCAAGCGAGCAGCCTCCCGTGGCTCCCGGAGTACCGGGCGGGAGGGGCCCACCGGCGTCACAGATGCCATCACCGTCGTCATCGGGGTCGAAACAGTCCTGCACTCCGTCATGGTCGCGATCAAAGGCGGGGTCGGGGTTGCACTCGCTCGGCTCACTGGGCGGCCGGTCGTTCTCGTGGAGACGGTGTGTCAGCGGGTCGATGAAGTCGTCGGCGTCAAGGCGCGCGGGGTCGCGCAGGATTACGGGCCAGCCGGGTACGGCGGAGCCGTCTGTACGGAAGGCATAGAGGTGGCGGTCGCCGTTAGAGGCGAGAATCTCGAGCGGGTCATCGCCATCACCCACCAGCTGGCCATCACCGTCTGAGTCGTAAACATTCGCGAGCGTGGGTGCGGCCAAGAACCACCAGATGGTGCGGTTCATCTTGTCCTTCCGATTCACTAAGTCGGGAACCAAATCCGGATTGTTGGGGAGCGGAAGGGGCCCCGGATAGTCGCCCGGGACCAGCGATGGGTTGGCGGCGTAGAAGCCAGCCTCGCGGTCCGGCCGTTGCACGGACGAGTAGTAGAAGTTAGGCTTCACCGGGAAGCCGGGGAGCAGGTGGCCGGAGCGGTCGAAGGCGGAAACACAGCCCTGGAAGTCGCCGACAACGACTTCCAGATCCCCGTCCCGGTTGATGTCGCCGACCGTCGCGCTACGCAGTGATGCGGCGTGCAATTTGCCGTCAGGCGCCAACGAAATCTCACCCGACCGGTACCCCGGAGCGCCGTAGTTGTTCTGCGAATCGCAGGTGTGCACGGGCCATCCGGGAACCTCACCACCCGCGGCCTTGTAGGCATGGACTTCGCCGTTTGCCGTCGCGACGATCAGATCGTCCTGGCCATCGTTGTCGAGGTCGGCAAAACGAGGGGAGGCCGCGCCGTCGCCCTGGAGGTCGATAGGGAAGCCGCCGAAGAGGGCCGGGTCGTCATGGAAATTGAAGTTCTTGGTGCCGATGCCGGTCAGCGGCCGGCCATCGATGTTCGAAAGAGTTGTTCCGCCGGCATCTTTCGCGGTCACCTGAAGTTGGACGATGATGCCGAACTTGTCCGGGAACTGCCGGTTCTCGTGGTCACCGCGCCCAGTGGCCGGGTCGACCGCCGGGCCGCTCGTGGCGCCGGCTGGCCCATTCGCAGCAGTCAAGGCTGCCGTTATCGCGACCGGGTCAATAGTCGCTAGAGTTCCGGTGAAAGGCGCGGTCTGGTCGCCGGTGTTGGCCAGCGTTACTCCGGTCGTGACGTATGCGGGCGCCGCATTCGTGTCGCGCCACGACCAGACTCCCCACTTCACGGTGTAGGAGTACTTGGCCGCGCGGCGCGCCGCCACTGTGCCTTGAATCTGGACCGGCCCAGAGTCGGGATCGATTGTCGCGAACCACTTGGGCGAGGTTATGTCGGCTTCCGGCGGGATCTTGTTCTGGGCCACGGCGCGCACCATGCGGTCGGCGTTCACCCGGCCGTAGCCGAAGAACGGATCCCAGCCCTCGGTGGCCGGATAGCGCTCAGTGGGAGTCGGGAAGCCGGTTCGAGCGGTGTAGTCAACTGGTGTGATGAAGTTCAAGTCATCCGCGGTTGTCGCAATGATCTGGTCGACTTCCTCCGCCGAAACGCCGCGGCCGGATACCACTCCACCTGAGCCATCCAGCGCGCCGTAATCCGCGATCGTCCCGCTGGCCACTGAGTTGCGGGCCGCGGAGTAGATAAGGCCAGCCATTCCTGACGTTCGCCCCGTCGCCTCGGAGGAACACGAGTTCGAAGGCACGGAAGCCGTAATGTAAGCGCCGTAGTTGGTGCAGCCCCTGAAATCCAGGTAAGACCGCGGCTGGCTGCTCGGCAATTGCGGTTCGCCGATCGAATTCACGGTTACGCCATGCTCCAGCACGGAGGGCTGGTTATGATGCCCGGCCGACTCATCCGCCGCCGAGGCGATCAGGACGACGCCGCGCCGATAGGCATAATTGATCGCTTCCTGGGCGAAGCGTGAGCTGTTTAGCGTGCCCAGCGCCGACTG
This sequence comes from Chloroflexota bacterium, assembly GCA_005880075.1. Classification (GTDB taxonomy): domain Bacteria; phylum Chloroflexota; class Dehalococcoidia; order SM23-28-2; family RBG-16-64-32; genus CF-163. The sequence continues at coordinate 20,136 of VBJT01000144.1, forward strand.
AATGACCGACGCACCGTTGTCGGTGGCGTAGACCACGCCTTCGGCGAAGTCATTGACATCCGCGACAAATGAGTCGCCGGCGCGAATGTACATGACCATGCAGTTCGGACAGACGCCCGCGTCTCCGCCGTTGTTTATTTCGGCTGTGGAATCGCGCGCCTCGCCCGTCCCGTGGCCGTACTGCACCTCGTCAAACGGGTCGTTGTCGTCCTCGTATGCGTCCCAGCCGACAAAGTCGTCTTTGTACCCGTTGCCGTCCTGGTCGACGCCGTCTGAAAACTTGAAGATGAGGTCCTCCGGATCGATCCATCCGTTCGCGTTGTAATCGGTGTCAGCGCTGCCAGCTGCGCCGCGCACCCGCGAGTCGCCCGAGCCACCGCAATCGAGTTCATCCTGAGGATCAGGACAGTAGTCCTTGATATTGAAGATACCGTCAGCGTTTCGGTCATACGGGTCGTTGGGATGAGGGCTCCCCCAATCGGGCATGGGAAGCTCGCCGCGGTTCAGCCAGGTCTTGTTGTTGAGGTCAACGAGAAAGCCGCCGTCGTTCCATTTGACCCCAGAATCGTGCACTGCAATGATGACGTCCGGCCGGCCGGTGGTCGTCTGCCAGGCCCGGTCTATGGATGCGCCGGTCACCCATTTGAGCTCTTGCGCCCGGTTGGGGTCTCCCTGCACTTCCGCGCTGCAGTTCTCGAAGTACTTCTCGTCGGGCGGCGAGTATATCTGACAGGCCGTCCGAGAACTGTACTTCCAGATATCATCTCCAAGATCGCTGGGCGGAAATTGCCCCGGATCGTCGGCATTCGTGATGAACATGTAGTTCTGATAGTCGTACGGGTTGGAAGCGCCGGGGCCGGGAAAGGGAAAGTTTGCGTTCGCGGGGGAGACGGCGATCCAGCAAAGCAGGGCAGCGAGGATGGCGGTGGGGTATCGCCAGGGCAGGCGGGTAG
>VBJT01000144.1:21097-34668 GCA_005880075.1 Chloroflexota bacterium
TCGGCCTCCCTTTGGGCGATGGGATTCCGTAAGATTGGGACAGCTTAGGGTGAAGATATGACGTTATTCGAAGGCTGTCAACGGGGGACGCCCGAGCCTTGAAATAAGAAGCGTGTTATTTATTTTCCCGGCCCAACCTGAGGCTCGTCCATGTCACTCGCGCCGATGAGTCCCCTGGTAACTCTGTCGTCTGACCCAAGAACACGATTAAAATTAGGCGAGACGCGAGGTGACAAACTGCGTGCACCTGCACCACACGACCTAACACTAGAAGATCAGCCACGGGTGCTAATCGTGGATGACGACAAGAATTTACTGACCGCGCTCGATCTGGCGTTGACACGACGGGGGTTCCGTGTTCGCAGTGCCGAAGGAGCAGGCGAAGCGTTTGAGCAGATCCAACGAGAGCCCGGCATTGAGCTTATCGTCCTTGACGTCATGATGCCCGGCATGGATGGTGTGGCAGCGCTCCGTTTGCTTCGTAACAGCTCTTCCGCTCCAGTGCTAATGCTGAGTGCCAAGGATGCAGTTGTCGACCGTCTGGCCGGATTTGAAGCCGGCGCGGACGACTACCTGGTGAAGCCCTTCGACCTGGACGAATTGGTAGCGCGGCTGCTAGCCCTACGCCGGCGTGCACGTGAGCAACAACCGAAACGCGGCGAGCTTAGTTATGGGGACGTATTCTTGGACGACCGAAGTTGGGTTGCCCGCCGCGGCGATCGCGACCTTTCGCTGACACCTACGGAATTCCGGATTCTTCAGGCATTCCTGAAAGCTCCGGGGACTGTTCATAAACGCGATGATCTGATCCTTTCGGTGTGGGGACCGACATGGTCCGATTCGGGGTCAAGCAGCCTTGAAGTGCATATCGCCAACCTCCGTCAAAAGCTGGAAGACGAAGGTCAAGTGCGATTGATCCATACGGTGCGCGGAATCGGCTATATCTTAAAGGAATAGCGGGCGTGTCTCTTCGGTTACGCATTACCCTGCTGTGTGTGGCACTCGTAGCGGTAGTCTTAGCCGGCTTTGCAGTTACGGTCACCTTCCTGGCCAGCACCCGAATTTACGCGAGCCTGGACGACGGTTTAACGGCTCAGGCTAACTCGATCATAGCCAGCTTGCCAGCCGGAATCCTCGATGAATCGCTAATTCAAAGCAACCGCCAGGCATTGGAGACCGAAGAGGCTGCGGGGCTCTTGTTTCAAATCCGCGATGCTTCGGGGAAGGTGCTCTATTCCTCGTTTCGAGGCTCCCCGGAGGTTCTTCCCCCTAGCGGCTCCCTAAACGAGCCCGCGGTCTATGAGCGCAAGGTAGCACAGCAACAACTCCGACTCCTTCACATGCCCATCGATTCCGCGGCGCACGGCGGAGGGAGCATCGAGGTTGGTCGTTCTATGAAAGAGACAGATGAAGCCTTGACTGAAATCCGCGGCACTCTAATTGTCGGCGGCATCTTCGCTCTGTTGTTAACGTCGCTTCCGGCGTATTTCATTGCCGGACGCGCGCTTGACCCGATCCGGGAAGTCTCGCGCGTGGCCCGCCGCGTCGAGCGCACGAGTGATTTTAGTCAGCGGCTGGTCGAACGTCCGACAGCAGACGAGATCGGTGAGCTCACGGCGACCTTCAATGATCTAATCCAACGTATCGAGCAGACGCTCGCCGCGCACAGCCGGTTCTTGGCCGAGGCGTCGCATGAGCTTCGCCGTCCATTGACGATACTGCGAACTAACCTCTACATCCTCCGTGATCCCGACCTCCCCGAAGCCGACCGCGCAGCTTGTCTCGAGCGCATGTCCCGTGAGGCGAGTGCAATGACCTCTCTGGTCGGAGATCTGCTGCTGCTAAACCGCGATAGAGCGCAATCGCTCGAGCGCGCCCCCGTCGATCTTTCACGGCTATGCGGTGAAGAAGCCTGGAGGATGCAGCTCGCTGAACCGACAGCCTCATTGCAAGTGCAGATCGCTCCTAACTTGATGGTCGAGGGTGACGCGCAGAGATTGCAACAAGTCGTAAGGAACCTGCTCGAGAATGCAATCAACTACTCGCCCGAGGGCGGTGCTGTCGAAATCTATCTTAGTGAACGGCGCGGACGAGCTAGGCTAAGCGTGCGGGACTCTGGAATCGGGATAAGCGCCGAGGAGTTGCCCAAGATCTTCGATCGTTTTTACCGAGGGGCTGAAGCCACGAGGGTGCACCGCGAAGGGATAGGACTTGGCCTTTCGATCGCAAAGTATGTGGTCGAAGGGCTAGGCGGAGACATCAGTGTGGAATCGCGGCCGGATGGCACTACCTTCGTCATGGAGCTCACGGTGGCTCAGCGTTCTGGTAGGCAGCTTCGGGATACGTTAGCCGTTCCTTAGTGGTTTCTTAAGGTTCGAGGCTTCAAGCCCGGCTACACTTTGTAGCGTGGTTAATCAGGCGCTCCCGGTGGCGTTCTGGCTACAAGAAAGGGTATGCAATGAGAGTGCCTCCTGCCTCTATTTCGTTCACTAGTGAAGACATATCGCAAATCACGGCGGAGCTCAGTGAATCTTTAACGACCGGCGCACTCACTCTTGGCAAGCACGGCCGGCAATTCGAGGAAGAGTTTGCGCTCCTTTGCCGGGTGCCGTATGCAGTCGCCGTAAACAGTGGCACCAGCGCCCTCGAGATAATCCTCCGGGCGATCGGCGTGCAGAACCGGGAGGTGATCGTCCCGACTAACACCTTCTTTGCAACGGCTGCTGCGGTTATCCATGCCGGCGGCCGCCCGCGCTTCGCTGACTGTGAGCCGGGCACCTTCGCGCTTGATGCAGGCAGCCTGCGGGCGTGCTTGAACGCGAATACTGCGGCCGTAATCATCGTGCATATTGGCGGGTTAATTAGCCCGCGAATTTCCGAAATTTCCGAGGTCTGCAGACAGGTCGGTGTGCCTCTAATCGAGGATGCGGCGCATGCGCAAGGCTCGACGCTTGGCGATAAGCCCGCTGGTAGTTTTGGTCTGGCGGCGGCCTTTTCGTTTTACCCAACCAAGGTGATAACCAGCAGCGAAGGAGGGATGATCACGACTAGTGACGAGGCAATCTATCGTGAAGCCCTCATATATCGAGACCAGGGAAAGGAGGGGTTCGCGACGAACTACCACGTCCGCCTTGGCTATAATTGGCGGATGAGCGAACCACACGCGATCATCGGCCGGGTGCAACTACGCCACCTGCCAGAATTTATCGACCGGCGACGGGAGGTCGCTCAGGTTTATGATCGGCGTCTTAGCGGATGGCATGGAGGCATTCACCCCTTGAATGTCCCCCGCGGCGTGCGCTCTAACTACTACAAGTACATTGCGTTGCTCGATCCGGGCATTAAACGCGCCACGCTGAAGACAGCTTTACGCGATAGATTCGACGTCGGCTTAAGTGGAGAAGTATACGAAACCCCCTGCCACCAACAGCCCGTCTTCAGGGGTTATCCAGCCGGACGGCTGCTTCAGGCGGAGCGGATATGCGCGGGCCACATCTGCCTTCCGATCTCCGCAAGAATGGAAGTAGAGGATGCCGAGTACGTCCTGGATTCTCTCGAAAAGGCACTCGAGTCGATGCAGACGGTGCAAGCAGCGGTCGTCGATTAAGAAGATGCGAATAGGGATAACAGGCGCTTCCGGCTTCATCGGGTCGCATGTCGTGGACGCCCTCGCCGCGGCAGGCCACGTCATCTCCGTCATCGACGTACAACCTCCGCACCGGAATGATATCGAGTTTCGCAAAGCCAGTGTGTTGGATGCGGTTGGGCTCATCGAGGCCTGCACCGATCTCGACGTGCTTTACCACCTGGCAGCCGTGGCCGACGTAAACGACGTCGTCGCTGACCCAGCTGGCGCCATCGATCTCAATGTCACGGGGACCCTGCGCGCCCTGGAGGCCGCACGCTCAAATGCGATCAAGCGGTTTGTGCTTGCCAGTACCGTCTGGGTCTATTCGTCGGCTGAGTCTTCGCATTCCGATATGGTTGACGAACGGGCGGCCATGGAGATGTCCGCAGCGCGTCACGTATACACGACCTCCAAAATCGCGGCTGAAATGCTTTGCCATGACTACTGGAGCATGCATAAGCTCCCATTCACCATCTTGCGCTATGGCATCCCGTACGGCCCAAGGATGCGTTTGTCGCTTGTTATGCCGGTATTCGTGCGCAAAGCGCTGAGCGGCGAAGCCTTGACGGTCAGTGGCGACGGTAGCCAGCACCGCAAGTTCGTTTACGTCGAAGACCTCGCCCGTGGACACGTTGCCGCACTGGCCGAGGTGGCGAATAACCAGACCTACAACCTCGACGGCAGCGAAAAGGTGACGATTCTCCGGATCGCCGAAACTGTTCTACGCCTCACCGCATGCCGAAGCGAGATCCAATTCATGGCGGCGCGGCCCGGCGATTACTCGGGCAGAGACGTTTCGAGCGAGAAGGCGCGACGACAACTTCATTGGACGCCCGAGATCGATTTCGAGGAAGGCATGAAGCGGACGGTTCCCTGGCTCGTGGAAAAGCTGCGCGAGGAGGCGGTAGTCACAGCTCCCACCGCATGAAAACGATCCAGGACACCCAACCGGCGAAACCCACAGCAGCAGTGCCGCGCAAAATCGCGGTCGTCCCTGTATACAACGAAGAGGAAACTGTCGTTCAGGTCCTGGATGAATTGGAGCGGCTTGTTGATCAAATCGTTGTCGTTGAGGACGGGTCAACGGACGACTCGCGCTCACTCATCATTGGCTGGGCGCGCCACCGCCGGTCAGCACACGCTATCTTCTTTGAATACAACCGCGGACTCTCTGCGGCGTACTATGCGGCCTTCAAGGAGATAGCTGGCCTCGTAGCAGCAGGCGAGCTCAGTCCTGATGATTTGATCATTACCGTTGACGCAGATGGTCAGCACGACCCTGCCGATCTCGACCGGCTCACCCGCCGCGTAACCGACGAGGGATACGACGCAGCCGTCGCGCGTCGCGATCTTTCGGGCTATGACTTGCTTAAGCGGACGGGCAACAACTTGCTTGCTTGGTGGGCTTCGTTCTGGTCAGGCATGCGCTTTTACGATGTCGAGTCTGGCTATCGCGTCTTCAGAGCAGGTCCGCTCATCGAAGCGCTGAATCGGATACCGCCTGTCGAACGACGTGATCGTGCCGGTACCGGTCCAACGATCACGGACGAGCATCCAAGACGGAATAATCGATGCGCTCGCCATGGTGGGCGCCTGGTGGCGGGTCTTGGCCGGCCGACACAAGCCATCGGACATGCCGGCGCTATCGGTCAAAGTGCTGCCCGCAGTTTTGCTTCTCGCACTCGCCTTTGCTGTGGGCGATATTCTTCGAACGTCACTCTTCCTCGCGTCGGATTCGATGCACAATTACGCGCATGTATGGTATCTGAGCGACCAGATATTCCACCACGGGCGATTTCCACTACATATCTCCCTTTTGGACGGCGGGAGCGCAGTGACGTTTCCGTACGCGCTAGTGCCCTACCTCGCAGGCGCCCTAACATACCCCATCTTCGGTAACTGGACAGTCAGCTTGCTAATGGGAATTGCGGTTACCGGGACCGTTTGGGCCGCCGGGTTGGCTCGACCTGTAATGCGAGACCCATGGATGATTCTTCTGTTCCTGATCAACCCGTTTTTTATTGACTCCGTGTTCGCATTTCAATTCGCGACCGTCTGGTGTGCGCTCTTCTTCTTTCTTTTCGTCTCAGCGTTCGAACGCCGAAGGACCGTCCTAGCCGCGCTTCTACTCTGGCTCACAATCAGCAGCCACCCGATGATTGGCTCGCTTACCAGCGGAGTGTACCTAGCGATCTATGCAGGGCTCCATAGAGAACGCGTGCGGGACTTAGTTCTCCTCCTTGTACCCGTTGGTCTGGCGCTTATTCCCATCTATTGGATGACTCTATCAACCCCGGCCGTAAACGAGGATCCCGCCGCCTTTGTGCGGACGACTATCTCGTCAATCGTCAGCCGTGGGTTATGGTTCGCCGCTCCGTTTGTCCTATCATGGATCGCCCCCTGGTTGCGGCGGAACTACCGTCCCGTTCTTGGAGTCGGCTTTGCGAGCAGCGCGCTCAGGGTGGTCCTGCTCGGCGGTGTTATTGGTTTCAACCGGGCTCCGAGTGGGTACTGGGGCATTCTCCACGATAGTTCCGATGTCTACGCCGCGTTCTTCGCCTCTCCCGAGTTCCAGCCGGGCATGACCTATCGGGTGCTCGAACCGAGCGAGCGAGAGGACGGCATGTATCGTTTTATGCGGCACGGCGCGATCCTCTCCAACGAGTTCTTTACCGAGAGCACATTCCATAGACCGTGGAACATGGACCAATACGGCTGCTACACGGCCTTCAAACGGGTCGATTTCGTGGTCGTCGAGCGCGCGTGGGAACGCCGCCTGCACTTCAACGAAGGCGATCTCCTCAATTCGCTTGTCTCGCGGGCCCAGGCCAGCATTGCATATACAGACCCAAGGGGCAGATTTGTGGTCTATAACATCCAGCCGTTCGTAGCCGGCCAATCCCGACCTTCTTCATTATCTCAATGTCCACTCTAACCCTCCGGTCGCCGATTTCGACGATGGTCACGCGGCTGCGGCCGCTTGGAGAGCCGCGCGCGCGCAAATATGCCCTCCTCACTTTCGCCGTCGATGCGGGGCTAGTCTTCACGCTTCTCGTATCAGTGCAGTCTTACCTGCCTGAACAGTACCAAGCCAGCGAGGCAATTGCCGGTTATGTTTTGGCCGCTTACGGCGCGGCGAAATTGGTCGGACAGCTTCCCGCCGGGTACATGATCGACCGCCTGGGTCCTCGGCAAGGGTTGTTCGGGGGTCTCTGCTTGGCGGTTGCCGGACAGGCGGCAATGTTGCTGGCCGTTGTGGAACCGCTGCTAGGAGTCCCGGCGGCCGCTTTGTATGGCCTCGGTGCCGCCGCTATATGGCCGTCCACTTTCAGCTTGGCAGCCGCGGAATTTGCCGAAGACGAGCGAGCGCGGCTTTCCGCGAGCATGACAATAGCGACCGGGGCGGCTGTAGCAACTGCCTTTGGGCTTGGCTTCATCCTCTCCCCCGGTTTTCCATATGCCGCCGCAATCGCGGTCTCCATTAGCGCCTTGCTCGCTGCGTTCTTGATCGTCGGCCAGTTCCCGAGTGCCAGACCAATAAACGCTCAGGTACGAGCGGAGGCACGACGCCGGTTCGCATGGCTCCGTCTGCTCATTTCGCCCCGACGAATGGCATTTTCAGTACTCCTCCTACTCCAAGGCGCAATCCTCGGGGCCTTGATTGCCGTATTCGGCAGCTACGGCCGAACTTTTCTACACGTCTCGGTGCGCGCGGAGCTACTCCTCTTCGCGCCTGCAGCCGCCGCGGGCGCATGCGCTGTGCTTCTCACTGGCTCGCTGGCGGACCGTGTCGGCCGCATTCCAGTGCTTGGCGCAGGGTTGCTGGCAGTAACCGTCGGCGCGTGGGGATTGTCAACTTCAACTGGCACCGGCGCGGTTGTGCCGCTGGCGATGCTAACAGCAGTCGGGCTGGCACTCGCCGTGCCGTCTGTCAGCGCGATGGCAATCGATCTTTCTCATGGCGCCGAGACGGCTACGCTCCTCGGCTGGTTCCTGACGATGGAAAGTATCGGGCACGCGGTCGGGCCAGCCGTCGGCGGCGCACTGAACCAAGCGAGCGGCACCGCACCAGCTCTATGGTTTGCCGGAGGCTTGGCGGCGCTTGCGGCTCTGATCGCTCTCGTGCCGCCTGTCTGGGCTAGAACGCCCCCGATCGCTGTCGCCAGGCGTCCGTTACGCACAATGCTGGCGTTCAGCGCTAAAGGTGGACTAGTTTTTAGCCTGGGCTTCCCCGTGATCGCGGTCTATCTCGCTTGGCAACCGGGATCCCAACTGTACGGGCAAATGCTGAACCACGGCCCGCGTGATCGGATGGAAGTGGCGATCACATTTGACGACGGACCGAATGATCCATGGACCCTGCGGATCGCCGACACGCTTGATCATTATGACGTAGAGGGCGCGTTTTTCACAGTCGGCAAAAATGCGGAAGAGCACCCTGGAATTGTCCGAAGCCTTGTCGCCCAAGGACACCTCATCGGCAACCATTCCTATCGACACCATAAGAGCGATGCAGTCGTCGATCCTCGCTACGGCGAACTCTGGAAGGCCGAACATGCCATTTTTTCGGCAGCGGGCGTCTGTCCAGCGATCTATCGTCCCCCAAATGGCTTCCATACCCCGTGGCAACTTCATGCCGTCGCCAGTCGCGGCATGAAAACGATTACCTGGGACGTCATACCGAGGGACTGGAAGGACCCGCCTCCAGAGGAGATCGTCCGACGTGTGCTCGATTCCGTAAGACCCGGTTCGATTATCCTTCTTCATGACGGAAAGGACACGGATCACCACGCCGATCGCTCGGCGACGTTGAACGCACTTCCTGGCATCATTGAAGGACTGCGCACGAAGGGCTACAAGATTGTGCGGCTGGACAAGCTGGTGTCGGTTCCTGCCTATCTTGAGAGCTGCAGTGAGTAGGAATGACGGATAGGTCCGCCTTAGGCGGAGTCCTCGTGACGGGCGGTGCGGGCTTTATCGGCTCGCACATCGTCGAGGCAATGCACGCGGGAGGACGCCCTGTGCAGGTGCTCGACAACCTGACAACTGGCCGGGCATCGAACATTCCTCGAGATATCGCACTTCATAGCGGCGACATTCGGTCCGAAGCAGCGATCGCCGCTGCCATACGCGCCGCTCAAGCGGACGTAATCGTGCACTGCGCCGCACAGACAAGCGTCGAGCGTTCCATGAACGATCCTCAGTACGACCGCGATGTTAATGAAACGGGGACGCAACTTCTCTTAGACGCCGCCCGGCAGGCATCGGTGCGCCGATTCGTGTTCATCTCCTCCGGGGGAGCAATTTACGGAGAAACACCGGAACCAGCGAGCGAGGACACACCGCCTTCGCCGCGCAATTTTTACGGGACTCACAAGCTATTCGCGGAGGAACGCGTGCGGAGATCAGGGCTCTCTTTTGCGATTTTGCGGCCATCCAATGTCTATGGTCCACGCCAACGCAGCGATGCCGAGGGCGGGGTGCTTGCGATCTTCAGTGAACGCATCGCCGGTGGGTTGCCCGTTGAAATTCACGGCGACGGCCGCCAGGTCCGCGACTTTCTTTATGTTTCGGATCTCGTCGACGCTGTAGATCTCGCCATCTCGCGCTCCGAGAATGTCGTCTGGAACGTCGGCAGTGGTAGGGCCACGGCAATTCGCGACGCGGCGTTAATTCTGGCCGACCAGCTGGGCATGACGCCGCAATTGGTCTTTCGCCCGCGCCGCGCAGGCGACGTCGATAAGTCGCTAGTCAGCCCGGCGCTTCTTAGTTCAACCGGACGATGGGGGCCGCCGCTCGCTCTTCGCGAGGGCCTGCAACGACTAACCGAAAGCATCAAGACGGCCGCGCTATAGCCCTATTGCGGCGGTCGTCTGCCTGGGACTAACTACATGCGCATAAATGTATCCAATACCTCCATGCACTGATTATCGTGGGCCAGCCGGCGACTATGGATGAGCCGGTTTTGGGTCAACCGTCGGATTACGTCCTTATATTTCCTTCGCAATGAAGTCAACGACTACCCTCGCGAGCTCTTCTCCCTTGTCTTCCTGGAGAAAATGCCCTCCGTTGACAATCGTCGTGTGGGGTTGGTCTTTCGCACCGGGAATCTGCGACTGAAGCAGCCTGTTCGCGCCGCGGGTAACGGGATCGGAATCGCTGAAGGCGGTGAGAAAGGGCTTCGTCCATTCGCGAAGCGTTTCCCAGGCGTGTCGGTTCGGCTCTGACGCCGGGTCGTCGGGCGAAGTCGGCACGAGCATTGGGAACTGGCGGGCGCCCTCCTTGTAGGAGTCGTCGGGGAAGGGCGCGTCGTAAGCGGCGACGATGTCCTCGGGCAGGTCCGTCACGCAGCCGCCGTTGACAATCCGCCCGACGTTGAAGTTGGGCGTCTCCTGAGAAAAGCGCTGCCAGCGCATGAACCCATCGCCCGGCGGACGGTCGCCTGTTGGCAGGAAGGTATTGGCGGCGACGATGCGGGCGAAGCGGTTCGGTTGTTCGGCCGCGACACGGAGGCCGATGAGGCCGCCCCAGTCCTGACAGACGAGGGTGATGTCCTTGAGGTCCAGCGCGGTGACGAAGCCGTGCATCCAGTCGACGTGGCGCTGGTAGGTGTAGTCTTCGCGGCGGGCAGGCTTATCGGAGCGCCCGAAGCCAACGAGGTCGGGAACGATGGCGCGGAGGCCGGCCCCGGCGATGATGGGAACCATTTTCCGATAGAGGTAAGCCCAGGACGGCTCACCGTGCAGCATCAGGACGGGAGCGGCGAAAGACGGGCCCTCGTCAACGTAATGGATGCGTAACGAGCCGCCCTCGCCGTTCGGCACTTCGAGGTAGTGCGGCTCGAAGGGCCAGCCCGGCAAGTTGACGAAGCGCGCGTCAGGGGTCCGCAGTACTTTCACGGGTGGTCGTCCGCCTTCCTTTGTGCTGTCCTCTTTGAACCGTTTCGAGTTGAAACCCACTGCGGGTTGAAACCGGCAGCTGACTCTATTCCTTGCCCATCTCGGCCCGCGTCGTCGCCTGGACATCGGACGGGCCCGGGCGGCCCTTGATGTCGAACGTTATTCGCCTGATCCGCCCGGTGAAAGCGAAGGGAGGCTCGTAGTCGTCGACGAGCGGCGAGAGGCCGTTGCGGCCGACGTCGACGCCCGTCGAGCCGGGCATCCGGACGATGGTCTCGACCTTGGTCGAACCGATTTCGCGGCCGTCTACGGTCAACGCCAGGCGACCGGAGCGGCCTTCGCGCTCGAAGCTCGCGCCGAACTCGTGGGCGCCGGGCGTTAGCTCCAGATCACCGATCGCCCGGTAGTGCCGCCCCAGCGCGTTGTAGACGAACTGCAACTTGCGGTCCTTGATGAAGAAGGCGTGGCCGACATTATGACTGCCGCGAGTGTAAAGGATGCCTTCGGAGTCGCCGTTGATCTCTACGTCGCAGGTGACGGACCAGGAGCGCCCGCCGAGAGGAGGGGCAGCGTCGGCCGGGATGTGCGAGACAGGCGGGTAGTAGACGTATTCCCGGCGGTTGTGCGGCGTTCCGGGCCGATTGACCCCGCCGAAGAGCTCGAGTGTGCGGTCGTCGAGCGGCAGGACTCCGTACCGCTCGGCTTCGGACCACCACGCGTTGACCATCTCGTCGAGCTTCTCGGGCAGCTCGCCGGAGAGGTCATGACATTCCGAGAAGTCTTCCTCGACGTTGTACAGCGCCCACTGGTCCTTGTCGAAGGGGGTCCCTTTGAGGTGGTATGTGACGGCTTTCCAGCCATCCTTCCACAGCCCGCGGTGCCCGAGCTGCTCGAAGTATTGAGGACCGCTACGGGTCTGGGCACCGGGCTGGTCCCATCCGGGGACGAGGCTCTCGCCGTGCAGCGGGATCTGCTCCACGCCCTGGAACTCCGCAGGCAGTCCGATGCCGGTTACGTCGAGCACCGTTGGCATGAAATCGATGGCATGGCAGAAGGCGGTGTGCACCGAGCCTCCGTCGCGTATGCGAGACGGCCAATGGACGATCAGGGGATCGCGCACTCCGCCGCCGTAGGTATTCTGCTTATACCAGCGAAGGGGGGTGTTCCCGGCCTGCGCCCACCCCCATGGGATGTTCGGGTGCGAGTGCGGCCCGCCGATGTCGTCGAGCCGGTTCGCCACGATTTCGTTGATGTCCTCGGATATGAGATTGAAGAAGCTGAACTCGTCCATGACGCCGTTCGGGCCGCCCTCCTGGCTGGCCCCGTTGTCCGAGCAGAGCATGATGAGGGTGTCTTCGAGCAGACCCTGCTCTTCGAGGAAGCCGGTCAGGCGGCCGATCTGCGCATCCGTGTGGTCGAGGAAGCCGGCGAACGTCTCCTGCAGGCGCGAGGCGAATATCTGCTGGTCCTTGGGCAGCTCCGCCCACGGCAGCACGCCCGGGTTGCGGGGAGCGAGGGTCGTCCCACGCGGGACGATCCCAATTTCGAGCTGCCGGGCGAACCACTGATCGCGGACTATGTCCCAACCTTCGAAGAAGCGTCCCCGGTACTTCTCGATGTAAGGCTTCGGCGCCTGGTGGGGGGCGTGCATCGCGCCGAACGCCAGGTAGAGGAAGAAGGGCCGCTCGGGGCGCACCGACCTGAGGTCCCGGACCCAGCCGATCGACTGATCGACGAGGTCCTCGCTCAGGTGGTACCCGTCCTCCGGGCGGCCGGGCGGCTCGATATGGTGGTTGTCGGCCGTCAGCTCGGGATAGAACTGGTCCGTCTCTCCCTGCAAGAAGCCGTAGAAGCGGTCGAAGCCCTTCTGTAACGGCCAGTTGTTGTGCGGACCGGCGGCCGAGCACTCGTGCATCGGCGCGAGGTGCCACTTGCCGGTGCAGTAGGTGGCGTAGCCATATTCGCGCAGGAGTTCCGGAAGGGTCGCAGCACTTCGTGGAATCGCGCCGCGCATATGGGGGAAACCGCTGTCCCAGTTGGACACTCCGCGCATGCCCACCGAGTGGTGGTTGCGTCCTGTCAACAGGCAAGCGCGAGAGGGGGAGCAGAGCGCTGTCGTGTGAAAGTTCGTATAGAGGAGGCCATTTGCGGCCAGGCGGTCGATGTTCGGCGTCTCGATGGTCGAGCCGTAGCAGCCGAGGTGGGCGAAGCCGGTGTCATCGAGGACGATCGCGACTATGTTTGGGGAATCCTTCGGCGGCGCGGGTGGGGGCGGCCACCAGGGCTCGGAGTCGGCGAGCGTTTTGCCGATCACCCCTTCGAATTCGGTACCGGGCTGCATTTGGCTCCAAGTACAACATTGTAGACGGGGTCACAGCAAGGCCGGTCGTCGCGGTCGCTGCGCCAGAGGTGGCCAACCGTCGTACTCGCGACGAGGGCCATAAAGAGAGATGGCGCGCATTACGGTGTGGCGACATACCGATCAACGATTGACTCCCAGATCCCGCGCCCGAGGCCGGGGGTCCGTCGTTTGGCCCGACGCCGCAAGCACGGGGCTCAACACAGCACGTAAATGGAGGGCCCGGTGGGATTCGAACCCACGACTCCCGGATTAAAAGATGCCTTGATGTGGTGTTATTCGGTCCCCGCTCGTCCCATTTGTCACCGCTTTGTACCTACAGAATGTCACGGCGGTGACAGATCGTACCATCCGGTACCCGCTCGTGCCAGACATTTGGGCGTCAAAATGCGGGCCATCACAACGGGAGGAGGTTTACATCAATGACAACGACCTCTTCGTTTGGTTCCGACATTTTCTCATAATCTTTTCATCCCGTCTTCACAAATCTATGCACTGCCACTCGTACTCTCGTTCCAGAACAGAACAGGAGGAGAGCAATGCACGTCCAGATTGTCAACTTCAACTTGAAAGACATGACCGCTGCCGGGTTCCGCTCGATGGCGAACGAGGTCGCTCCGGCCTTCGCGAGCATGCCCGGACTGCTCGGCAAGATCTGGCTCGCGGACGTCGGCAAGAACAGTTA
>VBJT01000237.1:0-2745 GCA_005880075.1 Chloroflexota bacterium
TTTGCGGTGCAGAACCTCGGCAAGTACGAGCGGCAGCTATGGCAGTCAGCCGAGTTTGGAGAGCAGGCAGGGGCGAAGCAGTCCTCCTACCGGCGATTCATAATGGAGTTGTACAATGCCACGCCCGTAAGCGGTTACGCATGGCTCCACGGCCTGAAGGGCGGGCGTATGGTCCACGTCAGCGCCGTCGATTCGCCTGTATCGCCCGCCGACGTAACTCAGATCGCAACAGAATTCAGGAAGGCAATTGGCACGGGGAAGGATGCGCCACAGACCAAAGGCGTAGACATCCTCGGATGGGACTTCGCCTTCGAGATCAACGAAGTGGTCAAGCAACAGGCATCACAGGCTGGCCTTGATCTCCGCTTTCTTCGCATCCCTCGTGATGTGATGGATAAACGTGCTGTGGAGCAGGGGGATGTCCGGTTCTTTGAATTAGCGGCTCTTTCAGTTGATCTGAAATGCCAAAGCCGCGCTGTGACTGTGAGTCTGACTGACTTCGTCATTCCGCCAGACGACGTTCCTGAGGAGGTTCAAAGGGCGATCACCCATTGGGAGCAATGGATCGACTACTGGGCCATCGACTGGGACAACAAGAGAAGCGCGAACTGGTGAAGTCGGCCAGCTACACCTACGAACAGGGTGGTGAATACACCGTCGTCATAAAGGTCATCGATATTCTGGGAAACGACACAACGAAGACGACGCGGGTCAACGTGAACTGACATGCCGCGCGGCAGCCGAGCACCCCGCGAGCAGCTAGGGCTACTGGAGCCTCGCGTGAAGACTGCTCCGTGTGTCCCTGCGATCCGCGAGGCGGTGGCTGATTGGCGAAACAGAGGTTACAGCGGCGCGACCGGCACAACCAAGGCCCTGTTGAACTATTGGTTCAAGGCCGATCACCTGATGCACAGCGGGCGCTTTTTCAAGTATCACGACTCCCAGCGAGACGCTATTGAGACACTGATCTACCTGTACGAAGTCGCGGGAATTCGGCGGCACAAGGACCTGCTGGAAAAGTTTGCACCGAACATCCTCGGGCTGCGGCTGCTTCAGTATGACGACTTTCCACGCTATTGCATCAAGATGGCGACCGGCAGCGGCAAGACGAAGGTGATGTCGCTAACCATCGCGTGGCAATACTTCAATGCCGTGGCTGAAGGGCTGGACGATTACGCGAAGACGGCGCTGGTGATCGCTCCCAATGTGATCGTCTTTGAGCGGCTTCGCCTTGATTTCGAAGGCGGTCGCGTATTTCGCACCGACCCGATCATCCCGCCCGAACTGAAGCTCTTCTGGGACTTCGACTGCTACATGAGGAGCGAGAGTGAGCGGGCGCACTCGCAGGGTGCTCTATACCTGTCGAACATCCAACAATTCTACGAACCCCGCGACCGCAGCGACGGTGCCGAGCCACAGGAACTGCTTGATGTCCTCGGCCCTGCTCCTCCTGCGAGAGCCGTCGAGACTGAGCCATTCGACAGGCGTATCGCGGCTCGTGGTGGCCCCTGTCTGGTCGTTAACGATGAGGCTCACCACACCCATGATGAAGAGAGCGAATGGAACAAGGTGATACGTCGGCTGCACGGTGCGTGTTCTGGAGGTCTAGCCGCCCAGATGGACTTCTCCGCAACTCCACGCTTCAGCAAAGGCGCCCTCTTCACGTGGACTGTGTCAGACTACCCGCTCAAGCAGGCGATCATCGACAACATCGTCAAGCGGCCAACGAAGGGAATCGCGACCGGCATTCAGGAGGCGAGGTCCGACATCGCCAGTACCAAATACAGACCGTATGTGACTGCGGCTGTTGAGCGCTGGCGAGAGTACCGAGAACAATTGGCGTCGCTCAACAAGAAACCGATTCTATTTGTGATGATGAACACGACCGACGACGCCGAGGATGTCGCAGATTACCTGCGGACAAAATACACCGACGAGTTCGGCGGAGATCGCCTTCTCATCATCCACACTGACAAGTCTGGAGGAGAGTCCGGTAAACGCCATTGTGAGTGTGCTCATGTTGCGCGAGGGCTGGGACGTTCAGAATGTTACCGTGGTTATCGGCCTCCGCCCGTATACGTCAAAGGCGAATATCTTGCCAGAGCAGACCATCGGCAGGGGGTTGCGCCTCATGTTCAGGGATTGGACCACACGTCCCTCATACATCGAGCGCGTGGATGTCATAGGCAACAAGGCCTTCATCGAATTCGTTGAGCAGCTTGAAGTCGAAGAAGACATCGAGCTTGAGACCTTCCAACTCGGCAAGGACAAGCTCGTCATCACGATTATTCAAGTAGATCAGGAGAAGCTGGATAAGGACATCACTATTCCTGTTCTCAGTCCGATTCTGGCCCGCAAGAAAACCCTCGCTGAGGAGATCGCGGCGCTGGATATTTCTCAGATGTCGTGTCCGCCGCTCCCAAAGAAAGAGGGAGATGTCGCCGAGCGGACGTTCCGTTATGAGGGCTACGACATCATCACCCTACAGAAGATCGTTGAACGCGATTACACCATCCCTGAGGCACAGACACCGCAGGAAGTTATCTCCTACTACGCTAAGCGAATCGCACAGGAAGTGAAATTGCCTTCGCAGTTTGCGGCCCTTGTTCCCAAAGTTCGCGAGTTCTTAGAGACGCGGGCCTTCGGCGAGCCAGTCGATCTAGAAAAACCGGCAATCATAAAGGCTATCAGCACCAACGTCGCCCATTACGTGACGGTAAAGGCTTTCGTTCAATTGCTGCGAAC
>VBJT01000237.1:2757-6557 GCA_005880075.1 Chloroflexota bacterium
GACGGTCAGCGCCAAAAAGTCTGTGTTCAACCTCGTGCCGTGTGAAAATGATCTAGAGCGCCGATTCGCGCGGTTCCTTGAAGACGCGAAAGACGTTGAGGCTTTCGCAAAGCTGCCCGATCAGTTTGGCTTCTCCATCGAGTACACCGATGCCGTCAACAACCTGAGATACTACCAGCCGGACTTCGTGGCGGTGCTGTCTGATGGCTCCCATTACTTTGCTGAGACAAAGGGTCGCGAAGACGTGGACGTGGCGCACAAGGACCGTGCGGCGCAGATATGGTGTGAGAACGCGACTTTGCTGGCTGAAGTCTCGTGGCACTACATCAAGGTGCCGCAGAAGGACTTCGAGAAGCTACAGCCGACCGAGTTCGGTGACCTGCTCGTGTTCAGCCACACGCTCTTCTAACGCCCAATGCCCCGCGACCTGTGAGGATGGCACGCTGCGTGCAACCTCTTAAATGACTGAACGCCCATGCTATACTCAGCACAGGCGCTCCCGTTGCGTCTTAATAAGATAGCCGAGCCGAGAGGTTCCAGCTCTCGTCGGCCTTCGCTCCTGTTTGGAATATAACAGGAGGTTTTGGCATGGGTCAAATTTCAGCTTCCACTGTTCGACGCATCTATCTTCTCTACCTATTGAGCCGGTTTAGCAAAGGCGCTTACGGAGCGAAGCGGATTCAGAAGGTTGCGTACCTGTCGGAGCGTTTACTTTCTGAGGGAAATCAGGAAGCTGTGCGACCATTCCAGTTCAAGAAATATCACTACGGGCAGTACAGCGAAATGCTGGACGATATAAAGGTCCAGCTCGTCACAATGGATTACGTCGTGGCCCTGCCGTTGGACACCGCGAAGACCTACATGGTCGGCGAATGGGAGCTTGTTGAGGGTGGGAACAAGTTTACTGTAACCAATCGTAGTCAAGTTGCGTTCTACCGAAAGGTCCTGAAATCGTTGTCGCCCCAACTTCCGGAGGTCATTGATCTAACCGTCAAACAGTATGGCTTCATGGCCGAATCTGAATTGATTAACCTATGCTACAGTGCGAGACGGTGTTAGAGGCCAACATCCCCGATCTGTTGGAACTCGATCTGTCAGACGACGAATGCGAAGGGCTAGAACTGGCCATGACACCGGAGTTTGTTGTGCCGTTGGCTCGCATCGCCGAGGCAGTCGAAAACAAGAAAATCGATTGGGAAGAAGTCGAAAAAGTTGAAGGTCTTCCGCTTCCTAGCACATGAAGCGTTTGATAAGCAGTATCTTGACTTCATCGTCGCGCACGAGGACCTCTCCGATTCCCTAAAGACCCAATTACAAAAATCCTGCACCAATCCCGACGCAGGACGATGTCTACACGAGATTCCACACCCTTCTTTGCAGGGCAAACTCTTTCGATTGCATGTCGGTGGGCCTAAAGGCTATCGCTACATCTACCTTTTCGACGCGAAGCATGAAGTCGTTATTCCCATCTACATATCCCAGCAACCTCGGAAGGCTTTCGATTGGGACATCCACCGCTTTTTGAAAGACGCGCTCCAAATTGCAGAAGACCTTGAAGCCGGAAACATGAAACGATTCAAAGAGCGCATCCTCTAGGAGATCGCTCCGAATTTTGAACAGGCTCTACCTTTGCCGCGCTCCCTTTGCCTGCCGCTGCTCGACCGCCCTCCGGTTGGCGTCCATCAGTAGCTCATAGACTTGTCGCAGCATGGGTTTGACAGCGTCGTTGCGGACATACCTCAAGCCGTCGATGGATGAATCCTCGCTGTCCCGCTCAACTTCGTCCAGACGGTTCTGCACTACGTTCACTGCCGTCGAGATGATGTCCTGCGCCGTCATCGAAATCGAGACGGTTCCACGACGATTACGAACTCTCATCGCCGAGAGTCCGCTTGCTCACGATTTGCTCACCAAAGTCGTTGGCAGAGGGGTCAAGGGAGCACCAGAGAGGGGATATGTACATCGTCTCCCAGATACGAAATGGGGAGTTCGGGCGAGTCAGGGCAGGTGGCAATTCACTTTTCGAGACCGCCCCGATCAACCACTCCGGCACCCCTCCTCAACGTATTTTAGCAGTTGTGAGTGCCGCCTAGATGTCTGCTCACGTCAATTGCGAACTCGTTGCCCCCGTTTTCGCCGTTTACCCTTTTCCCCTCGTATAATCTCCAGTCGATATGCCCGAGCGTTCCGTCAACGTCACAATCTCCCTGCCCCTCGCCGACGACCTTCAGGACACCATCCGAAATACCGACTCGCGTCTTATCGTCACCGCCCTGACCCACGCCCAACGGCGAGTCTACCGGGACGGGCGCCCTCTCTGGGCTGGCTACCCGGAGCCACCGCGCGCCGAAGACGAGAGCGAAGAAGATGCGCGCGAGCGCCTTGAGCCCATCCTGCACAAGACACAGGTCCTGCTCACAAACCCAGTCGTTCCGGAGAATATTGTCGAGCGCGCACCTGCCCTGAAATGTCTCCAGCTGACCAGCGCCGGGGTCGACCGCCTGCTCGATGCCCCGGTCGTCCGGTCTCACACTACCGTTACGACGGCGAGCGGCATCCACGCAGTGCCGATAAGCGAGTACGTCATTGGGGCGATGCTGGCGTTCGCGAAGGGGCTGCCGCGGGCCATTAGAGCCCAGCAGGAACGAGCCTGGCGACCCTACTGGCCGGACGAACTGGAGGAGAAGACAGTCGGGGTCCTCGGCGTCGGGGCCATCGGCGCCCGAGTGGTCGAACTCGCGAAGGCCCTCGGTATGCGCGTGCTCGCGTTGCGGCGGTCCATCGAGCAGCGTACAACCGGCGCCGAGGCGGGCTTCCCCGCTGTGGACGAAATGCTGCCTCCTTCAGATCTCACCTACCTACTACACGCGAGTGATTATGTCGTCGTCGCCCTTCCTCTAACTCCTGAGTCCCGCGGCCTGATCGGCGAAGCCCAGCTGCGAGCGATGAAGCCCAACGCGGTGATCATTAACATCGGTCGCGGCGCGATCATCGATGAGCAAGCGCTGGTCCAAGCTCTAAAGGACGGGACGATCGCCGGCGCGGCGCTAGACGTCTTCCAGCAGGAGCCGCTCTCCGGCGAGAGCAAACTCTGGGGAATGGAGAACGTGATCGTCACGCCTCACATCAGCGGGGGTACCCCGCGCTACATGGAGCGCGCCGTCGCGCTGTTCTGCGACAACCTGCGGCATTACCTGGCGGGCGAGCCGCTGCAGAACGTCGTTGACCCGGCGCGGGGCTACTAGACCGAACGGCTCGCAGACGGGCCAGCTAACGCGCAAGATGGTTCGTCAATCGCACGTCCGCGACGGCCCACATGAACCCACAGAACGCCATGAGCACGGCGCAAAAGGTGATAAGTGCGACCCACTCGATCGCACCCAAAGTGTTTATGTTCAGAACGCCAAATAAAACAATGATCGGCGTCCCGACAAGGAAGCTTAGCCGATCTTGCTGGCCAGCAGACTCCGCGTGATTCTGGACCGCACCACCTCGCGGCCCTTCATCTGGCGATAGCGAGCGGCGACCCAGAGGCTGACCAGGAAACTACCCCCTCCGACCATCCAGTCCGAGCAGGGTGATCAAGAAGACAGACTCACCCGCCACAATTGCCACTACTGCGAAAATGACAGGCGTCTGGATGAACACAAGCAGGCCCATCCAGCGAGGGTTGTTCATCATGTAGGTTCGCTCCAGTTGCTGGTTGGCGACCTAGCTGCTTACCGCAGCCAGCTTCGGCCGATCGTCCGCCTTCTCCGGGTGCAGAGCGGAGTTCAGTACCTCATCCACGTGCTCGACAA
>VBJT01000255.1 GCA_005880075.1 Chloroflexota bacterium
GTCGGTTACCGGCGACGGTAATGCGCCCCTTCCCGCCGGCTGCGCGATCGCCGACCACACGGCAGCCCTGACCTTCGCGCTCGGCATCGTGAGCGCGCTCGTTTCGCGAGAGCGTACCGGCGTTGGACAGGAGGTCGAATGCTCGCTGCTCGGCAGCATGCTGGCGGCGCAGTCGTGGGAGATGACGTACTTCTCGATGATCGGCGAGAACCCGCAACCAGCAGGACGCGGCCACACAAGTCTCGCCTGGCAGTGGTGGACGTACCGGACGGCCGATGGCTGGCTGGCCGTCGGCGGCGTGGACCCAGCGCGCTGGCCTGGGTTTTGCCGCGCCATCAGCCGTGAAGACTTGATGACGGACGAGCGCTTCGACAACGCCGGCAAGCGCATCCGCGAGCGCGAGGCGCTGAACGCCGTCGTCGAAGAGCACCTGCTGACCCGCAAGACAGCCGAATGGCTGCCGGCGCTCGAAGCTGAGGACATCTTCTGCGCGCCCGTGCTCGACTATCAGCAAGTGTTATCGCACGAGCAGGTACGCGCCAACGGCTACACCGCCGAGATCGAGCATCCGCGCGCCGGGCGTAGCACGGTGGTCCCAACCCCGATCGCTTTCAGCGAGACGCAAGTGGACTCCACACGCTCGGAGCCGCTGCACGGCGAGCATACGGACGAGGTGTTACGCGAGTTTGGATTTGGGGATGGGGGGATTGAGGACTTGCGAACCGCAAGGGTCGTGTAGAGTCGGCTAAGCTGTCTCTGAAGCCTTTGCGAGGCTCGCCTCGTGCTCCCGTATCCGTCCCACCGGCGACGGCAACGGCCCGAACACCACCCCTGCGTCCCTAAAAGAGACTATCTCTTCCGCCGATAGCCCCAGCAATCGCGACAGCACCTCGTCCGTGTGCTCGCCGAGCGCCGGAGGCGGCCCCTTGATGCCGCCCGGCGTCCGATCGAGCTTGATTGGCGTGTCCGCAATCTTCAGCGAGAACCCGTCCGGGTGCTCGATCTCTATGAGCATCTCGCGCGCCTTGACCTGCGGATGCTTGGCCGCACTCGGGATGTCGTTCAATGGGCCGCAAGGCAGCCCAATAGCATCGAACTCCAGTAGCCAATCCGCCTTCGTCTTCTGGCGTAGCGCTTCGTTCAGCACCGGCTCGAGGGCGGCGTGGTGTTTCGTGCGCAAGCCAGGCGTATCGAAGCGGGGGTCGTCGATCAAGTCCGGGCGACCGATCGTCGCACAAAACAGCTCGAACGCTTGGAATGGCGTCGCCAGCGGGTGGCGCGTCCCGATCGGCTTCGGCACCTCGCCAGTCGCAAAATAGCGGGCGAAGGCGTTCTCCAGTATCGCGATCTGGCAGTCCAGCATGCTTATGTCGAGCATTTGGCCCTTACCGCTTCGTTCACGCTCTTGCAGCGCGGCCAAGATCCCGATTGCCGTGTAAAGCCCGGCCGTGATGTCGCCTTGAGAGATCCCCGGCCGCACGGGAGGCCCGCCGGGCTCCCCGGTGATGCTCATGATGCCGCCCATTCCCTGCACTATGATGTCGAGTGCGGGCCGGTCGCGGTCGGGCCCCGTCTGGCCAAAGCCGGACGTCGCCGCATAGATCAGGCGCGGGTTCCAGTGGCTGAGCGTTCCGTAGCCGAGGCCGAGCTCGACCATCGTACCGGGCGTGTAGTTCTCCATCACTACGTCGGCCTTCTCGGCCAGGCGAACAAAGAGATCGCGGCCTTCCAGCTTCTTCAAATCGAGGCAGATGCTTTTCTTGCCACGATTGATCGAGAAGAAGTAAGTACTCCAGTCCCCGATGTAGGGCCCGGTAGTTCGAGCGACATCACCATGTGGCGGTCGCTCGACCTTGATCACATCAGCGCCCAAGTCGGAAAGGACCATCGAGGCGAATGGCCCGGAGAGCACCCACGTCAGGTCGAGGACGGTGAGACCCGCCAGAGGGCCACGGTGATTGGGATTCGTCATGGCATGTCAATGATACGCAAAATGAAACGGGGCGCCGGCGTCGGCGCCCCGCGCGTCTCTTGCCTCGCCTAGATTACCAGCTGCCGCCGGAGCGGGCCGGCTTCATCTTCGAAAAGCAGTCACTGCAGTATACTGGCCGGTCCTGGCGCGGGAGGAAGGGCACCTGAGTATTCGTGCCGCAGTTGTCGCACACAGCGTCGTACATCTGGCGCGAGCCGCCGTAACTGCCGCCACCGCCACCGCCGCGGTCCTGGCGCCTGGTCTGCCGGCAGGAAGGGCAGCGCTTCGGCTCCTGGTACCCCTTGCGCGCGTGAAATTCCTGGTCGTCTGCGGTGAACGTAAAGCTCGCTCCGCACTCAACACAGGTAAGGGTTCGGTCGGTGTAAGCCACTCGATGACCTCCTTTGTGGCCTGGTTAATGTCCGGTCATCGAGCGGGAGATTGCGGGAAAAAGCCGACGCGGGACTTTAACCTCGTCTGCAGCGCAAAACCGCCGCAGAAGGTAAACGCTTTGCATCGGGGCGTATGGTAACACACCCATTTCAAGCTGACAACGCAAGAATTTCAACTTTCTGCAAGCGTATTTTCGTTCAGCGGCGTCCAACCGGACGCAAATGCCGGGGGCTTCACCCTGGCTTAAACGCCGGTTTCCCGTCGTTCTCCGGCGCGATAATCAGGGGTTCTGCTTCCAGCAAATCAGCGATAAGAGCTGCCAGCTGGTTCATGTCGTCCTTCGCGAAACCATGGGTCGTGAAGACGGTCCGCCCCTTGGCGTCGTTCAGAAAGAACGTCGGCGTCGCGGCCGGGTCATATACACGCGATACTGAATAATCCGGCGCATCGACAAGTACCGGATAGTGCATGCCGTGCTTGTGCGCGTATTCCGCGGCCTCTCGCGGCGGGTCCTGCGCGATCGCCCACAATTGCCAGCTTTCCGGATATGCTTCCCGAAGCCGGTTGACGTACGGAAACGCCGTATCACACGTCCCGCAGGTCGTCTTAAAGAACACGAGAAGAGTCGGCTGTGCGGCGGCGTCCTTCGGGAGTGAATACTCCTTCCCATCTATACCCAGGAGCGTAAAGTGCGGGGCCAGCGCGCCGGTCTCAAGCAAACGGACATGTCCTCGTGGCCATCATACACAACATTCGAACGGTGCAGCCGTGCGGTTATCAGTCTGAGAACGTCGCGAGCAAGGCTTCCCGGTAACGCTCCGTTTCGCCAGGGTCGATGAGCTGGTCGGGCGGGGAGAGGCAGATACTGTCCGAAAGCTGTGAGTACCCGGCCATCTGCCGTTTCACCTCCTCGGGCCGCCCCGCCACCGCAAACGCATCCACCATCTCTTCCGATACGGCATCCACCATGCACGCCTGGTCGCCGTTCATGAGGCCCTCGCGGATGCGTGCTACGTCATGAGGGAAACGGGCGAAGAGCGGCTCGTAAGTATTGACGGTGGCGTAGAACGCGATCGTCGCCGCGGCGGCCCGCCGGGCAGCAGCGACGTCGCGGTCGACAGCACAGCAGACGGCGAGACAAAGCTCGAAGTCTTCGCGCCGCCGCCCAGTTTCCCGCAGGCCGCGAGCGAGAGAAGGCAGGACAACCTCGTTGATCCAGCGAAGCGAGTAGATCGGGTGCCCCAGCAGCCCGTCTGCCACTTCCGCCGCCGTCCGGATCATCCCCTCACGGACCCCCGCTAAGTAGATCGGTAGTTTTTCACGTGTCGGAGCCAGTGGGCGCTGCCATCCCTGGATGTCAACGTCGTAGTACTGTCCGGAGAAGCGAATTGGTTCGCCCCCATGGGCGCGCTCCGTGATCAACCGAATTAGCTTCACGCACTCGCGGATGTGCGGTGTCGGCTTGCCGTAAGCAACGCCATGCCAACGTTCGTTGAGCCGCTTGAGTCCCGTGCCGAGGCCCAGGATAAACCGCCCGCCCGACAGCACATCGAGGTCTAAGGCGGATAGCGCCGTCACCCATGGGCTACGCACAAAGGCAAGAGCGATCGATGTGCCGAGGCTAATGCGCGAGGTGCTCGAAGCGGCGGCGGCCAGCGGAAGAAATGGGTCGTGGAACATTTCCGAAGTCCACAAGGCGTCGAATCCCGCGTCTTCTGCGCGCGGCTCATTTAACCGACGAAGGTAGTGTATTCTTGATTCGTCAAGCTTATTACGTTTGCCGGTGGGCGTAACCGAAAAGCAAGCCGTGATATGCCCGAACATCGTGAACTAGTCACCCTCGCCGCGGACCTGCTGCGCGTTCTGAAACAAAGCCGTCGACGCCTGGCCGTTGCCGAATCCTGCACCGGCGGACTCGTTGGCCATCTCCTGACCGAGGTGCCCGGCAGCTCCGATGTATTCGCCGGCGGCGCTATCACCTACGACAATCACCTCAAGCAGCAAATCGGCGTAGACGAAGGGCTCCTCGAGAACGAAGGTGCCGTCAGTTCGGCCGTCGCGGAAGCAATGGCAACGGGCATCCGGAAGCAGACTGGCGCCTCGGTGGGCGTCGCGGTTACCGGGATCGCCGGCCCCAGCGGTGGCAGCGAAACGAAGCCGGTTGGTCTCACCTATGTAGCCGTCGCGGACGAAGACGGCGTCGTGAGTGAGGGACACATTTGGCGAGCCGACCGCTCTACCAATAAGCAGCTTTCCGCCCAGGCGGCTTTACGCCTCGCCCTCAATCGCGCCCGTAGACCTTCGCAATGAGCGAACAGGACGATTTCCGCCGGGCGATGGGCCGCTTCGCCACCGGCGTTACCCTCATCACGACACGCCTCGGCGACGAACTGCACGGCATGACGGCGAACGCCGTGACATCTCTCTCTCTCGACCCGATGCTGGTCCTCGTCTGCGTCGATAAGACGGCCGACACTCACGACATCCTCGCCAAGGCAGGCGTATTTGCCGTGAATATTCTCAATGAAGAGCAGGCCGAGATCTCGAACCGCTTCGCGAAGAAAGAGTTCGACGGCGCTCACGGTCTCGACGATCTCCCGCTTGCCTTCGGCGTCACAGGCGCTCCTATCATCGAGGGAGCACTTGCCTACCTGGACTGCCGGACGGTCACAGAACACCACGGCGGAGACCATACCATTTTCATCGGCGAGGTGGCGGAGGCGCGAGAACTCTCCGACGCCAACCCGCTGATCTTCTATCGCGGCAAGTACGGCGAATTCAAGGGGAATTAGGCACGCGCGGCACCGCCTGAAT
>VBJT01000145.1 GCA_005880075.1 Chloroflexota bacterium
TGTTCGTCGGCGTAGCGGTTGGAGTGGCCGTGGACGTCGCCGTAGGCGTTGGTGAGGAGCTGGGCGTCGAGGCAGAAGTGGAAGTAGGTGTAGGTGCTTCGCTGCAGTTCAAGGAGTTCGTCTTTGTTGTCCACGAATTCGTGTTGTCGATGTCGTGCGCGATCACGCCCAAAATGCCGCCGCTGCCGATCTCGAACGGATGCGTCACCGGGAGGGTGAACGAAAGAGTCCCGCTGCCGCTTAGACCGCCCATCGAAACGGCCACCTCATTCGACTCCACGGTGGCGATGAACACCGCGGGGTCGCTGCCGCCGTAATGACCGACGGCGCCGTTGTTAGGCGAGAGATAAACAATGAGAGTTGATCCGGCCGGTAGCGGCCCGCCCGTGATTGAGTAGTTGAGGTGGAACCCAAACGATGCCGCCTGATCGCCCGGATTGCAGGCAATCGTAGCGTTGGTTTGGAATGTGAGGCTGACATTGGCGGCGCGTCCCTTGAGGTCGCTGTGGTGGCCGCTAGTCGGATGTCCCCTCTCGCCCGCCGCCGTGCCGATGCTTGTGTTGAAGGCAATCGCAACGACGCCTGCTCCGACGATGACCACCATAGCCAGGGTGGCGCCGAAAGCCCACAGCAGTGTCTTCTGAAAGATATGTCTCTTGCTGCGCCGTTTGTTCATCGCTAGCTCCTCCCGCGAGCGGGTTACCGAAGAGAAGATGAGTCCATTGTCAGAGCCGCAGGTGAACACAGCGGTTAACCAGCCCTTAACCTGGGTTAAGAACGGGTGAATTCAGGAACGGGGAGGGTGGGCGTCGACGCTGGCTGAGTAGCGTTTTGCCAGGCGGCCCTCAGGCCGGCTCTAGCCTACCTTCAGGCAAGGCGAAGGTAAAAAGTCCGCGCGTGAATATAGGCGGAAGCCCGCCGGGGCCGGGGGGAGAGCGGGCTTCCGAAAAGGGGGGCGGGCTCCACGCTTAGATCGGTCTCCGCCCTGGCACGATTATCCGCCAGTGAAGTAATCGATACTGAATGGAAATTGACAGAGATCGGTTAGAAGGCTGGAAAACGCCCAACTGGCACGCCGGAAGCACGACCGCTCAGGTCCCGCAGTATTGGCCGACGAGGCGCGTGAGCTTCATGTTAGCGTCAATGTCGACAAGCCGTCCGGCGGGGCCGAGGGCGCATCGGCGGCTACAGCCGGCGAATCATCTCCAAGACGGAGCGCTGAGCCAGACGCGTAACGATGAGAGCGGACATTAGGACAGTTGCCGTTGTAAGAGCGGGAACGCCCGCAACATAGATCCAGGGAATGGACAAATGCTCAGGCGGGGGATCGAAGACCTGCGTGAGCAACTTGACCAGCATCGTTGCTACGAGCCAGCCAAGTATTCCTCCGATGATTCCGCCGCCTGCCAGTATTAGCGCCGCCTCACTCCAGACGAAGGCTCCGATCTCACGCGGGCGGGCGCCCAGGGCTGCGGCGATCGCAAGCGTCCGGCGCCGTTCTTCGAAGCCGAGAAGTAACACTAGGCCGGCGCCGGCCGCAGCGAGCGCGGCCGCAAAGGACAGTTCGACGCGCGTGAGGCCACGAAGGCTGATGGCTGTCAGGCTTGAATGCACTGCCTGCTCCGCCTCGGCGATGTCGCGGACGGTGGCGCCTGAGCCAGGGCCGAGCAGCTGCCGAATAACCTCGGCAACGCGATCGGGCGACGAATCGGTGCGCACCAGCACCATCTCCACCGAACCAGCAGCGGTCTGCTGAGCGATATAGTCTGCGTTGGCCACGAGAAATGAGTCGCTGGGCGCGGTAGGGAACTCTCGCGCGATCCCGAGGTAATGGAACTCCACAACGTGGTACTGGTTGTCGGAAGAGTTCTGGAGGCGCAGGCGAAGGAGGTCGCCGGGGCTCAGCTGGAAGTCTTGGACGGTCTCGGCTGACACTAGCACCCCGTCTCGGTTCCCCTTGAGCGCCGACATCGCCTCACCGGCGTTACCATTTGCGAAAAACGAGTCGGAAAGCTGGGCGGCGCTGCCAAAGCTTGCTGGCTGGACCCCGTAGAGGTCCTGAAGATCGGTGCCGACGTAGGCGAAGCGATGCTGCATGGGCTCGGCGGCAGCAACACCCGGTAACTCGCGAATCGCGGGCAGCCGTTCGGCCAAGCCAGAGGCCGCCGGTCCGGTGACGGTCACGTCGGCGCCGTTGGTCAGCTCGGCATCGACTTGTGCCTGTGCTTGGTATGTAGAATTGAAAATGGCGGTGGAGGTGGCGAAAGCGATGGCGGCGGCGATAAGCGCGAGGCCGCCCGCCACTGGCAGCCGTTGCCGCGAAAGGGACGCGCCTACGAGCGAGGAGAGCGCCCCGGCGATCGGCCTGGCGAAGATGCCAACGACGCGGCCTTTGCGGGCAAGCAACGGAGAGGTAAGGCGGACCGCGAGAAGAATTGCCCCCGACCAGAGCAGGAGCGGCGGCAAGAAGGCGCTGTACGAAACAGACACGCGCGGAACGCCCTCCTGCGCGACGACCACCTCGTATCCTCCGCGCGCCGTCAGCCAGAAGGCAAGCGTGGATAAGCCGAGAAGGACGAAATCTAGCCCAAAGCGCTCCCAGGCAAGGACCCCTGGGCGTCGACGAAAAGCCCGTGACCTCGTTACTGCGCTACCATTCGCTTCCCTCCACGCCGTGTAGAGGATGATCAGCACAGGCAGGGCGGCACCCGCTAGCGCCGCGCCCCCATACCAAGTATATGCGGCAGTCTGCTCGAAGCCCCAGATGCCGAAGGCCGCCTCCATTATGACGCTCGCTAGAGCTATTCCCAACACGCCGCCGGTTATGCCCGCCACTGCTGGCTCCAAAGCCGCGAGACCCAGAATCTTTCCGACGGTCGCACCTCGCAAGCGGAGTAGCGCTTGCTCGCGCCGGCGCCGCGGCCCGCCGGACGAGATGAGGACGATGGTAAGCACTGCCGCAAGCAAAACGCCCGGAAATCCGAGGAAGAAGAACAGGACCTCGGCGTATAGGGCGTCGGAGCGGGCAACATCGAGTCGGGCGGACAAATTATCACCAATCAGCGCCGCGCCGGCCAATCGCGTCTCGTAGTTGCGAGCGAGGCGCTGGACGTTTGCAAAAGCTGCGGATGGCTCAGAGGGAAGGTCGTGTGGGAGGGTAACATGGAGTTGGACGTGTTGCGCCTCGGGTATGACGGCAGCAACCGGGTCGAAGAGGCTGTGCCACTCGTCCAGCGGCAGGAGAATAACATTGTCCGGCGGCGCCCGCGGACCGCTGCCAGGCGGCGTGCCAACTGCCTGAAACAAACTGTCCGAGAGTGGCAAGTCGACAATCGCGTCGACAGTTACGTGGACGTCCGGCAGTCCGGCGCGCCTTATCATTACGACAGAGCCAGGCTGGGCGTGAAGGTTGGCAGCCGTTTGTTGGGCGAGCAATGTCTTACCGTCGCCCAAGAGGTCCCGGATTTCGCTCGGGAATTTGTCACGGTAGCCCGACTCAAGTCCCAGGACCTTGCCCGGGCCTGTCACCTGGGTCGTCCCCCCTTCAACCGACCCCATTCCGGGGCTATCGAAGTAGCCTACGCGGGCCAGTTTCGTGTACCCGGGCGAACTTGTCAGCTCGTTCACCGCCTCTTCCAGATTGGCACCTGGGGCGAGTTGCACTTGCCAGTCGACAGCGACGTCCGCGATCGCCTGGTCAGTCATTTGCGCGCGAGTGAGCGCGAAGAATCCGGCCATGGTCGCGACGAGCGCAACCGAAACAGCGATTCCAGCTGTCACCGCGGCGAGCGCGAGCCAACGTCGACGCAGCAGCCCGGAGAGCCAGGCTAGGTAGAACACCGGGTGCTCGCAGTTAGGCGACCGGCACGAATTTTCCAAGCAATGCTAAAATGCCGTGCCACTTGCCAGTCGTGCGTAGCGACGAGCGCGGAGGCACCGAGGGTTCGTACGTCTTCGACCAGGGCGGAAACGACCTCCTCGGCAGCCGCGGAATCGAGCTGGCCCGTCGGCTCGTCGGCAATAAGCAGCGCGGGCTCGGTCACCAGAGCGCGGGCGATGGCCGCCCGCTGCGCCTGGCCTCCGGATATTTCCTCGGGAAGCTTGTCGTGTACATCTGCGAGATGCATCCTCTCGAGCGCCCGGCTCGCCAGCAGATTCGCCCGTTGCTCCGTGGCGCCCGCCAAGAAGAGGGGCAAGCGGACGTTTTCGGCCACCGACAGCGGCGCCAGAAGGCTTGGCCCTTGGAACACGAGCGCTATCTTGGTGGGACGTAGTTGATTCTCGCCGCCCAGCGCCGGCCACTGCACTTTTCCTCGGCTCGGCCTGTCTAGGCCTGCAAGCAGATGAAGTAGAGTCGATTTGCCGCTGCCACTTGGGCCTATCAGCGCGATTAATTCCCCCGGGTAGATCCGGCAAGATACGTCCCGGAGGGCGTCAGTGGCCTCTGTACCGGAGCGAAAATGCCGCCAGACTCCTATTGCCTCAACAAGTGGCTCAGGCCCCATCCAGGCGACCATCGATGAGGTTCAGGACCCGATCCGCAACAGCGGCGACAGCAGCGCTGTGGGTAACGATGACGGTGGCGCAACCTCCTCGTGCACGGTCCACGAGCAGGCCTAGCAGGGCCCCTTCGTTCTCGGCGTCTACCTCGGCGGTCGGCTCATCTGCGAGGAGGACGGTTGGGTCGTTCACGAGCGCGACGGCGAGGCTCGCGCGAGCGAGTTCGCCGCCGGAGAGCTGGTCGGGGAACGCTTCCGCGCGCCCGAGCAGGCCGACCGCCTCAAGAGCGGCATGTATGTAGGTCCTTCCGCCCAAGTTACCGGCAAGGAACAGCGCCGCAAACATGTTTTCCCCAATCGTGAGATGGTCCTGCAAGTTACGGGACTGCAAGAGTATGCCGACATGCCGCGCCCGCAGTCGGGACTGGTCTCGCTGCGGGCGGCGGGTGATCCTGTGGCCGGATACCATCACCCAGCCGCCATCGGGGTCATCAAGCCCGGCGAGGCAATTGATGAGGGTAGACTTCCCGCTTCCGGATGGGCCAATGACCGCCACCGTTTCGCCCGCGGAGATCGACAACGAAACCCCGCGCAGCGCCAGCGTTTCTTCGTCGCCTACGTGGTAGAAACGATAGAGATCGTGGGCCTCGAGCGCGGGCGTCATCCGTCCCAAGTGAAGCTGCGAGAGATCTGTCGCCAGACATCCACGTTATCGGATCCAGCTGGCGCTGAAAGCGAGAGCAAGGCCAACTTTCCGTCCTTGAAGTACTCGTAGCGGTCCGTTTCCACGCGCACCTTCTTTCCAGTGACAGAGTCAGGCGCCGAGTTCTCACGATATCGGATAAGGACGGCAGGCCCCGACGGTAGATCTTCCGACTCAACCTTGACTTTTTCGAAGGCCTCGACGGATGCCGCCAGCATGGGGATATCGTTAGCGGCGACGCTTTCTACCGTAGGAAGGGTCGAACCATCGGAGACCTCGACCGCAATTCGGTGTAGTTTATCGGAAAAGGTCACGTTCTCCCCCGATTCCGTGCGTGCCCAGCCCTCCGGCGTATCCAGAGTATAGCCTCCACCGGAGGAGCGAAAAGAGACGAACACCTGGTTGTCGGGTATGTCGCCTGGGGGACTGTCCTCCTCCGGCACGGCTGTCTCCTGTCCGACGCTTTCAGGAGCATTAGACTTCGATGAGCCCGACCCACATGCGAGAACCATCACCAGGGAGAAGAACGCCGCCCCGGACGCTAGCAGCCTAAGAAGTCCTATCATGAGGCTTTCAGTATTCTACTAGAGGCCGAAATCGCTGCGTAGAGTGGGCGCGCCAGCGGCGTTGCCCAGGTGGGGGCTGAGGCCGAGGAGATCCTCGGTGGTCGCCAGCAGCGAGTAGTGGGTCAAGAAGGTAGAAGAAGTCGTGGCCGGCTTGGTCGATGGACTGATGACGACGAGCGGCACCCAACAACTCGGGTACTTAGACGTGTCCGCGTGGGTGC
The DNA here is from genome assembly GCA_005880075.1 of Chloroflexota bacterium. GTDB lineage: Bacteria > Chloroflexota > Dehalococcoidia > SM23-28-2 > RBG-16-64-32 > CF-163. Next base: position 5,990 of record VBJT01000145.1, read on the forward strand.
TGTCGGTGCACGTTTCGCCGCTGCTCTCGTCGTCCCCCGCACCCTCGTCCCAGGTCACGAAGATAGCAGTGTTTCCCGACTTATAATCCGCGGTAGCGGTGATGCGCGAAATCCAGTCGTTGAGCCACTGATCGCCGCTTTGGCCTGCTTCGTGGTCTCCGTCGGGCGATATGAAGGCAAAGGCAGGCAGGGAACCCTTGTCGATGTCGCTGCGGAGCGCACCCCCATCGGGCGTCCCCAGAGGCACGTCCCATTGCTTGCAGCGCGCGGCAATGGTCGTGAAGTACACGGGCACGGCGTGCTCGGGCTCGTAGGCGTCGCTTTTTGCGCTGTCGCAGTTACCGGCGGCGGCCTCCGCATACTGCCGCCACTCTTTTCCCGAGCGTTCGACCTGCCCGAAGAGATTGTCTTGCGGCTGGGGACATTCCTTCGGCTGGCAGTTAGAGCGGTCCGCTTTCCCGGTGGTGGTACCCGAAGTGAGGGCGAGGTAGTTGGGCAGGGAGGGATGGCTGGTGCTGTGATAATTCTTGGCGAGGCCGCACTGCTGAATGAGCGTCTGGTTGAGGTAAGAGTAGTCCTTAGACCCGATGATCTGCTTCGCCGACTTGTTCTCTTGTATTAGCCAGAATACGTGCTGGTAAGTGGCCGGAGGCGAATCGCGGAGGCCGCACAGCGAGCCAGCCTCCGCAGCCGCCGAAGAGGAATCGGACCGCGACGACGCCGACGAGGAAGTGCCGGATGCGGCAGATTTGGGTGGGGAGGACGAGGAGGATGAGCCGCAGGCAACGAGAAGCAGGCCAAGCAACGTGGCAAAGGCGGTGAGGTATCGCATGAGAGAATCCGGCCGATGGGGCGGCTACGGCGAAATCTGGAGGGCGATCATGTTTGGCGTTTCCAAGAAAGTGTATCACCACCGCGTGCGGCTTAGCACCCTGGCGTTCATAGAGCATCTCGTACTCGACGCAACGCTACTGGATCGCAATGGTCGCCTCTGCCGACTTGCCACTGCATGTCACTAGCACCTTACCGTTTCCCAGCGGTTGGGTCTGCTGTGAAATTAGCCAAGTCCAGGTGACCGTTCCATTGGCATCTGCGGTCTTAGGATCCAGTCCGGCCGCTGTGCTTCTCTTGCCCGAGGGGTGGGTGTAGACGATAGAGCAAGAACCCCCCGGAGACGTCTGTACCTTGACGTTGGCGGCTTGGCCGGCCGAGACCGGAGACGTGAGCGAGACGATACTCGTCTCACCTGACGATCCACTGGCGTCGGTGCTGTCGGGCGGTTGCACGGTAAAAGTGGCGTACGCCTTTTTCTCCCAGTGCGCCAGGTCCTTTTCGACGATGTTATCCACGAAGACATACTTGCCTTCGGTCATCGGAACCGTAATCGTCTGCGTCTTCCCTATCCCAAGGACCTTGCCTTCGCCGGGCGATGTGATACCGTTGGCCTCCTCGTCCAGCGACTTGTCCTTCAGCGTCGGGAGCGATTCTGGCGCGATGTCCGTTTTTAGAATTATGAACTCGTGACTTTTGGCGGGGCCCGTATTCTCGATGTTGAACGTAATCGCCCCGGCCTTGGCGCTTGTCGCGCTCGGCTTGATTGACCACTCATTCAGCGTTACATCAACGGTCCCCGATGAAGGGCCTGCGGAAGCGGTGTCACTGCTATCTGCCGAAGCGTTGCCGCCCGGCTCTTCCGCCTCGAGGGTGCTTGTCGAAGGCGTCTTTGCCAGACCGGTTGCGGAGGCTATGCCCATCGCGGAGCCGGTGATAGAGATAGCAGCCACGATGCCGGCCCACCCCAAAAGGTGCTTGCGGTTCTTCAATTCAACTTCGCTCCTTTAAGTCATAGTCGGATCGTTCAGTCCGCTGATTCGGATCTGCGAGGGTCTTGATTCGGGGAGCGCCATTCCCACTGCATCATGAAGCTTCTATTTTATCGGGAAAGGATTTGCATGCGAACTCCCAGAGGTTTACTGCCTTTATGGGCGCAGCGGTGCGGTAAGTGTATTAAGCCGGGATGAAGGAATGGCGAAAATCCCATGAAACTCCCCACGGCATACAGCCGCTGTCTCCGCGAGCCGACGCCTGTGAGGCGCCTCTTTGTTTGGAGAAATTCATTCGAATTCCAATTCTCGCTTAATGTTGCTGCCCTATCGTTGCCCTTGGATAGAAGGACTGGGCAAAAGGGCAAGGCCAACAACCGGCTGCGCTCAAGCTCTGAGGCCCATAAGAAACGCAAGTGAAAGGAGATCGGGAATGACGAAACTGCCGAGCTGGTTGATAGTCGGAGTGTCAGCGGCGGCCTTGATGATTGGCGTGCTTCTGGCGACGGGGACGTTCACGTCCGCGCAGTCGCCAACGCCAACACCTGCGCCGACCAGTGGCGCGTTCAAGTCGAACGAGGACACCACCCACGAGGCGGGAGAGAGCGCGGACCGGGAGGCTCAGGAGGATGCCGGCATCTTCCCGGGCGGCAAGCATCGTGGCGGAGGTTCGAACGAGGATGCTAGTCATGAATCCTCGGAGAGCGCCGATCGAGAAGCTCAAGAGAATGCTAACCAGGCCCCGGCGACCGTGAGCCCAACGCCGGGCGCGTAGACAGCCGTGTTTACAGCCCCCCGGGGAGCGGACCGGGGGGCTGACGGCACCCGCGACTAACGGGTGTGCAGGTCATGCCGAAGAAGCTGGCCATCTTGGAGAGCGTCGTGATGTCCGCAAAGCGGTTGCCGACGGTCGCCTGCGGGTTCTGGGCTGATATCGTAGCGCGACGGCGCTGGCGGGACCGCACTACCAAACACGCCGGTCAACGCCGATAGGTCTGATATGTCTCAACCCGATGTCATAACCATCGGAATGGCATCACAGAGCTCTCTGGCGTGGTCTTCCCAGTCCTTGAGATCCTCGTGAGTGTGGGTCGTCAAGTAGTAACTCCTGAGCTGCAGGTAGAATGCCCGGGCCCATTCCGGCCGCAAGTTAGCGATGATCAGGCCTACCTCCATACCACTCGCGAACGCCTTCACGTAGCCGATCCCATCGATCTCATCGTCATCCTTTAATTCATTGATGGTCCTGCCGTGCCAAATGGGGACTGCCTTTTGGCACAGGTCCCGAGGGGGCCCTTCGTCTGGGAGCAGGCAGTCCGGGCAGCGGCACCCCGTCCGTTCGTCTTGCGCCCACTCGTTAATTGTTAGTCGTTTCATCATCAACCCTCGTCTGCCCGTCTTAGAGGAAGGTGCTAGGTCGCCAACCTCGCTCGGTACCGATTGGCCTCAATGATCAGTGCGTAGACCTCTTCGAAGAACCCCGGCGGTGCTTGGCCGTTTCGATGATGTGTGCCTGCGGACGTTCGGGACCGTGCAATGGCAAATTCGTACCCGAGCAAGACCTCGGGACCAAGCTCGCCCCATTCCCACTTGTTCTGCACTACGTTGATGACCGTCGAAAGAAGTTCGGATGTGGTCAGCTCCAGGATCACGGCGCCGCGACTGGCTCGGCGAGGTTCCCAGTGGGAGGCGCCCGCCTCAGCCACGGTCTGCACGCCAGACCTCGAGGCCGCGGGCCCATCTGCCTGCAAGGTCGGAGAAACCTGGCTGGATGCACCCAGGTGAACTCGATTCCCGAGTGCCCGAGTCGTTCGCTCACCACCATCATTGGTGGACGGCGCCAGGTTCATTCGCACAGCCTCGAGCCAGCGACTTGCGTTCGCGGGATAGTCTTTACGACGAGTGCGCGCGAATGCAGAGTCCTGAACAGCACTCCCTCGCGCTCCAGCTCTCGCTCCGTGACCATCCCGGCCGCTACGCAGGCCTCTAACTGATTGGCATCCACCGCCGGCTTAATGCAGGCAGCGAGCTGAGGGAACGCGAAGGCAAGTCTGTCCGGGTCGTATCCCTTGCGAAAGCGCGCCTCGACGTGGACGCCGACGCCGCGAACCTCATCAACAAAGTGGCCTTCCTCTGTGACCATGTCCCGGAGCTGATCCCTTACCTGGCTCAAACGCTTCTCGAGAGGATTGACTCGTTCCTTGAGTTCCAGATACTCCTCGAGAAGCCGGGCTCGGACGTCTGGACTGGTCATCGCGAGATCTCTCCGCTGGCCCCTTCACCCTGCTGACAGTTCACCTCGAGCCAATCTCGAAGCATTAGCGCCAGGCGGTGCTTGCATGGGTGCCCCTTGCCGTGTCTCACGTAGTCTGAACACTCGCAATCGCCGTTGCGAATCAAATACGACCTCAGACCGTCTTCAGAGCCGACGCGCCAGGCGCCGCCGTCAAGCTGCTCGATCGGACGGAGAACGAACAGGAACGCGCCCTTTTCCAGGCGACTCGTCAAGTGCGGCCGAGTTCCCGAGGCCCTCTGGACCAACTGCCTCAACTCTTGGATCTTATCGGTCATGTCGGCGGACCCCCATTACTCTGCTGAGTAAGGCCCGAAATGGCGATCAAAATGAGGATCCGGTCTGGTTGA
>VBJT01000146.1 GCA_005880075.1 Chloroflexota bacterium
AACGTTCATCACATAGATATCTCGCCGGCCGCCCCGGTACCGAACGAAAGCCAGCCGCGAGCCGTCCGGAGACCATTCCGGCGAAAGGTCTGGGTTAGGGTCGTTCGTCAACCTAGTTTGCCCGGTGCCATCCGCGTTGGCGAGGTAAATTTCATGGTTGTTGTCCCTGTCCGAGACGAAGGCAAGCTGGGTCCCGTCCGGCGACCATGCTGGCCAGGCGTCTTCCCGCTGCACCGCGGTGACTTGCGTGAGAAAGGAGTAGTTCGTGTCCATGACGTAGATCTCGGAATCTGCAGTTCTGTCCGAAACGAAAGCCAGACGCACCGAGTCCGGTGCCCACACCGGGTGCGCATCGCGTAGGGGCCTTAGCGTCAGATCGACTAGGTTCGAGCCATCGGCATTCACCACGTAGACTTCGACGTTTCTGCCAGTCGCGGACTCAAACGCGATCTGGCTTCCATCGGGCGACCACTGGGCCGCGACATCATCCCCTTCCAGACTCGTGACCCGCTTTACATCACCGCCGTCTGTTTTCATCGTAAACAGGTCGAGGTTCCCGCTTCGCCCGGATGAGACTAGGAGCTTCTGACCGTCGGGAGACCAGCCATAGGGTATGTCGAGCGCCGCGTCGTCCGTCACTCGTTTCACGCCCGAACCGTCTGCATTCATGATGTACACATCGCCCTGCCCGTCCCGCTCGGAATAAAAAGCAAGTCGCTGGCCATCAGGCGACCAATATGGAAACGCGTCTGACGCGGGGTCGTTGGTCAGCCGCGTGAGGCCTGATCCGTCTGGCGCCATGACGTAGAGGTCCACGTTATCGTCCCTATCCGGCAGGTTGAAGTTGCGGTCGGAATAAAAGGCGATGCGACTACCGTCCGGAGACCAAACAGGCTGCGAGTCCCAGGGCAACACCCGGCCGAGCTCAACGGGCTGACGATCGTTACTCGTGCGGAGCCGAATGTCATAATCGCCGGATTGCCGGGTTAGGAATATGAGCCGGTTATACAGTTTCGGTGTCGCTTGGCCGCCACCGCATCCGGCTGCCGCGCTAACAAAAGCGGCGATAACGCATATGAGGATCGCCGCCGGATGCGTGAACCGCATCATCCGCCACCCGCGAGCAGCGGGCGCCAGGCGGGCGCATCCTCTCCACCGCCCTCATTGGCCCTCACACGCACCGCCCCGCTACCGTCCAGATTGACTGTAAATATGCTTTTCGTCCCGCCTCGTTCTGAGACGAAGGCAAGATACTTGCCGCTGCGAGACCAGACGGGCCCAGCGTCCTTGCCATCGTCATTGCTGACGTTCCGTAAGTCAGAACCATCTGTTCTTACGACAAAGATCTGCTGGTTTCCCGTCCTGTCCGACGAGAACGCCAGATGAGAGCCATCTGGGGACCATGCGGGCGAACTATCGCGCCCGGGCGCGCTCGCGATAGGCGCGAGTCCAGAGCCGTCCGCTCCCACAACATAGATGTCGGCGTCCCCCGCTGCTTCCGACTCAAACGCCAAGTGCGATCCGTCCGGCGACCAGACCGGGTTCTGGTCGCGACGAGAGTTGCTTGTGACCTTCGCCAGCCCGCTTCCATCTGGGCGCATCAGAAATATTTCGGCGTCGCCGTCACGGTCGGAGGTAAACGCCAAATGTGAGCCGTCGGGGGACCAGGCCGGCCCATAATCAGCCGCCGCGTCGTTCGTCAGGCGCCGAACGCTAGAGCCATCCGCCTTCATGGCGTAAATCTCTCGATTGCCGTCGCGCTCTGACTCAAAGGCCAGTAAATTACCGTCTGGCGACCAAACCGGCCGGCGGTCCGCAGCCCGGTTGTTCGTCACGCGGACCTGGTTCGAGCCGTCCGCGTCCATGACATAGATCTCGCTGTTATTGTCTCGATTGGACTCGAAAGCGAGCTTGGTACCGTCGGGTGACCAGGCCGGCGAAAGGTCGGAGAACGGCCGGTCTGTCAGGCGCGTTATCAGCGAACCGTCCGCCTGCATGACGAGTATCGACAACTTACCGTCCTGGCTTGATGAGAAGGCGATGCGGGAGCCCTCGGGGGACCAGGCCGGAGCAAAATACACCGTATCGCCATGCGTTAATTGCGTCGGCGCGCCTCCATCCGCATCCATGGAATGGATATCCCGGCTGCCGTCTCGGTCGGAATAGAATGCGATCCGGCTGCCGTTCGGCGACCAGGCCGGGTCACCGTCGTCGGCCGGATTGTCCGTTAGCCGCTGCAAATTCGAGCCGTCCGTGTTCACCACATAAATTTCACTGTTCCCGTCTCTGTTCGAAGCGAAAGCTATCTTCTGCCCATCCGGCGACCAGTGCGGCGCGAAGTCAACCGACGGGTCTGCGATCAGCGCTTTCTGGTCGGAGCCGTCGGCATTCATAACATAGATATCTGTGTTTCCCGCGCGGGCGGATTCGAAGGCGATTCGCGAACCGTCGGGTGACCAAGACGGAAAGCTATCGGCGCCCGGGCTATTGGTGAGCCGCCTCTGATCACTTCCGTCCGCCCGCATAATGTAGATCTCACCGTCGCCGTCTCTCGTCGAGGCGAACGCGATGGACTGACCGTCCGCGGACCAGGCTGAAAAGCCGTTCGCCGCTGGACCGTGAGTAACCCGGACTTGGTCCGTTCCGTCCGCGTTCATGGTATAGATGTCGCCCGACCCTTCGCGCTCCGATGTGAACGACAGCCGTTTCCCATCAGGCGACCAGCTGGGGTGACTGTTTTGCGACGTCGCCTTCGCCGAAAGGTTCATGAGCTCGCCTCCGAACCGGTTCGCGGCATGGATTTCAACCCGGCTGCTGCGCTGGGACTCGAATGCAATATCCTCGGTCACTATCGGCGACGAGGTCGGCCGTGGGGTTCCGCGGTTGTGCGCCTCACTGTCACCGCACGCACCTCCGGCGCTCAATGCGACTACCAGAGCTACGAGGCCGAGTGCAAGGCGCAACGGGTGTGCACGCGCGAATGCGTCTGGAATGGTCTCGACGCTCTGTAATCTCGTCTTCAAGGGTCGTAAAAGCTGATATGGGCATGCCCATCCACAGTCGAATCTCCTTGCAGGCTAACTTGCGCAACACGTAAACTACAATCCCGCAGTCCCCCGATGCTACTCGTCGCGCGCAAGAACCTGTTCGCGGAGAGGACGCGCCTCGGCATCTCTGTCGGCGGTGTTGCCCTCTCTGTCTTTCTAATCGGCATCCTTCTCTCGCTTTATCGCGGCTGGAGCCAGCAAGTCGGTGGATTCGTCGAGCACGTTCCGGCTGACCTTTGGGCGACAAGCGACGGCACCACCGACTTCGTGGCCGCTGGGTCCGTCCTCCCAGACAGCCTCGGGGTTCAGCTCAAGCTGGTCCCAGAGGTCGACACCGTTAGCCCTCTCATCGTCCGCCCTATGAACGTGTACCGCGCTGGCACTCCTCGCTCGGACACCTTTGATATGCAGCTGGTTGGATACGATCCGAAGGTCGGTCTCGGCGGGCCGCTCGAGGTGGCCGAAGGCAAGAGCCCGCCCGGCCCGGGAGAAGTCGTTGTCGACATTGAAATGCACAAGCGCCACGGCGTACAGATCGGCGATAGACTCGTAAGGGGTACGAAGTCTCTCGTCGTGTCGGGCTTCTCGCGAGGAGGCGACTTCATCTACACGCAGGTAGCGTTTGCCACCATTGACACCACGATCGCGTACCTCGAACTACAGCCGAGGACCCTCCGGACCTTCTTCGTTCTGACGCTCCATGATCCGTCTCAACGAGACGTGGTGGCCAACCGGGTTGAGCTCGCGGCTCCCGGAGTACACATGGTCACCGGCAAAGAGTTCGCTGGCGAGACCAGGGACCGGATACTGAGCAACATTTTGCCGATACTGATCGTTGTGCTGATTGTTGCCTTCGTCGTCGGTCTGACGGTTGCGGGCCTCACCATATATACGGCGACCGTCGAGAAGTCGCGCGAGTATGGGATACTAAAAGCTGAGGGCTTTACAAACCCGTATCTCTACAGAGTCGTTTTCGAACAAAGCATGATCACGGGCATACTCGGATTTCTCCTCGGGGCGGGTGTGACACTGCTTCTCGCGCCGTTTGCGCAGGATACGGTGCCTCAATTTGTCGTCTGGGTGCGTTGGCAGGACATTTCCGCAATCGCGGCGGCGACTCTAGTTATGGCACTCATTGCTGCCTACATCCCAGTACGGCGCTTGAGCAATATAGATCCCGTGACGGTCTTCAAGGGATAGCCCTGTGCAGGGCGCGCCACCGCTGATCCTTCAGTTGGAGGGCGTCAGCAAAGTTTACCGCTCCGGCGACTTCAGCGTCACCGCCCTTGCGGACGTCACGCTTAATATTCGCGGCGGCGAGATCGTAGCCATCATGGGACCCTCTGGTTCCGGCAAGACTACGCTCCTCACAATTGCCGGCGCCCTCCTTAAACCGACACACGGACACGTACATATTTGCGGTATCGAGGTGACAAACATGGACGAGTCTCACCTCGCTTCCATCCGGCGGCAAAAGGTCGGCTTCGTGTACCAGAGCTTCAACCTCCTCGAGGCGCTCACTGCACTTGAGAACGTCCGCGTAGTGATCCAGAACGGCTCGCGCAACGGACGGTCGGACGCGATGGAGCGTGCGTCGCATCTCCTCGATACGTTTGGCCTCGGTCACCGCATTCATTCGCTCCCGAAGCGCCTGAGCGACGGCGAGAAGCAACGCGTGGCCATCGTGCGGGCGCTCGCCAAAGACCCGGACCTGATCCTCGCCGACGAACCCACTGCCAATCTGGACGCCAAGCGCGGTCACGAAGTGATGGAGCTCTTAGGCCAAAAAGCGTTGGAGCTGCACAAGGCCGTCGTCGTGGTTTCTCACGATAACCGCGTGCGGCAGTTTGCTCAGCGGGTCCTCTGGCTGGAGGACGGCCGCCTCAGCGACCACCCCGGAGGATAGCTCTCCGCCGGGCTAGCTTCGGGAAAAGAGGCCGTTTATGCGGCGCAGCGTTTGCAGGAAGGGCTTCTGCAGCTGTCCATAAGTCGCTTCAGCCGCGAGCTGCGCGACGCTCGTCGAGAACGTGGGATACACCTGCACGAGGTTACCGAAATCAGGCGTCAGGCGCATCTCCGTGTTCACGGCAAGTGTGAACTGCGCAATCATTTCGCCGGCTGACGGCGCCAGGATGTGTGCCCCGACGATCTTGAACTTCGAGTCCGTGATCACGATCATCCTCCCTTCCGTCGCCTCCTCCGCGCGCGCCCGGTCAGAGTGACCGAGCTCCCATTCGAAGACACGCACCTTCTCCTTCCCCAGTTTCTTTCGCGCCTCGCCGGCGGTCATTCCAACGTGGGCAAGCTCTGGGTCCGTAAAAGTGGTCCACGGGACCATTTCCGGAGCGCTCCCTGAGCCGGGGAAAAACATGTTTCGCAACGCTGTGACTGCCTCGGCGGCTGCACTATGTGTGAACAGGTACCGTCCAGCGCAATCCCCGGCGGCGTAGACCCAGGCGGCGCCGGTCCGCAGCTTGTCGTCGACCACGATGCCGCGTGGCCCTGTCTTAATCCCTACCGATTCTAGACCCAGGGTCTCGATATTCGGCATCCGCCCCGCTGCCACAAGTACCTCCGCCGCGCGCCATTCTTTCTCCTCGCCTCCCACCCGGCCACGCACCACCTTCTCGGCGCCCTCGCGACCCGCGCTTGCAAGTTCGGCGCTCAGTTGCACATCGACGCCCTCGTTACGCAGCTTTTCGACGAGAATCGCGGCTAGCACAGGTTCATCTCTCTCCAGAATTCGCCCAGCCCTCTGGAGCACGGTCGTCTTCACGCCCAGCCGGCTCATTGCCTGCGCCAACTCCACACCGATCGGCCCTCCGCCGATGATGATCAACGAGCGCGGGGCGCGCTCCAATTCGAAGACATTCTCGCTCGTTAGGTAGCCGATGTCGGCCAAGCCTTCGAGCTTTGGGGCGGCCGGGCGCGAGCCGGTACAGACGAGCGCGAACTGAGCAGTAAGAACACGGTCACCGACTCGGATGCGGTGCTCGCCTTCGAACCCCGCGTCGCCCCACAACAAGTCGACTCCGAGTTCCGCATACTTATCCGGGTTGTCATCTGTATTTGCTATATCCTGCTGGATCGCCCCGATTCGTCGCCAAACGGAGGCGGTATCGGGCTGGATCTCCGTCGGTGCCAGGCCATACTTGTCTGCATGACGAATCGTGTGAGCAGCTTTCGCGCTGGCAAGAAGCGCTTTACTCGGCACGCAGCCCGTCCAAAGGCAGTCGCCGCCGATCCGATGGCGCTCCACTATGGCGGCCTTCACACCCATCTTCGCCGCCACCTCGCCGGCGATCATTCCCGCCGAACCGACTCCGATAATCACAACGTCGTACTTGTATCTCACGCTGACCCTCCAGTCTGGAACCCTCGATTCGCCGTTAGACGAGGACCGGCCGCGCCAGATACACTGCCCCGGCTGTGCCCGCACCCGTGTGGGCCCCAACGGCGGGACCCACGACGTATTCGATGACCTCCTCGACGCCTTCAATTTTCGCGATCCTCGCCTGTAGATCGGCTGCAATCTCCCTGGCAGCCCCATGCCCGACGCCGACCCTGAGCCGGCGGCCGCCGGCTGTTCGCGCCGCCTGCTCGACGTTCTCCGCCATCAGGTTCGTGGCCTCCTCCAACGTCGTCGCGGTGCCCATCACTTTCATCCCGTCGCCCGTCAGCGCCAACACGGGAATGCCAGCCGCAGCGTCTTCGCCACTTGCGAGCCGCCCACCTCGCCGCGCGAGATCGAGAGCTTTCACTACGAAAGTGTTGCCAACCGCCTTCGATGCCGCTTCCACCCTCGCCGCCGCCTCTTCCGCGCCCTTGCCCTCGACCAGCCCCTCGATTCCCTCGAGAACGCATAACCCTTCTGCAAATGAAGCCTGCCCCGTGTCCACGACCTTGACCCGAACGGGCGATGACTCAGACGCCAGCCGCGCCGATTGTATTGTCCCGGAGATAGTCGAGCCGATATGCACCGACAGGATCTCCTCGGCGCCAGCGTCTGCTGCTTGTCGATATAGTTCGATGAAGCGACCAATGGCGGGCTGTGACGTCGACACTGACTTCGCTGAAGCGAGCCGTTCGTAAAACTCGTCCGCCGTTATGTCGATTCCCTCCAGGTATTGCTCACTACCAAGCTCGACACTCAGTGGAGCAACGAGTAGCTGATACTTCTCGACGACGGATTGCGACAGATAAGCTGCCGAATCGATGACGACCGCGGTCTTCCCAATCATTCGCGTGGGATCACGAAACAGCGGCCCTTTCAGCGTCGACACTCTCTCTTTGCAGAGCGGCTGTCTGCACCGGTGACGCGGGGGCCGACGGTGCTGTCAGAAAGCGATAAGCGATGATCGCGCCTGCCGAGAGGGCATATAGCGGCAAGCCGATCGTGGGGTTGGGCCCCCAGAGATTGCCCCTACCCCGCACCCACCAATAGATCGCGGCCGTGACGAACACCGCGGATGCTGTGTAAGTGGCCGTGCCCGCTCGGCCGCGCGAAAGCATCAGTGTTGCTGCCGCCAGTGATATGTCCACCGGCATGTACGCTGGAAAGCAGACGAGCGAGGTGCCGGCGCTTGTCGCCACCCCCTTGCCGCCACGGAAACCGCTCCAGACGGGGGCGCAATGGCCTATAACCGCCCCGCTGCCCGCAGCGTACGCTCCGTTGTCACCCGCAACGGCGCGCCCCGCCAGGGAGGCAAAGGCGCCTTTGATCACATCACCGGCGAGGATTATGCCTCCCCACTTCCAGCCGAGCAGCTTGGCTGCATTAAGGCTTCCCGGATTCCCCGTGCCCGCGGTGCGGAGGTCCACCGTCTTGTCGCTGTTGCTTCGTGTTGCATATCGCGTCACGATGTCCGCAGTCGGAAATGAGCCTACCAGGTAGCCGAGCGAGGCCGCGATCATTGTCCGCATGCGGCGCTTATCATATTCAGCGGCGAAGTTAGGTGCCACGCCGAAGCCGTTGGGGGTAAGATAGTTGGTCGCAAGGCCCTTTTTGCGGGGCCGGCTTTTTGAGAAGGAGGCGCCTCATGGCCGACGTGATCTTTGACAAGCGCGACAACGGAGTCGCGCTGATCACACTTAACCGCCCGGACAGCCTGAACGCCATGGGCGGCGAGCTGATGCCGCTGCTGGCCCAACACCTTGACGAGTCCCGTTGGGACAACGCTGTCCGCTGTGTGGTCCTCACAGGCGCCGGACGCGCCTTTTGTGCTGGCGGCGATGTCAAGAACATGGCCGCTCAGGGCGCGCGGGAATCCGATGGCAAGCGCTCGCCGGCCGCCGCATTCGCCTACGGCGTCGACGAACTCCGTGACTCCCAGCGCCGGACGAGCTACACGCTTCACACGATGCCGAAACCGACGATCGCGATGGTTAACGGCCACGCCGTCGGGGCGGGCCTCAGCCTGGCGCTCGCCTGCGATATCCGCATCGCCTCCGACCGCGCGAAATTCGGCACTGTTTTCCGCAACGTGGGCTTCAGCGGCGACTTCGGCGGGTCGTATTTCCTGCAACGCCTTGTCGGTAACGAGCGCGCCCGCCTCCTCTACTTCACCGGCCAGATCCTCGAGGCGGACGAGGCCCAGCGCATCGGCATCGTCAGCAAGGTCGTCCCGCACGACGACCTTGAGCCGGAGACGATGAACCTCGCCTCTCTCATCGCCAGTGGCCCGTCTCTTGCCTATGCCCGGATGAAGGAGAACCTCAATCGCGCAGAAACATCTGACCTGCTCACTCTCCTCGAACAGGAGGCGCTCAATATGCGGCTCTCGGGCACGACGCAGGACCACCGGGAGGCGGCCCGAGCCTTCGTCGAGAAGCGGACGCCTACGTTTAGCGGCCAGTAGGCCGGCGATGGAAACCGGAACTTACCGCGGCTTCGAGATCGCGCTCCAACATCCCGGCATCGCCCTTATAACCTTCAACCGGCCGGACCGCCTTAATGGCATGAGCCAGGGCATGAAGCGCGACTTGACCGAGGTTTTAGTCGAAGCCCAGATGGACGACGCCGTTCGTGTCATTGTCATTACCGGGTCCGGCAAGGCGTTCTCGGCCGGCGACGACATCTCCGGCCGCCCGCTCGGCGGCGATGGCGCCCGAGCGCTCGTACCCGACATCGGCCGCGGCCACGCAGATCCGATTGGGACTTACTCTGCCCTCCGCTCAATCTCTCAGCGGCTGAACTGGACCGTCCGCGAGCTGGACAAGCTCACGATAGCGGCGATCAATGGTTTCGCGATCCAGACCGGAATGTCACTCGCGCTTTCTTGCGATTTCCGGATCGCCTCCGAAAATGCACGCATCGGCAGTGGCACCCTTCGCTTCGGCCTGATGCCGGACGAAGGCGGCCAGTACCTTCTGGTACAGCTCCTCGGTGTGGCGAAGGCGATGGACTTTCTCATGCGCAACCGCATTCTGAGTGGCACGGAAGCCCTCGGGCTTGGCTTAGTTCACGAGGTCGTGCCTTCGGATCAGTTGCTCAAACACGCTTTGGAACTAGCGCGAGAGCTGGCCGAAGGACCGCAGGTCGCCATGCGCATGCTCAAGCGCTCGGTCTACAACGCTGCCGAGATGTCGTTCGCGGGGGCGCTTGACGATATCGGCGCCAAGACGGCCGTGACCGACCACCACCCCGATGCGCGCGAGGGAATCGCTGCCTTCCGCGAGAAACGCAAGGCGCGCTTCAATGGCGCTAGCGTCTTCGCCGATTGACTCGACGCCAACCGCTCCTCTACTTCGAAGTACATGGGGAGGCCGGGCCACACCTCCTCCTCGTCCACGGCTTCCTGTCCAGCCGCGCCCACTGGCTCCTCAACCTCGAGGCGCTCTCCGCAAACTTCCGTCCGGTTGTGATCGAGCTGCTCGGCCACGCACGATCGCCGACCCCTGACGATACCTCCAACTATTCGCCAGACTCTTACGTCGCACAATTCGAAGTAATCCGCGAGTTCCTCGGCATCGATCGCTGGTTTGTCTGCGGCCAGTCCCTCGGTGCCGCGCTTACC
>VBJT01000147.1:0-2988 GCA_005880075.1 Chloroflexota bacterium
CTTGGCGATGCGGCCGCTCTCATGGACATGCTCGCCGACGACATTGTCTGGCACGTCCCCGGCCGGAATCTTCTTTCGCGTGACTACCACGGCAAGGCAGAGGTCGCGGGGTTCTGGGCTCGGGCGCGTGAACTCTCGGGTGGCACCGTGCGGACCGAGCTGATCGATGTCCTCGGAGGAGAGGAGTTCGGGATCGTCCTGGTGCGGGTGTTTGCCGAGCGCGAAGGCAAGAGGCTGGGCGGCCAGTTTCAGGCGTTCACCTATCGAATCCAGGACGGCAGAGTCGCCGAGTTCTGGTTCATGGTCCAGGACCGCTACGCCGTCGATGCGTTCTGGTCGTAATCCCCTCTAGCGGGTTGAACCGGCGGTGGGCTGTTTCCGTTCGGATTAGTCTCAACGCCGAATTGTCATGCGCCCGTTATGGTTTTTGTCCAAAGTGTTACGTTTTGAATACCCCCTAGCGCTAAGCTATTTCCTGAAGCGCGAGTTTCGAATTTCACTTGTACCTAGCTTGAGTCCGGAAGCTCCTCCCCCGGCCATATCCAAAGTTGCTCCTGCGGACAAGTCCGCACGCCGCGCGGCAATCTCCCTTGCCGCGGATATCATCATCGCCAACGCCCCGGACCCGGTGTTCGTCTCGGACCTGGAGGGGAAGATCTTACAGGCGAACGACGCCGTTTTCGAGCTGCTCGGCTTTCGGCCCGCCGAGCTAATCGAGCAGTCCCTTTCCCGGATCATTTCGCCTGAAGAGACGAGGGACTTCATGCTCGCGCTGGACGAGGTTGTCGAGCACGGCGTGACGCGAAATGCCGTCCTTAACCCGCGCAGCGCGTCCGGAGAAATAATCCCCACCACGCTGAACGCTTCCGCCCTTCGCAACTCGGATAACGAGGTAATCGGGGCCATCGGCATCCTGCGTGACATGCGGGAGCTCGACAAGGCGCGAGCATTCGCCGTCGGACTCATCGAGAACGCGCCTGACCCAATGTTCGTGTCCGACCTCGAGGGGAAGATCACACTCGCGAACGATGCTGTGTCCCAGTTGCTCGGTTTTCGCACGGACGAGGTCGTCGAACAGTCTGTTTCACAGTTCATCAGCCTGGAGGAAACGCGTCAGTTCACGGCCGCTCTTCGCGAGGTCGTCGAAAAGGGCGTGATCCGAAATGTGACGCTAAGTCCGCGGACAGCGACCGGCGAGATAATTCCAACCAGCCTCAACGCCTCCGCGCTGCGAGATGCAGAGGGGAAGGTAATCGGTGCGATCGGTATTCTGCGTGATATGCGGGAGCTGGACAAGGCGAGGGCCTACGCGGAAAGCCTTATAAAGAACGCTCCTGACCCGGTGTTTGTAACAGACCTTCAGGGCAAGATCACTTTGGCCAACGACGCCGTGTCCCAGCTTCTTGGTTTCCGCACGGATGAAGTAGTTGAACAGTCGGTCTCCCGCTTCATAAGCCCCGAAGAGACCCGCCAGTTTACCGACGCGCTGAGGGAGGTGGTCGAGAAGGGGGTCAGCCGCAACGCCAGCCTCAACCCCCGCGCCGCTTCTGGGGAGCTGATCCCAACGACCCTCAACGCTTCCGCCCTGCGCGACACGGATGGTAACGTAATCGGAGCGCTTGGGATTCTGCGGGATATGCGCGCGTACCACAAGGTCGTGCGCGATCTCGAGCAGTCGAAGTCGGAGTTGCAAGAGAAGATCCTAGACCTCGAGAAGTTCGAGGAGGTTGTGGTGGGACGCGAGCTTAAGATGATCGCCCTCGAAAAGGAGATCGACGCATTGCGACGGGAGGGAGAGCAGCGTGACGGTAAGTAACGCGGCGGTCGCAACAAGAGGCGAGCACAATCTTGGGGACGAAAGCAGCCGGGAAGCGGTCGAAGAGCTGCGAACGCTCCACAAAAGAGTCGAAGAACTTGAAGCGCACGTCCTTTTTGGAGAGCAGCGCCGGCGGGCGATGCTTCATATCATGATGGATCTCACTGAGACGAACCGCCGGTTGAGTGATCAACGCCGCGCAATGATCCATATCATGGGCGACCTGCGCGACACTACCGAGGAGATCCGCCGGCGTGAGCAAGAGCTTCGGGATAAGCAAGAGCAGCTAGTGCAGACGGCGAAGCTGGCCACCATCGGAGAACTCACGACGGGCGTCGCGCACGAGCTCAACGACCCGCTGAACAACATTGGCCTGTATATCGGGAATGTGCTTGACCTGATGGTACTCGAGACCTGGGACAGCGAGAGGATAGAGCGAGACCTGGGTCGAGCGAAGCAACAGGTCGCGAAGGCCACGGAGATAATCAATCACCTGCGAACCTTCGGCCGGGCGGCACCGCGGCAGCGAGAGCCGGTCGAGATTAACCGCATAATCGACGACTCAGTCTCGCTGTTCAGCGAGCAGTTCAGGCTGCGGGAAGTTGAGCTTGTACTGGAGTTGGCTGAACAGGACCCGCGTGTCCTCGGCAATCCAATCCAGCTCGAGCAGGTCCTTCTCAATTTACTCAATAACGCGCGGGACGCCGTTGTGGGCCTGGACGAAAAGACGATTCGCGTGTCCAGCCGACTCGGGCAGGATCAGGTTCAGGTGTTGGTGGAAGACAGCGGGCCCGGGGTGCCGAAGGAGCTCGAGGAACGAATATTCGACCCGTTCTTCACTACGAAGGAGGCGGGCCAGGGAACAGGACTCGGTCTTTCAATCGTCTACGCAATCGTCAAGGATCACGAAGGACAGATTTACCTTGATCGGACAGCTGAAGGAGCGCGCTTTGTGATGGAGCTGCCTCTGGAAAGTAAGGCCGTTTAATGGCTTCGCGTGCCCAAGACCCGCGCGTCCTCATTGTCGACGATGACCCGACGTTTCTGGATGCGCTATCGGAGGCGCTCCTCCTCCGCATGGCGCCTATTAGCATCGATACCTGCGAGCGGGCCACATCCGCGCTAAAGAAGGTGGCGGCGGAGGACTACGACGCGATCATCAGCGACATAAA
>VBJT01000147.1:3002-29350 GCA_005880075.1 Chloroflexota bacterium
TCCCACGCTCCTCATCACCGGCCACGGACAGCTAGACCTAGCCGTCGAGGCTCTGCGGGCAGGCGCATTCGACTTGATCCAGAAGCCACTCGATCGAGACCACGTGACAGCGGCGCTTAATCGCGCGATCGAAACCCGGCGCCTCAGACGGGAAGTCAAGCAAAGCCAGGAAGCGCTGCAGAAATATGCCGACGAACTCGAACAGCGTGTGGAGGAGCGGACGGCTGATTTGAAGCAAGCACTTCGGGCCAAGGATGAGTTCCTGGCACTCGTGTCGCACGAATTACGCACACCGGTGTCGGTCATCTTCGGCAACATTGAGCTACTGAATAAGCTGGGGGGTAGACTCGCGAAAGACGATAAAAAGGCCGCGATGACCGACTTACGGAGGGAAGGCCGACGGCTGCGGCGGCTGGTGGAGAACATCCTGGCGCTCGCCCGGGTTGAATACGGAGTCGCTAACGAGCCAGTGCCCGTTTCTGTGGGCAACATCATACGGCAGCAGCTTGACTGGCATCATCAAATGTACCCGGAGCGCCCCATAGAGGTGCAGTTTGCTCATGAGATACCGCCGGTAGTTTGCGACGATTTCAGCCTGGAGCTCGTGCTAGGCAACCTGCTCGCTAACGCCGAAAAGTATAGCCCTCCGGGCCAGCCTGTACATGTGTCTGCGGAGGTGAACCGGCGGTCTGTCGTCGTTTCGGTTCGGGACAGAGGCCCAGGGGTGCCTCCGGAGGAGGCGGATCGAATATTCGCTCCTTTCTACCGGTCGGAGAACGCGAGTGGCGTCAAAGGCATGGGCATTGGTCTTGCAGTCTGCAAAAGACTTCTTGAAGCGTACGGCGGAAGCGTCTGGCTCGCGCCCCACGAAGGGGGCGGCAGCGACTTCAGCTTTAGTCTGCCATTGGCTTCCGAGCCGCTAGTCCCCGACCTTGCAATCGACTGAGACCAAACTAGGGTCGCTTTCGCCGCGGTGCTATCTTCCGGTCCAAGAACCAAGGTCGCCGTTGGGATGTAGAATGACATGGAGTCCAAATGGCGGTCGATGCCTCGCTTGACGCTCGTATCGGGGAGTGGGAGGAAGGGCTCGCCGCCAGCGCGAACAGCCACCCGCCGCTAACGCTGACGCCCGCCTGGTGGCAGGAACAGCTTCTGCACTGGGCGACCAATGACCCGGATTTTCGCGTCAAGCTGCTACGCTTCGTAGATGTCCTCCCGACGTTGCGCTCGGCCCGGTCTGTGGCCGATCACGTCCGCCAATATTTCCGCGACTCCGCGCCGGGCATCGTGCACACGGCGTCCGGGCTGGCGTCGCAGCCGGTCTTTCGCCCGGTTCTTTCGCGGGCTGTCCGTAGCGGCGTCTTCTCGATGGCCCACCGCTTCATCGCGGGAGAGACGCCGGAGGCAGCCGTGCCTGCGCTGCGCGAGCTGGCCCGCGCCGGTGTTGCCTCGACGGTCGACCTGCTTGGTGAGGAGACACTCTCTGAGGCGGAGGCTGACGCTTACCTCGCGCGGTACACGGAACTGCTCCAGACATTGTCAGCCAACGCGGACGCAATTTCACCGGCGGGCGAACAATGGTCGGGTGTTCCAGCGGTAAACATCTCGATTAAACTGTCTGCACTATGCGCGCACCTCGAACCCGCGGCACCCAGATACGTAAGCGAATTAGCGCGGGCTCGGATCCGACCGTTGTTGAGGCTTGCAATGCGGCAGGGCGCGTTCGTCAATTTCGACGTCGAGCAGTATCGGTACAAGGAGCTCGTGCAGCATGCATTTGCGGACGTCATTACGGAGGCGGAATTCACGGACTTTCCGCACGTCGGTATTGTTGTGCAGGCGTATCTGCGGGACGCCGTGCCAGACCTCCATTCGCTTGCGGACCTTGCGAAGCAGCGCGGAGCGCCGTTCTCCGTCCGGCTCGTGAAAGGAGCGTACTGGGACGAGGAACGAATCGTAGCCGCTCAAAATTCCTGGCCGGTGCCTGTATTCGAGTGGAAAGAGGAAACGGATGCCTCTTTCGAGAAATGCACGGATGCTTTGTTCGCCGCCTGGCCACACCTAAGGCCCGCCTTCGGCAGCCATCACCCGCGGTCAGTGGCGCAGGCCATGGTCAAGGCCCGATTCGCGGGTCGACAGATCCCGGACATAGAGTTCCAGATGCTTTATGGAATGGCCGAAGGACTGCGCAATGCGGTGGCCGCGGCGGGCTATCGCACGCGCGTTTACGTGCCTGTCGGGCGGGTTATTCCGGGAATGGCCTACCTGGTACGGCGGCTTCTCGAGAATACTTCGAACCAGGCCTGGTTCAACGCCGGCGTCACTGTCTCCTCGATCGCACAGCCGCCTGCCGAGGAGCGTGCTGAGCGAGCGGAGCCGGAGTTCAGAAACGCGCCGCAGGCGCAGGTTTTTGAGCCGGACATAAGGGAGAGGATGAGCGCCTCGCTGGCACGCGCTCGTCGAGGGTTCGGAACAAGCTACCCGCTTCTCATCGGCGATCGGCGCGTCTCAGACCGAGCTTTGAGCGAGGTGCGCTATCCGGCCGAGCCCAGCACAATCGTGGGCCGTGTTTCGCAGGCGGCCCACGAAGACGTGGACGCGGTCGTGGCCGCCGGGCAGGAAGCCATTCAAGAGTGGCGCGATTTGCCGGCCTACGAGCGCGCGGAGATCCTCAACCGGGCGGCGGATCTCGTCGAGCTTAGCCGCTTCGACCTCGCCGCGACAATGGTTTTTGAAAGCGCCAAGCCCTGGCACGAGGCCGATGGCGATGTCTGTGAGGCGATCGATTATCTCCGCTACTACGCCGCAGAGGGCGAACGGCTATCAGAACCGCGACCGATGGGTGATACACTCGGCGAGCACAACGAATACTTCCACGAAGGCCGAGGTCTCACTGCTGTTATAGCGCCGTGGAACTTCCCGCTCGCGATTCTCACCGGAATGAGCGTGGGTGCTCTTGCCGGCGGCAACACCGCCATTCTCAAGCCGGCTGCTCAGTCGCCGATCATCGCCTACCGGCTTGTCGAGATATTGCGTGATGCGGGCGTTCCGAACGGGGCCGTCCAGTATCTCCCCGGCCCCGGCGGTGAGATCGGCCGCGCGCTGGTAGAGCACCCAGGCGTGGATAACATCGCCTTCACGGGCAGCAGCGCGGTCGGGCTCGGCATCATCGAGGCGGCGGCCAAGACAAGCTCAGGGCAACGGAACGTCAAGCGCGTGGTCGCAGAGATGGGCGGCAAGAACGCGATCATCGTCGACGACGACGCAGACCTCGATCAGGCGGTCAGCGGCGCTTTGGTGTCTGCTTTCGGCTATGCCGGCCAGAAATGCAGCGCTTGTTCTCGTTTGATTATTGTTGGCTCTGCCTACGACGAGGCGTTGGAACGGCTGAAGAATGCGGTCGCCAGCCTCGTCGTCGGCCGGCCCGACGATCCCGCGACATTCGTTCCGCCTGTGATCAGCGCCGACGCCCGCAAGAAAATCATGGGATATATCGAGTCGGGCCGCAGCTACGCAAGCGTGCTGGTCGAGACCGAAATTTCGCACCTCAGCTCTTCGGATACCGGGGAAGCGCCACACTACGTTGCCCCAACCGTCTTTACGGATGTCCCATTGGATTCGCCGCTCGCCCAGGAAGAGATCTTCGGTCCCGTCCTCTCGGTTTTTCGATCTGTTAACTTCGAGGAAGCGCTCGAGATGGCACTGGATTCGACTTTCGCGCTGACCGGCGGTGTCTTCTCGCGTAACCCACGGCACATCGAGCTGGCACGCGCCGCGTTTCGCACCGGCGACCTGTATATCAACCGGAGGATCACCGGCGCGGTCGTCGCCCGTCAGCCGTTTGGCGGCCTCGCCATGTCCGGCCTTGGCGAGAAGGCGGGCGGGCCTGATTACGTGCGCCAGTTCATGCAGGCGCGTGTGATCAGCGAGAACACTATGCGGCGCGGGTTCGCGCCTCAAGATGGCGCCTGACAAGATGCCTCTCGCCTCGTTTTGCCGCCTCTTTGATTCCTTTTAGATTCTGCACCCCCGACAGTGTTACCAGTCTGTAAGCGACTGCTTTCCATAATGGGCGCGTCAATTACGGCTCGGCGACAGTCGGGCGGGAAGATAGGAGGGAAGAGCCCATGCACCTACAAATTCGTCTAGCGGCCTTAATGGTCGCTGCCGTTTTGCCGTTTGCTGCCACAGCAGCGTCCGCGCAGCCGGGTGGGAACCAGGCCGGCGACAGTCTCGTTAATGTACAGATCAGTGACTTGACTGTCCTGATTCCGG
The DNA here is from genome assembly GCA_005880075.1 of Chloroflexota bacterium. Lineage (GTDB taxonomy): Bacteria > Chloroflexota > Dehalococcoidia > SM23-28-2 > RBG-16-64-32 > CF-163. The sequence goes on from VBJT01000147.1 coordinate 7,278, forward strand.
TTGGCGTGGCCGCCAACCTCTGTGATGTTAACGCGAACGTCCTCGCGCAACAGGCAAATACCGGCGACGCCACCTGCACGGCGACGGCTGAATCAATCGCGACGCCGGGTCAGGGCAACGGCGGCGGCGGGAACCAGGCAGGTAACAGCCTGATCAACGTTCAGATCAGCAACGTTACGATTCTTGTGCCGATCGCGATCGCGGCGAACATCTGCGAGGTGAATGTAAATGTCCTCGCGCAACAGTTGAATGCCGGTAATGCAACCTGCCAGGCTGCCGCCACCGCTGGCGGTTAGCCGGGCTCCTGATGATTGTTAGGCGGTGTTGCTAAGGGGTGCCGGGCAGATAGTTCCCCGAAACTACCTGCCCGGCTCTTTTTCCGCACGCAACACGGCGATCGGATGCCGCTTGGCTCACGCCAGCCGGAACTAATCTAACATTTCCGGCATTTCAGTTCTGTTAGTAGTTTTAGATACTTCGGGCACCTGCGCTTTATCTCCTCGTAAGACCACGCTTTCCATAATGCCCTAGTAATGACAAGCGACCGGGTAGACTTGCACGACTTAAAACGGCGACTTCAGGACGCCATGCGCGACGTTCGAGATCGGACCGAGAAGTCTGGCGTGAACGTCGGGGTACGGGTGAATAAGGCTGTCGTGATGAACGTAGGCGGGAAGGGGGGGCGGCGTTCGGCCACATCTCGCCAGAGAGTGCGGATCAAACAGGACTCGGGCGGAACAACAGAAGAAGTCGAAACTCGCGAAACTCGCGAGGGTTGATAGCGACCTGCCGGCCAGGAGGAAGGGAGGTGATGTGAAGATGGAGCTCGCGGGCGAACCGTTACCGGAGCGGGCGGCAATGTCGCTGGTGAACGCGAACGTAGCGATCCCGATCAATGCCGCGATCGCAGCGAACGTGCTGTCTGACAATGCCATCGCCTACGCGGACGCTGCTCAGACAACCCCGATTGACCAGAGCACGTAGGCGATGAACCGCCGAAAGGAGGACCAAGGATATGGGTAACAGGACGCAGACGAAGGAAAAAATGCCGCAAACAAGACAAGCGGCGAAGGCCAACCAGCCTGAGGAATTCAAGAAGTTGACGAGGGAAGAACTCGAAAAGCTGGCTGGCGAACCCCTTCCCGAGCGGGCGGCGATGTCGCTGATTAACGCCAATGTGGCCGCGCCGATCAACGCAGCCATTGCCCTGAACGTGGCCAGCGACAACTCCGTTGCCTACGCTGAGGCAACGCAGGCCGCGCAGATCGACCAGAGCACCTAATCAGGAGGTAGATGATGGCTGGTAACAAGCAGACCCAGGTCAAACCGCGACAGGCGCAATTCAAGGGCAACGGACAGCGGAAAGACCAGCAGCAGCTCGAGTACCGGAAGCTGACGAGGGAAGAGCTCGAAAAGCTGGCCGGCGAGGCCCTCCCTGAACGTGCCGCCATGTCGCTCATCAACGCGAACGTCGCCGCTCCAGTCAACGCCGCCATCGCTCTAAACGTGTTGAGCGACAACTCGGTGGCGTACGCAGAGGCGACGCAGGCCGCCCAGATCGACCAGAGCACCTAAGCAGGAGGTAGAACATGGCTGGCAACAAGCAGACCCAGGTCAAGCCCCGACAGGCACAGGTCAAAGGCAACGGACAGCGGAAGGATCAACAACTCGAGTACCGGAAGCTGACGAGGGAGGAGCTCGAAAAGCTGGCCGGCGAAGCCCTGCCAGAGCGTGCCGCGATGTCGCTTATTAATGCGAACGTCGCTGCTCCCATTAACCTGGCGTTGGCGGCGAATGTCCTTTCGGACAATTCGCAGGCGATCGCCATCGCTCAGCAGCAGGCTCAGATCGACCAGAGCACGGGCCCCCAAGTCACACCCCCGTAATTCAGTCGGGGCCATAGTTAACGAGCGGCGGGCCGGTACGGACCGGCCCGCCGTTGTCGGAACTGGAACCGGGGAATCGATGGTAACGAAGACTGCTGAAGAGAAGCTTAAGCAACCGGACGAACGAGTCGGACCGGCGTGGCAGGCAGCCGCTTCCGGCGTGCCCCAGATCATTCTTCCGAGGGTCCCCAAGCTTACGGCCGGCATCGAGTTAGCCGGCGAGATGCAGGAAAGCGCCTTCAAAGAGCCTCCCTTCTTAATCAAACGCGACGGTCAATTTATCCAAACACCAGAGTTGCTCTACCGGGTGGCAGAGCAGATCGATGGACAGCGCGACGTCGATGAGGTCGGGCAACGGGCCTCGGAGGCGACTCGGATAGCGCTATCAGCCGACGAAATCAAGCAACTTCTCGCCAAGCTCTACTTAATGGGCGTCATCACAGACTCTCAGGGCAAATCCCTAGCCCAGAACGCTGGGGCGGGATGCGGCGGCTACTCTCCGCTCGCGCTAAACATGCGGACGGCCGTGGTCCGTCCCGGTCTGGTGCGTCCAATCGCTACGCTGCTTCGGCCGCTTCACTGGCCGCCCGTGATTCTTGCCGTCCTTACGGCTGGCGCGGTCGCGCTCTGGTGGGTGTTTTTCGTCCACGGGCTTGGCACGGCGATTCATGACGCTTTCTACACACCGGGTCTGATGCTCGCCTTCCTCGGGCTAATCATCCTTTCGGCGGTATTCCACGAATTCGGCCATGCCTCCGCGCTGGAATACAACGGCGGCCGCGTGAAGTCCATGGGAGTGGGCCTGTACATGATCTATCCGGCCTTCTACACCGACGTCACCGATAGCTACCGTCTGCCGCGCTGGGCGCGTGTGCGCACGGATCTCGGGGGACTCTACTTCAACCTGATCTTTGCTTTAGCCCTTACCGGCATCTATCTGCTTGCGGGCGGCGAATTCTTGCTTATCGTCGTCGCGCTGATCGTCTTCGAGATGCTGCATCAGCTCCTGCCTCTCGGGCGTCTCGACGGCTACTGGGCGTTGGCGGACTTGATCGGAATGCCTGACTTCTTTTCCCGCATCGGTTCTTTCCTGCGCAGCATCCTCCCGGGTTGGGCGCCGCTGCCCAAGGGCTCCGAACTTCCTCCGCTTAAGACGCACGCGAAGCTTGTGTTCGCGGCCTACATCACAGTCACGATTCCCCTTCTACTGTTTATGTTGTTCCTCATGCTGCGCGCCGTACCGCGAATGGTGGCTACGGGTGTCGACGCCTTCATCGAGCAATCCCCGCTGCTTGAAGACGCCGTCAACCGTAGGGATGTAGTAATGGTGGCAGCCACGCTCGTGCAGATGCTTGTCCTTGTGATGATGACAGGTGGCGTCTTCTACCTGCTATTCCGGCTGGGGAGGCGCCTGGGTACGGGACTTTGGAACTGGAGCAAGCCGACAATGCCTCGCCGCTTCGCGGGCTCGGTTATGGGCGCCGGCATGGTCTTCTTTCTGGCTTTCCTCTGGGCGCCGCAACTGCCGATACCCGGCGGCGGCTCCGGGCCGCTGTACAACGCCACGAGCTTCAAGCCAATACAGAAGGGCGAGCGCCTGACGCTCGGCGATGCCACTGGACAGAGAATCGTGACCAGGCCGTACCCCGACGCGCCATGGCAGGAGCAGTCAGCTTCTGGAGGGTCGACGACGCCACCGGGTCAAAACTCCGCGCCCTCCGGCCAGGCCCCGCAGTCCGGCCAGCAGCCCGGCCAATCGAACGCGACCGGCGGCTCGAACCCCGGCGCGACTTCTGCTCCTAACGCCACGCAGCAGCCAACCTACGGCGGCACTGCCGCCCCAACGGCGGAAGCGACACCTGAACCGACCCCGCAACCTACACAACAAACAACCGTGACACCAACTCCGGGCGTTTCCGGCCCGTAGCCAAGGAGGCGAAAAATTGATCTCGCTCAAAGAACGTTTCTGGAAAGCCAGGCTTCTGGCTATCCTGGCTGCCCCCCTATTTGCTTTTGCCTTCGCGCCGGCGGTCTTTGCAGACGAGCCGCCGCCTTTCGAGGACCCGCGCGCGATCCTCGAGCAGCTCGCGCTCGATCCTAACAACAACATCGCCGACGTCTTCAATGAGACCGACAATAGCTTCGAGACAGTCGGCAACGTGGATCTGGACGTTATCGAAGGCCCGGACGTCGTGCCGGCAAATATCGCGTGGGCGCAAAGCACCTGCACAGACTGCAACAGCATGGCCGTTGCCCTTCAGTTGGCGCTCTACGAATCGGGCGCGACGAACGTTTCACCGGAAAACGGCGCGATCGCATTAAATATCGCGTGTACCCGCTGCTTCACTTATGCACGGGCATATCAACTCGTGCTCCCGGTGAATAACTCGAGGGATGTGGCGGAGAACGCCGAAAACGAGGTTGAGAAGCTACAGAAACGCCTGGAAAAAGTTCTCGAGAAAACGCGGGAAGGCAAGACCGCAATCGATTCCTCACTGGCGGAAATTGACACGATTGTCTCGGACTTCAGGGCGCTAGGGATCGCCGTTCAGAATGGCGAGTTCTCAACCAATCATCACGGCTCGGAGCCGGGTGCTCAGGTCGAGCGCCAGGCCATGGATGTGGCGACGCAGTAAACCGCCTAACGGTTGATCGAGATTCTCAGGCATAAAGCTGGCGCCATTCCATAGCGGAAGATGCGGGAGCCGGACGGTTGGACGGTTCTCCTTACCATTCGTCGACCAAGTATTCACCTTCTATTTACGCGCGTGTAGTTTTGGTTTCCACCTACCTGCGGCATCATGACTTGTCAGGAAGGGGGATACTATGCAAGGGAGCCGTTCGCCCCACATTTGCCGTCTCGAGCACGGGCAGACGCTCGTCGTTGGAATCCTGTTCATGACGGTTCTACTCGGAATGGTGGCTATGACCGTAGACGTCGGCTTGCTTTTTCGCGACCGCCGTCATCTCCAGAACTCCGCGGATGCGATGGCACTCGCGGGCGTAGCCGAACTGCCGGGGAATCCCGCGCAGGCTAAGAGCAAAGCCCAGCAATGGGCTGCCAATAACGGCATCGCTTCCGGTGATATCAAGACGATACAGGTCCGTACCACCGGCGTCCCGAACGACACGCTCTACGTGGAGCTCGAGGGCAATTTCGGGTGGATCTTCGGGCGCGTGCTTGGCAAGACGACAAGTAAGGTAGGGGCAGACGCCGCCGCCCGCATCGGGTCCCTCTCGGGCGGCCACAACATGATGCCATGGGCGCTGCTTCGCGGCGATACCAACTGCCTGGACGCCGTGACCGGCAAGCCTATCTTCGGTGCCACCTGTCAGGTCAAGGTGGGCGCGACGGACGGGATTGGTGGATGGCGCGGGGCGCTGGACTACGACGGTAACGGCGGAGGCTCGGCCGAATACAAGTCGAACATAATCGACGGCACGGTCGACTGGACGTACTGCATCCAGGGTGATCCCGCGCCTGGCTGCGTCTCATCGCAGCGGGTCGTTGACGCCCTCGACGGCAACAAGGTCGGGCCTACGGACTCCGGCATTGACGCGCGCTGGGCTACAGGCGCCAAGTGCGACGGCAACGGCAATGGTAAGGATGACTTCAACGAGGTGTTCACACCGACGGGGCAGGTCAGTCCCGCTTATAGTGTTGCCTGCCCGGATAGCCCGTGGCTCATCATTCTGCCCATTGTTACGTACGAAAGCACCCCCATTAAAACTGTGACTATTCGCGGCTGGACGCTGGCTTATCTTCAGAGCTATGCCTGCGTAGGCGGCACTAACTGCAACGGCGGCAAGGGACACTGGGAGGTCTCGATTAAGATCGCCGATGCCGCCTATTCGCAGACGGCCGGCTTCCTCGGCAACTACGATCCGAGCTCAGGAATCCTGATTCGCCGCTTGATCCAGTAACCACCGCATAGCAGATGGTCGAAGGCCCGCCGGCGCTCTGCGCAAGCGGCCCTCAGACTTTGGACGGAAACGCACGCTCGCGCTCCCGGCGGTGGGCCTCTGTTCCCCCAAGTACAGCTGCGTGGTATGACGCCGGGCGTGCACGGTTCGGTATCTGCTTATCTTTTTTTTGCTCCGAGATTGCCTACCGAGGAAGAAACGGGTCGCCGCGTCACTTCGCAGTTGACGGCGCGTTATCATTTTTGAAGGTGGTTCAACAAAAACCTGCATGCGTGAGGCGTTCCGAAACTACATAAACGGTCGATGGACGGAGCCAAAGAGCGGTAACTGGCTCGATCGTGAGAACCCAGCTGATTACGCCGACGCGGTCTGCTCATTCCCGGACTCCAGCCGCCAGGACGTAGCCAATGCTGTCGGGGCTGCCGCCGAGGCGTTTGAGAGCTGGTGCTTTGTCCCCGCTCCACGGCGGGCCGAGGTCCTGTTCCGTGCGGCCGAAATCATGGCCGGACGTAAAGAGGAGCTGGCGCGCGATGTCACGATCGAGATGGGTAAAGTCTTGAAAGAGGCGCGCGGCGACGTCCAAGAAGGCATCGACATGACCTACTACGTCGCGGGCGAGGGGCGGTGCATGTGGGGCCAGACGACGCCTTCTGAGCTGCCGGACAAGTTCAACATGAGCGTACGCCAACCTCATGGTGTGGTCGCCGCGATCACGCCCTGGAATTTCCCGATCGCCGTCCCTTGCTGGAAGCTCATGCCCGCTCTCGTCACGGGGAATACGGTCGTGTTCAAACCCTCGCCCTTCTCGCCGATTAGCGCCTACAGCCTGGTCCGCATTCTTGAAGAAGCCGGTCTTCCGCCAGGCGTCATGAATCTCGCTTTTGGCGGCGATAAAGCGGGCGCTGCGCTCGTGGAGGACCCGCGTGTCGGCATGGTCTCGTTCACCGGCTCGCTCGAGGTGGGCCGGGAGATCGGCGCCTACTGTGGCCGCAACAACAAGCGAGTGCACCTTGAGATGGGAGGCAAGAACGCGATCCTCGTCCTCGATGATGCGGATCTCGATCTTGCCGTCGAAGGGGCCGTATGGAGCGCGTTCGGCACCAGCGGCCAGCGCTGCACTGCAGCGAGCCGAATAATCGTCCAGAGCGGCATCGCGCCGGGGTTCACAGACCAACTCCTAAGTCGCGCGCAGGCGTTGCGCCTGGGCGACGGACTGGCAGCGACCACTGATGTCGGGCCGGTAGTTAACATGCCTGCGCTTGAGAAAATCGGCCGATACATGGAGATCGGCCGCGATGAAGGCGCTGCGATCGCCTGCGGCGGGGCTCGCGCCTTGGGAGACGGCCTCGACAAGGGCTATTTCTTTCAGCCGACGGTCTTCACGGACGTGCGGCCGGCAATGCGCATCGCTCAAGAGGAGATCTTCGGGCCGGTGACGGACATCATTCGCTGCTCGGACCTCGAGCAGGCCGTCGCGATTAACAACGGCGTCCAGTTCGGACTCTCGTCTGCGATATACACCCGGGACATCAGCAAAGCGTTTAAGGCTATGGAACGGATGACCACGGGAATCGTCTATATCAATGCGGGGACGATCGGCGCCGAGGTGCACCTGCCGTTTGGCGGGACGCGGGGCACCGGCAACGGCCATCGCGAGGCGGGGCAGGCGGCGCTCGACTCCTATAGCGAGTGGAAGACCGTGTACATCGATTATTCCGGAAGGTTGCAAAAGGCGCAGATGGACCGCCCCGAAGGCGACCAAGGTTGACATGGCTCGCGGAACCTTGAGGCGAGCCGCAGCTCCTGTCACTCCCAAGGCATCTCGGGACGGTCGCGGCATGCCCGCCGTGCGTTCGCCGCTTGCCGCATCAGTTTATCCCGAAGCGCACCAGCCGCCGGAGCGGGTGGTCATCGAATCGGTCCGGCCGGAGGTAGACAGCGGGCGCTTCCCGGCCAAAGCGGTCGTCGGGCAGCGGTTTGTCGTAGAGGCCGACATCTTCGCCGAGTACGAGCCGATTGTCAGCTCGGTGCTGCGTTTCCGCCGAGAGGGATACGCCAATTGGCGCGAGACGCCGATGGAGCTGGCGGGCGAAGACCACTACGCTGCCGCGTTCCTCGTCGATCAGCTTGGCACCTACCACTACAGCATCGAAGCGTGGATAGACCGCTTCGAGACTTGGCGCCGCCTACTTCGCCGGAAGGTCGCCGCCCGCCAGGACGTCAGCGGCGAGCTTCAAATCGGTGCGCAGCTGGTGCGGGAGGCGGCAGCTCGAGCCTCCGGCAACGACAGGAAGCGGCTAAAGGAAACAGCCGAGCGCATAGCAGATGAACGGCCCGCGGGCGAGAGAGCACGCGCCGCGCTTGCAGATCGGTTCGCGGCACTCATGCGTCGCCATCCCGACCGCAGCCGCTCAACTCGCTACGACAGGGAGCTGCGCTTAACTGTGGACCCGCCGAAGGCCGTGTTCGGCGCTTGGTATGAACTGTTCCCGCGGTCCTGCTCGCCCGAGCCGGGCCGGCACGGGACTCTCCGAGATGTGGAAGCAGCCCTTCCCTATGTCGCCGGGATGGGGTTCGATGTCCTGTACCTGCCGCCCATCCACCCGATTGGCCGCACTCACCGGAAGGGCGAGAACAACTCCCTTCGCGCCAAAGCAACGGATCCGGGCAGCCCCTGGGCGATCGGATCCACTGAAGGCGGGCATAAATCGGTCCATCCGGAGCTTGGAACCCTCGAAGACTTTGGGCGGCTCGTTCGGCGAGCTAAGGAGCACGGCCTCGATATCGCTTTGGACATCGCTTTCCAGTGCTCGCCGGACCACCCGTACGTGAAGGAACACCCAGAGTGGTTCCGACGGCGGCCCGACGGCAGCATTCAGTACGCAGAGAACCCCCCGAAAAAGTACGAGGACATATACCCGTTCGACTTCGAGACGACCGACTGGCGGGCGCTCTGGAGGGAACTGAAGAGCGTATTCATCTTCTGGGCGCAGCAGGGCGTCCGTATCTTCCGCGTCGACAACCCGCACACTAAGCCGTTCCGCTTCTGGGAGTGGGTCATTGCGGAGGTCAAGCGCGACTACCCGGACATGACGTTTCTTGCAGAGGCCTTCACACGGCCTCGGCTAATGGAGCGGCTGGCAAAGAGCGGCTTCACCCAGTCGTACACCTATTTCGCCTGGAAGACCAAAAAGGACGATATTCGCGATTACTTCAAGGAGCTGACGTCCGCACCATTAAGAGATTACTTCCGGCCCAACGCCTGGCCTAACACTCCTGACATTCTTACCGAATACCTCGTGACGGGCGGGCGTCCGGCCTTTGTCGCGCGCCTCGTCCTCGCCGCCACACTTTCGTCCAGCTACGGCATCTACGGCCCGGCGTTCGAGCTGGGCGAGCACACTCCCGCGCAGCCAGGCAGCGAAGAGTACCTGAATTCTGAGAAATATGAACTGAAGCGCTGGGACCTCGAGCGGAAGGATAGCCTGCGCGAAATCATCACGCGCATCAACGCGATCCGGTGCGGCAACGTCGCGCTCCAATCGAACGAGCACCTGGGCTTCCACCCGGTCGATGACGAGAACGTCATTTGCTACAGCAAGCGCACCGACGACGCTCGCAACATCGTTGTCACGGTTGTGAACCTCGACCCGAAGCGGGCTCGCTCAGTCGTCATCGAATTGCCGCTGGAAGAGTGGGGCATTGGCCCCAGGCGCGCCTTCCCGGTTGAGGACCTCCTGAACGAAAGCAAGAGCCGCTGGCGAGGCAAGCGCCAGGAATTGAGGCTTGATCCAAAGGCATCGCCGGCCGCGGTCTTTCGGCTCAGCGGCAAGGCAATGGAGCGGCAGCATGCTTCCGCGTAATAATTCGCCTGCCTCGCCTGCCGACAGCCTCTGGTATAAGGACGCGGTCATCTATCAGGTCCACGTCCGCGCGTTCAGCGACAGCGACAACGACGGCATCGGCGACTTCCGGGGGCTCATGCAGAAGCTCGACTACCTGCAGGACCTGGGCGTCAGCGCGCTCTGGTTGCTGCCCTTCTACCCTTCGCCGCTCAAGGATGACGGCTACGATATCTCGGACTACTCGGGGGTTCATAAGTCATACGGGTCGCTTCGCGACTTCCAGGCGTTCCTTCGCGAAGCTCACCGACGTGGGCTGCGTGTTATCACAGAGCTCGTGTTGAACCACACTTCAGACCAGCACCCGTGGTTTCAGCGCGCTCGCACCGCTGCGCCCGGCAGCCGCGAGCGCGACTTCTATGTTTGGAGCGACACTCCCGAGCGCTATCGCGACGCCCGTATCATCTTCAAAGATTTCGAAACCTCGAACTGGACCTGGGACGCAACCGCGGAAGCATATTACTGGCATCGCTTCTACTCCCACCAGCCGGACCTTAACTTCGATAACCCCGACATGAGGCGGGCCCTACTCCACGTCGTCGACCAGTGGCTGGGCATGGGGGTCGATGGTCTCCGCTTGGATGCCGTGCCCTATCTCTACGAGCGAGAGGGCACGAGCTGCGAAAACCTGCCGGAGACGCACGAGTACCTGCGAGAGCTGCGGCGTCACGTCGATGAGCGCTTTCCCGGCCGCGTCCTGCTCGGCGAGGCGAACCAGTGGCCGGAGGATGCCATCGCTTACTTCGGATCAGGCGACGAGTGCAACACCGTTTCCCGATCATCGACATCCTCCAGCAAACGCCGCCGATCCCCGAGAGCTGTCAGTGGGCGGTTTTCCTGCGCAACCATGACGAGCTGACGCTCGAGATGGTGACGGACGAGGACCGCGACTACATGTACCGCGTCTATGCTCAGGATAGGGAGGCGCGCGTGAACCTGGGAATCCGCCGCCGGCTGGCGCCTCTCTTGAACAACAACCGCCGCCGCATCGAGCTCATGAATGGGCTGCTCTTCTCGTTGCCAGGCGCGCCGATCATCTACTACGGTGATGAGATCGGCATGGGCGACAATGTCTATCTGGGCGACCGTAACGGTGTCCGCACGCCCATGCAATGGAGCGGCGACCGCAATGCAGGCTTCTCGCTCGCCAATCCGCAGCGTCTCTACCTGCCGGTCATCACTGATCCGGAATACCACTACGCGACTGTCAACGTAGAGGCGCAGCAGAGCAACCCGCACTCGCTGCTTTGGTGGACGAGGCGCTTGATCGCGCTGCGCAAGCGCTACAAGGCCTTCGCCCGCGGCTCCATCGAGTTCCTGTACCCCGAAAACCGCAAAGTGCTGGCTTTTGTCCGCCGCTATGAGAACGAGACGATGCTCTTCGTCGCGAACCTTTCTCGCTTCGTTCAGTACGCCCGACTCGACATGTCGCCCTACAAAGGAACCGTTCCGGTCGAGCTCTTCGGCCTGACGGAGTTCCCGGAAGTCACTGACTCACCCTACTTGCTCACTCTCGGCCCGCATGCCTTCTACTGGTTCGCGCTCGAGAAGCGGCGTGTCGAGGCAGACACGTCCGGAAGGGCGCCCGAGCCGGCGTCTGTCCCCGAGCTTGCGGCGCTTGCTTCTGGAAACGGTCTTTTCTCAAGCGTTGGGCGTGGCGCGCTTGAGAATGCTCTGCCGCAGTACCTGAGGTCCCGCCGCTGGTTCGGGGGAAAAGGGCGCCAGATTCAGTCAGTCGAGATGATCGACGCAATCGATATGCCGCCCAACGGAGGCCCGGAAGCACATATTATCCTCGTGAAGCTGTCGTACGTCGACGGAGAGCCCGAGACCTACCTGATCACCATCGCCGCAGCGATGGGCAAAGATGCCGAACAGGTGGCCAGGGATATGCCCAACACAATCATTGCGCGTGTGAGAAGGCGGCCCGATGAACCGCCCGGCGTACTTTACGAGGCTATCAACAGCAAGCATTTCGCGGCGTCCTTGCTCGACTCGATAGCCAAGCGGCGCCGGCTCAGGGGGTCGGCCGGGGAGATTGCTACTTCGCCGACTGAGATGTTCCGAAAGCTTCGCGGCTCCCCCGATGCGAACATTGACCCGGCCCCGCTCACCGGCGAGCAGACGAATTCATCGGTCGTTTACGGGAACAAGCTGATCCTCAAGCTCTTCCGCCGGCCGGATGAGGGTGTGAACCCGGATCTCGAAATCGGCCGCGTTCTTACGGAAGAGATGCCCACGGTCCAAGTGCCGTCGGTCGCCGGTTACATCGAGTACCGGCGCCACCGTAGAGAGCCGATGACCCTAGGCGTGCTTCAATCTTACGTTCCGAACGAAGGCGACGCCTGGCACTACACGCTGGATAACGTTGGGTCATACTTGGAGCGCGTTCTAAGCAAGGCCCCGGACGCCGGCCCCGCTGGGGAATTCGTTCCTGCGGACGATGTGCTCGATCTCGCCCGCCGAGAAGTGCCCGATGAGATCCGCGACCTAATCGGGGCATATATTCAGTCGGTTGGACTGTTGGGCCAGAGGACGGCCGAGCTTCACCTCGCTCTCGCTTCGTCAGGGGCGTCAGCCGGCTTCGCGCCGGAGCCGTTCACCGGCCTCCATCAGCGTTCGCTCTATCAATCGACGCGTGGCTTGATGGCCTCCGTCTTCCCTGCGCTCCAGCGAAAAGTCGACAGCCTGCAAAACGGCATTCGCGAGGAGGCCCGAACGGTGCTCGACCTGGAGCCACAAGTGCTCCGCCGCTTTCAGAGGATTCTCGAGGGCCAGCTAACTGGGATGCGCATCCGCTGTCACGGTGATTACCACCTGGGGCAGGTGCTCTTCACAGGCAAGGACTTCGTCATCATCGACTTCGAGGGCGAGCCAACGCGGCCCTTATCGCAGAGGCGGCTCAAGCGCTCGCCGCTCAAGGATGTCGCCGGGATGCTCCGCTCCTTCCATTACGCCGCTTATTCCGCGCTGTTCAACCAGGCCGCTCGTGGGATCGTACCGGCGGCGCGTCTCGCCAACATGGAGGCTTGGGCAGGTGTTTGGTACAGGTGGGTGGGCGCTTCATTTCTTCGCGAGTATCTTCACGCGATGGGCGAATCACCGATCGTTCCGAGGCGGCACGAGGAACTCAACAAGCTGCTCGGCGTGCTGGTCCTCGAGAAGGCGGTGTACGAAGTCGACTATGAATTAAACAATCGGCCGGAGTGGCTACGCATCCCGCTACGGGGCGTCATCCAGGAAATCAACCAGCACTAGTTCCAGGTCACTCGGCGGCCGTGGCCGGCTTTGGTTCGCCCCGGGACGGATGCCCTGCCAAAGACTGTCGACGCAATTTCACTAACTTTTCACTGTAACGCTTGGGCTGGGCCGACAATCTTACTTTAGTGAAGCGCTGAGGCCTGATCGATTTCACTGTCGGGATCATTCCGTTCACGCATCAGTGGACGGGCGCCATAATTCGCGCTTCTCTGCAGGCGTATGAGAGTACTGGTAATAGACGACGAACCGGATGTAATGGAGGTTGTGAACCTCTGTTTTGGCCTCCGCTGGCCGGAGGCCGAAGTCACGCCGGCCAAAAACGCTGAGGAAGGCCTGAAATACCTCGAGCAGGACCCGCCCGACCTTATCCTGCTCGACATTGTTCTACCTGGCATGGATGGCTTCCAGCTCTGTCAAGAAGTCCGGCGTATCTCAGACGTTCCGATCGTGATGCTCAGCGCGCGCGACGGCGAAGTCGACAAGGTGCGTGGTCTTGAGATGGGCGCCGACGATTACATCACGAAGCCGTTCAGTCACCTCGAGCTCCTGGCCCGCGTGCGCGCTGTGCTGCGACGCTACCAGAACCAGCTTCCGGCTCTCGGCGAAGTGTTCGAGTCTGGGGACCTGCGGGTTGACTATGCCAGTCGCCATGTTACCGTGAAGGGCCGTACGGTCGCCTTGACGCCGACGGAGTACTCGCTCTTATTCCACCTGACGCGAAACGCCGGCCGCGTATTGCCCCACCAGACCCTGCTCGCCAAGGTATGGGGGCGCGAATACACGGACGAAATCGACTACCTCAAAGTCTACATTCGCCGTCTGCGCCAGAAGCTGGAGTGCGATACTAGCTCCATCGGCACAATCGTCAGCGAACGCGGCGTCGGCTACAAGTTCGTCCAAGCCTGAACCGGGAACGTAGCTCCTCAGCCGCTTTGCCCGCGAGCCTGCACAGCGCAGTGTTTACCGTTTCTTAACCGTCCCCCTCTTACAATCCCTTCTCTACGTGGTCGCTTCGCCCGACAATTGAAGCGATGACAACGTGCGATTCCTGCGGCATCCGGCTCGGTCCCGACTGCGTTCGCGCCGACAACAAGCCTTACTGTTGCGCAGGCTGCGCCGAAGGCGGCCCATGCATCTGCACGTACGAGCACGACCTTGGCCGCTACCCGCCATCGCACTACGCGCGCCCTGTCTCGCTGGCGGACCTGCTCGATCGCTACGAGAGGTGTATCCAGACAAGCACCAAGCCGGCCGATGTGAGGCTCCAATCAGCGCCTGAAGATCTCTGCTAACATCCGCGGTCGCGTCCAGCCATCGAGGAATGCCGGTTGCCAACCGGGAGAATCTCTGCCCTTGTCGGGTGCAGACCGGCGATGTTCCTAGATTCACCCAAATTTTTCAAACGGAACTCATACGGAAATCAAATGCACCGTGCTAGTCGCGAAACTATGTTATCCGTGGGCGCGGCAGCATCCTTAGCCGCCCAAACTTAAAGTAATTCGAGCCGCTGCCGCACAACACTATCGATGGAGGTTTGTGATGAGAGGGCGCGGAAATAGCTGCTACGGCTTTCGCGCAGATACCCCAGCCGCCCGCGGTCGGGTGATCGCCCGTACCGCTTCCCCGCCAATACCGGTAAGCCGCTTTGTGTGGCTGCTTGGAGCGATTGTCCTCGCCGCACTGGGGGTACTGCTGCTGACTTTCGGGCCGCTTAAGGCATACGCCGTGAACGAGACCGGCGCCGGCTTGCCGGCCGCCGTCCCGGCCAATCCGTCGGCCTCAGCCCCGGACTGCCCGGACGGCTACGTTCTCGACTTCGCCGGCCTTCCCACCGGCACCATACTTGGCGAGCAGTACGCGTCGCTCGGCGTCCACATTTCCGGGAGCACGAGCCGGACGGACCTGCCCGACGCCATTGTCGTGTTCAACTCAAATGGCACGGGCAGCCACGACCCGGACCTCGAGGTGCACATCGGCAATATCGCTATTCTGGCCAACAACCTCAGCGACAAAAACGGCGATGGGCTCGTCGACTTTCCGGACGAGAACAACTACGGCGGCAAGCAGGTATACCAGTTCGACTCGCCGGTGCACATCGGCTCGTTCTTGTTCATAGACAAAGACCACGGCACGCCCGAAAGGGCCACGGCATACGACGCAGACGGTAATGTAGTCTCTTCGGTCCCGATCCCTGTCGGCGCGAACGCGTCAGTGCAGACGATAGACGTTAATGCGGACGATGCGGTGAAGTTGGAGATACGATACCGCGATTCTGGGGCGCTGACGGACATCCAGGTCTGTCCCGCGGCGACGACGACTGAAAGCGGGCCCTCGCCGACACCCAAGCCGCATGCGTCGAGTTCGGGAACCACCAATCAGCTGGTGACGATACCGCGCACGGTAAAGACGCAGTCTCTGTCGCTCCCGTCGACGGCTGTCCTGCCGGCCGCGATGCCACGCACCGGCGGCGACCCTGAACCTAGATCTGCGACGGCCACAGCGGAGCTGGCCGCTGGTCTGCTGGCGCTAGTTGGGGCGTGTCTGGCCGCCGGGCTGATCCGTCGCACACACCTGCGCTGACCGCCCACCGATAGCAGAGCGCCGCGGGTAATTCTTCCGGATAATCAGAGTGCTGTGGCGGGGCCGCAACTGCCACAGTTTCAGCGCTTTCGGGTCTCATCGCCGCACCCCCGCGAGCAGTTATTGACTCGGGAGCGCTTTTCGTTGCCCCGCGCCGCGTCTCTGTAACTCCCGCTGGCATCCCGTCATCACTACATGAGGAGAGAAGACCTTTCCTATGGAAGTGGTGGAACGAACTTTCGATCCCGTGCGCGAGCCGAGCGTCGGCCGGCGCCTCGCGCTCTTGGCCGTCGTCGTTGGCGTAATGGCCGTCTTTCCCGTCTACGCCCTTCTTCTCGGCTTGAACCTGATCGGGACTCTCTTCGTGCTGGCTCCAGGCGTTTTGGCTGGCATCTCCACTATTGTGGGAATCGAGGTGGCGCTACGCTGGGAGTACCGAATGCGGCGCCGTCACACCTATCCGCACGAGCTCGGTTGCGAACTGGCGCCGATTTACCAGTTCCCCGCTGCCTGTCGCCGAGCCGCAAAACTCGTCGCGCACTGGCTGCGCGCGCGCGCCGTCGTCATCGGGTGGCTAACCGAAGATGGGCAACTGCTGGAGCCGGTGGCCGTCCATGGCCTGCCCTCTGGCTGGCTGAAGCGCGCGCCGAGTCTTTCCTTGGGCGACGGTCCGCTGTCCGGGACATTGCGGCGGGGTAAGCTCTTGGGTGTGCCTTCCACGGCCGGTGACTCATGGTTCGCCGGAGGTATGAAGCACGATCGGGCGGTCTATGTCCCGCTCGTCGCCCGCGGCCGGTTGGAAGGGGTGCTCGCGATCGCAGCGGAGGGCAGGAACGCCCACTTGCGCGACCAGCGGCTGCTCGCGGCCTTGGGCGTCGTCCTCAGTCTGGCTCTGGATAACTGCCGTCTTTACGAGGGACAGCGCGCCCACGCGCAGCACCTCCATGAACTGAACCGGATGAAGAGCGACTTTTTATCCACGGTGTCACATGAGCTGCGAACGCCCCTCACTTCCATCATGATGGCCGCCGAGATGCTGCTCGAGGAGGAAGAGACCAGGGACCCGCGGAGCACGCGCGGCAAGCTCGTCGCGACCATCGTGAGGGGCGCATCGCGCCTGAGCAGCCTCGTCGCGGACCTCGTCAACATTTCGCGAGACGACGAGTTCAAGCCGCGGCTGGAGCTCGATTCCGTTTCCATCGACGATCTCGTCGCGAACGCTGCCGCTATCGTCCAGCCTCTTGTAGCAGCCAAGCATCAGAGCATCGATCTCAAGTCGTCGGCGCCCGGTACGCTCGTCCGGGTCGACCGACTGCGCTTCGAGCAGGTTCTGATCAACCTGCTTTCGAATGCACAGCGCTACACTCCGCCGGGCGGGCATATAACCGTGAGCACACGCGTGGCGCGAGGCGAAGTGATCCTGAGCGTCGCCGACTCTGGCCCCGGTATAAGCCCTGAAGACCGGGAGCTAATCTTTGAGCCGTTCTATCGAGGCGACCGCTCCGGACTGGGTCTCGGTCTCGCGATCGCCAAGTCCCTAGTGGAGCTCCACAATGGACGCATCTGGGTGAATGATTCGGATCACCACGGCAGTGAATTCTGCGTTGCTGTTCCCGCCCAGACGCCCGCCAAGGAGCGCGCGCTCGTCTCGCCCGCCGCCCACTAGCTTAGGCTCACGTTCGCGGCCACGGCTCGGGTCGCTCATCAGAATATAATTCCTTTATGCGGCTGCACCGCCTCCAGCTCTTTGACTACCGCAATTTTCAGCGCCTCGACGTCGAACTTCCAGCTAAAGTAACGCTCTTCGTCGGTGACAACGCGCAGGGCAAGACAAACGTCCTCGAGGCCGTCTATCTGCTTGCCACACTGCGCGCCGTCCGTGCGGAGGCCGATGTGCAGCTTGTACGCCGGGAATTGCTGAGTGAAGTATTGCCGGCGGCACGCGTTGTCGGCGAAGTCGAGACACTGACCGGCGCGCTCAAGATCGAGGTCGCTGTCGTTGCCAGGGAAGCCGCGCGTGGCGCGAATGCGACCAAGACCGTCAAGATCAACGGCGCACCCAAGCGTCTGGCTGACGCTGTTGGACGGCTGACGGCAGTGCTCTTCAGCGCGGATGATCTAATGATGATTGAGGGGTCGCCTTCGCTCCGCCGGCGCTACATCGACCTTACTCTCATGCAGGTCGACCAGCAGTATTCGGCGGCGCGCTCGCGTTACGAGCGTATCCTGGTCCAGCGGAATCACCTGCTCAGGCGTGTGCGCGAGGGAGAAGCTCAGGCTGAGGAGCTGGGCTTCTGGACGGAGGAGTTGAGCAAAGACGGTGGGCTTATCGCCCAACGCCGCGCGGCTGCCCTCAGGGAAATAGGCAGCTTCGCCGCCGACTACCATCGGGCGCTGGCGCAAGCGGAAAATCTCGGCGTTCGCTACGAGCCAAAAATCGATGCGTCGCCGGCCGATCCCGCGGGCGCCTCCGCCGAGGAGATGGCCGACTGCTTGGCGGACAACTTTACACGGGGCCTCAGCCGCGATATCGCCGCGGGCATGACGTTGCAAGGGCCCCACCGGGACGAGATACTGTTCGCGCTAAACGACCTCCCCGCAGCCGGTTACGCCTCGCGCGCGCAACAACGGAGCATTGCTCTTTCGCTGCGTCTCGCAGAAGCGGAGCTGTTGCGCCGCCGGCGCGGCGAGGCGCCGGTGCTGCTGCTCGACGATGTTCTCTCGGAAATGGACGCATATCGCCGGCAGGCGGTACTCGCGGCAATTCACGATGTACACCAACTGCTAATCACCGGCGCCGATTGGGATCGCTTTCCAGCGGAATTCACGTCGGGCGCATCGTGTTTCAAGGTTACAGACGGCGCAGTTCAAGCCATTACGCCGGCTCAGGTGGTCGCGAGAACAGCGGACTCCTGAGATCGCGGGGCGTCATCACCGAGAGTGCTCCGGCCGCTACGCTTACTTCCGTTGGCGACTCTGGAAGTGCCTCCCCGTCGAGTTGGACGAGCAGGGGAGGCTCACTCGCGATCGTAAGGTGTCGCGCTCGCCTGTAGTCCACGCGCTTCGATCTGCGATGCCGTTTGAGCAACGTGAGCGCGGCGAGCCGGATGATGTCCCAGCGGGCGCCGCCCTCGTAGACGCAGATATCAAGGAGCCCGTCGTCGACGACTGCATCCGGCGTGACCTTCGTCAGCCCAGCGTATTCCCGGGTGTTGCCGGCGACGATCATGAGCGCCCGCGCGCTTCGCTCCTCGCCGTCGAGCGAAAGCGTCACCCGCGAGCCCTGATAGGTCATCGCCTGCCGGGCCGCAGACAATGCGTAGGCGGCCGCTCCTACCCTTCCCTTGACGCGATGCGGTACCAGATGGACGACAGCGGCATCAATGCCGAAGCTCGCCATCGACAGGAAGTAGCGCGAGCCCACCCTTCCAAGGTCGACGCGCCGCCGTACACCGGCGATCGCCAGGCGCACCGCCTCGCTGGGCTTCTTGAGCAGCCCTACTTCACGTGCCCATAGGTTCACCGTGCCCGCCGGTATGACCGAGACCGCCGTATCAGATCCCGCGAGTCCATTGACCGCCTCGTTGAGCGTCCCGTCACCGCCGCAGACGAAGACGAGCGGCACCCGAAGCTCAGCTGCCTTAGCCGACATTGTTGTCGCGTCCCCGGCGCCCGATGTCTCAGCCCATTCGGCTTTCCAACCTTGCTCGCGCAGCCACATATTCGCCACCGAAAGCGCCTTCCGCTTTGTGGCGTTGTGCGCCGCCGGGTTGACTATGACCACCGCTTCTTTTCGCTCGAAGGGCTCTGCCATCATTTTGCAGGCAATCGTAACGGTGCCCGCCGTCTGCTCACAAGCGAGGTAGTCTCCGACGGCGCAGTTTCGGTATCATCACCGCTGATATCTAGCTAGGATGAGCGAATGAATAACGACAAGATGGGCATCAAGCGGCTCGACCACGTGTGCTGGGCGGTCGAGCGCATCGAAGTGGGCTTCCGCGGAGTGGGCCTGCGCGTGCCGGGCGGCACGGGTCACTTCGAGCTTCTTGAGCCGTCGGATGAGAGCAGCTATCTCCACCGCTTCCTCCGGAATAAAGGGCCGGGACTGCACCACGTGACTTTCGAAGTGGAGGATATCGAGCGCGCCGCGGCGGCGATCAGGGATTTCGGCATCGAGCCAATGGGCGGAGTGGAGCGGAGCCACGGCTGGGCCGAGACGTACATCCATCCCAAGGATTCAGGCGGCGTGCTCTTTCAGTTCTACGTTGAGGAAGAACCACACGAGCACCCACACGCGGACGATGACGTCTCCCACAGCCACGAGTACGACGCTTCGGGATGACGCGCCACTCGCCTGAACTGCAACGGCGTTGATAGACGCCGCTCGTCCGCGGGGTGCTCAAACGCATAACCTCGACAGCAGCGGAGGGATACACCATATGCGACTCAGCGCTCGTAATCAGTTCGACGGGAAGGTCACCGGCATCAAAATGGGCGGCAACATGTCCGAGATGACGGTTGACATTGGGGGTGGTCGCGAGATGGTGTCAGCGATTACCCGCGAATCCCCGAGACGCTCGGGCTCGGAGAAGGTTCAGCCGTGTTTGTCATAGTCAAGGCTACCGAGGTCCTCGTAGCGGTCGAGTAGGCCACTTCCCTGCCGCTTGGCTTACGCCCGGGCGTTATGCTACCGTCTGCCTAACCATGCGGCCGCAGAGCAGCTCCGCGAAGTCTCGCCCAGCGGCGAGTCAGCTGGAAGCCCGCTCGAAGATATGGTGCGAGCGTGGCGGCGAGCTAGTCCTTTCGGAATGGCGTGTCGATCTGCTGGCCGCGGTCGGTGAAACGGGTTCGCTGTCGCGGGCGGCTGAGCGTCTCGACGTACCGTATCGAACGGCGTGGCATAAGCTGAAGGCGATCGAGGAGCACCTGGGGGTGCGTCTCCTCGAAACGCAGAGCGGTGGGAGGGGCGGCGGAGGCAGTTCCCTTACCCCCGAAGCGCACGAATTGATCGGCCGGTTTCGCCGGGTCCGTCAGGGCGTCTCTGAGCTCGTCTCCAAGCGATTCGCGTCGGAGTTCGCAGACTGGCTCGGCTGACCGCGCCGGCTCTGTAAAGGAGACAGAATGCGTGGACCCCACGCGACCGTTATGCAGCGAATTGCCGGACGTTTTGTCCGGGTGGCGATTTTAGCAGCCGCGATGCTTGTCATTCTTGGCATGTACTCTTGCGGCGGCGGCTCCGACGAACTCATTCTGGCGACCACTACCAGCACGCAGGACAGCGGTCTGCTCGATGTCTTAATCCCACAGTTTGAAAGAGAGTACGACTATAAGGTAAAAACGGTCGCGGTAGGGTCAGGTGAGGCGTTGCGCCTGGCATCGGAAGGCGAAGCCGACGTGGTGCTGGCGCACTCGCCGAAAGCGGAGGAAGACTTCATGGCGGCAGGCAACGGGGAGAGCCGCCTGGTCGTGATGCACAACGACTTCATCATCATCGGTCCGAAGAGCGATCCGGCGGGCATAAAGGGCTCAACGAGCGCGGCCGACGCCTTTAAGAAGATCGCAACCGCCGAGGCTGTGTTTCTCAGCAGGGGTGACCAATCGGGGACAAATACGAAGGAGCTTGCCCTGTGGACTTCTGCGGGGATCCAGCCAAGCGGGACCTGGTATCAGGAAACGGGATCGGGTATGGGTGCCACGCTCAACGTAACGAACGAAAAGCAGGGCTACACGCTCAGCGACCGGGGGACCTACCTCGCGCAGAAGAAGAACCTCGACTTAGACCTGCTGGTAGAAGGCGACAAGGCGCTGTTCAACCAGTACCACGTCATGGTGGTTGATCCCAGGAAGCACTCCAACGTCAACGCCGAAGGGGCCCGCGCCTTCGCGTCATGGATCACCTCGCCCGAGATTCAGAAGACGATCGGCGAATTTGGGGTCAAGGACTACGGTCAGCAACTATTCGTTCCGGATGCTGCGAAAGAGGCAGCTGGTGCGACGCCCACTTCGGCGGCCACGCCTTAGCTGCAGAGACGGCTCGGATCGTGTGGCCTTAAGCAATCTTGCCCCGCGCAAGATCTGCCCCTCCCCGGATTTCTTGGCGTAGGTGCGCCTTTCCACGACCGAAGGTGCCCGGCGCTCAGTATGACGGACGCGGGCAAGAACCACCGACCCAGGTTTCTTGACTAAACACCTGTTCCTAGAAGAAATCCCGTACTTGAGACACTACACTACGGCGAAGGGCACGGCCCTTGAGTTTCCGTCCAACCCACAAAACGATTTCCTTGGTCACAATACTGAGCGCGGTTGATAATCGGATCATCCTGACCCGTGTCGATATCGTAGGCCACTGCACAAAAGAGCAGGAATGCCCCCGTAACGATTGCTATAGCAAGGTACTTCATTCGGCCTTGTTCACCGTTTAGCGAAACCGCTAGGCCGCGCGGTTGCTGCCGAAGCGCTTTCGCTTCTGCGAGACGTAGTCCACCAGGATGTACTGGCCGAGGCGCTCGGGCGTTGTGTA
>VBJT01000147.1:29401-46364 GCA_005880075.1 Chloroflexota bacterium
GATCACGATCCCTTTTTGCGTGCAGCGCCGGACTTCTTTCAGCGTCTCGCGGATGGTGATCGGGCTCGGCGGGTAGGCGAAGTACGAGCGGCCGTGCTCGAGGTGCGCCGTCGGCTCGCCGTCGGAGATCATGATGATCTGCTTCGTTCCGGCGCTGTGCTTGGAGAGCATCTTCTGTGCCATCATCAGGGCGTGGTGCATGTTCGTGCCGAGCACGGACTCGTCCCAGCGCACGTAGGGCAGCTCGTCCGGCTTCAGCTCGCGGGCGTAGGCCGAGAAGCCGATCAGGTAGAGGCTGTCCTTCGGGAACTGCGTGCGGATGAGGTTGTGCAGGGCGAGCGCGACCTTCTTGGCCGCCTGGAATGAGCCGCGAAGGGCCATCGACCACGAGAGGTCGAGCATGAGGACGGTGGCGGTCGTCG
Source organism: Chloroflexota bacterium (assembly GCA_005880075.1). GTDB lineage: Bacteria > Chloroflexota > Dehalococcoidia > SM23-28-2 > RBG-16-64-32 > CF-163. The sequence goes on from VBJT01000147.1 coordinate 29,824, forward strand.
TGAGCTGTTCGGACTTGTACACCTGGAAATCGTCCTTCGTGAGGTGCACGGGGACCTGCGGGCCGTCGCGGAAGACGCCGTTCATGATCGTCTCGCCGAGGTGCAGGTGGAACTGGTCGCCGAACTCATAGCGCTTGGTCTCGTCCGCACGCTCCCCGCCGGCGCCCTTGTCCTGCTGCGCGTGCTTGCCGTAGTCCGACTTCTTGAGCTGAGCGTAGATCTCGCCGAGCGCCTTCTCGCCGATCTTGCGGACGCCGCGCGGCGTTAGCTCCCACTGGTTGCCCTTGCGCCGGATGTAGCCCGCCTCTTCGAGGATCTCGAGGAACTCCTTGAGCTGGTTGAGAGTCTCAGAGGCCTCTTCGCCGAGCAGCTCGCGCAGCTTCTCCTCGTCGATCTCATCGAGGTTGCCGCCGTACTGAGTCTTCTCGAGCTGCTTCTCGAGGTCGTCCATGTCCTGGAGGTTCTCCATCAGCTTCATCGCCTGGAGGAGATCGAGGCCTTCGTCGCCGCGGAAGGGGTACTGGTTCTCGAGGTCATCGCCCGGGGCGACGATGTCGAGGTTCATCTGGAGCTCCATCAGCTCTCGCTGGAGGTCGGGGTCGCCGATCTTGTCCATGAGCAAGTCCTGGAGCTGCTGGCGCATGTCGGAGGGCAGGCTGTCGAGGAGGCTCTGCATGGCGGCGACGCCCTGCTGCATCTGCTCGATTAGCTCTTCGAGGCTTTGCGGCGGGTTGTCGCCAAAGAGGTCGCCGTACTTCTGCATGAAGGCCTGGAAATCGGGCTCGCCGCCGGCCATCTTCTCGGACAGCATGGCGTTGAGGTCGCGCAGCATCTCTTTCATGCGGGCCATCTCTTCCGGCCCCATGTCGGCGATCTGCTGGTAGAGGTCCTTGAAGAAAGTGTCTATGAGCGCCTTCTTCAGCATCTCCATCAGCTCCTGGAACTTGGCGCCGGCCTCCGGGTCCATAAACTCGTAGTTCTGAAGCTCTTTGATGCGGCCGCCGGCGTCTTCGGGCAGGTTGTCGAGGGTCTTCTTCTTGCGTTCGGCGACGGACTTGAGCATCTCGGCGAGCTGCTTCTGCTCCTCCGCGGTCTGCTCCTGGCCGGAGGGCTTGACTGCCTCCTCGAAGGCCCGGAGCGGGCGCTCGCCGCTGTCGAGCTGGCGGCTTGCCTCGTCGAGGCGCCGGTCGAGGGTGTCGTGCTCGAGGGTCATGATCTCGTCGAGCTTCTTCTGGATGTCGTCGAAGACAGATGCGAGGTTGTAGCGATCGAGCTGCTGGCGGCGCTGCTGGCGCAGCTGCTGGAGGAGGTCACGGAGGCCTTCGAGGCGCTGGCCGAGGGGGTTGCGCATGCCGCGCTGGAGGAGGTTGCGCAGGGCGTGCTGGAGGTCGCCGAAGTTCAGGAGGTCATCGGTGAGGCCGGCGAGGATGTCATCGGGGTCAAGGGGCGGTATGTCCTGCGTGCCGTCCCATTCGGAGTAGCGGAAGAGGTGCGCCATGCGGCCATTATAAGGGGTGTTAGGTGCGAGGTGTTAGGTGGGAGCGACGAGGGACGAAGTACGAGGGACGAGGCAATGGGTGGTCAATCAATGCGGTTTTCGTGTGTGGGAATGGATTGTATTTTGGAGTTCGTAGTTGGAGACTGATTGACTCGAGGCTGAAATTTTCTTTTTTGGTCACCGCCGCGTTTGGAGTTGGGCGATTTTGTCTGATTGAGTCCTAGACAAGAACGTGGAGGCCTCGTTTCAATCAGACACGCGGCTGCGCGTTGAGGCCGGCGCTGAAATTGGCTATTTGAGGTTGGCGGTTGACCAAGCATGGCACTAGCTCCGCTTACAGAGTAGCGGAAACGGGCGGGAAGTCTAAGCCGGAAATGGCACTCAGGCTGAGAGTGTAGGGAGGTAAGTGATATCTTCCGGTCGACGTCTACGATTCAGCGGGTAGCGTCGATACGGGGCGAATTCCGGCATCTACTACTACGGCTCTCGCTTTTACAGCGCCGATATCGGGCGGTTTCTGCAATCGGACAGCATAGTGCCGGGGGCCGGGAACCTTCAGGCGCTCAACCGCTACTCCTATGTGGACAATAGCCCGCTTGGGTACATAGACCCCACGGGCCATGATCCAATCGGCGCATGTAACTGTGGGGCCATTACTGGCCCGATGGGCCGGACGATCACGGGGATAATAGCATTTGCTCAGATGGGGGAGGCACAACTGGTGGGGGTGTAGGAAGCGAGCCTGCGCCAGCACCATCGCCGGCCCCGCCGCCTGACCCTTCGGGAACATCTGATAAACATGAGGCGACACCCGCCGAGGTCTATGATTACCTTAGGTGGCAAGGAGTAGTGGAACGACCATCGGCGGTTGGTGGCGGCATCGGCGGCGGAACCGGTTCCGGAACAGGCACTGGTGGTGGAGGCTCGCCTTGTTCGACGGTTCCAGTAGTCCCTCCGGTGCCGGAAGGCGACCCCAATATGGGTATTGAACACATTTGGATTCGGCACCGCCAGCACTCGCCGTACCCAAACGAAAGTCAGTTCAACACCGATGAAAAGAGGACCATCCGATGGTATATTTTCCAAGCTGGTGTCATGGGGTACGGAAATTGGCGGCCAGACCCAAACCCGATTCGCAGTTGGCTGTGTACTTCATCAATGGATGCCCTATGTCGTCGGTCACGGGAAGAGTTCGATCGATCTGACACGACCTGTCTGCGTCTGGTGAGTGAAGAGACCCCGCCTCATCGAATCATCACTTCCTACCCCGTCGAATGGTACGAGTGCTTCACACATATATTGTTACCTGTGTAGTGTCTTGATCGACTTCGATTTCGAGGCAGATCCTCAGAGTCTGTCTGAAGCAAGGGAGGTCGACTTAACAACCTACCCGGGTGCCGCGTTGGCACACACTTTCTTTCTCATGCCAGTCCGACTGGCTATTAATGGAGAGGAGCTCTTTAGCACATCAACCGGGATTTTCTACATGGCGAATGCTCTCGATACCCTCAAAAATCTTCCTCAAACAAAGACCGCGATCATTCATCCACCGGGTATGACGCTAGCGTTTGAGTTAAGCGCCGGCGATCGTGAGGTCCGAATTATCATGGGTCCCGAACGGTCGATGAACGCGCCGTATGTCGAACTACTGCAAGCATGGGAAGCGTTCGCCGAGAGGGTGCGCAATTTTCTGGTGACCGAGTTTCCAGAACTCGCCGCCCACCCTCGCGTCGGCGACTGGTTTCAGGCCGCGTCCAGTTAATTCGTGATCTGATTCGGAAGATGGTTCTCCGGGCTGCGTGAGGTATACTGAGTCGGCGACCAAGGCGAGCGTCAGTCCACGGAGACGTCGCGGATCGCCGGCTGGCCATGGAGTCGGCGCATTGAACGCACGCATGTAGACACCGACCGCATCCAGAGATAATGAAGCGTAGCTGGCTAGTTGAAGGCCGTCGCAGCCAGCTCCCTGGATGAGATTCTGAATCGCTGTTTGGCGTAGGCTAGACACCGTGACGCCGCCGAGGATGTTCCTCTGCAGGCAATACGGAGACACCGACCGGTCGTGCAGTCGACTGGCTCGGCTCACCATCAAGTAGGTGGACGGACCTCCGTAGCGTTCCGCTCGCCACCCTAGATAGCGAGCCAGCGCCTCGGCCACGGGCTCGGCCAGGTGGACGATTCTGTCGCCAACACTCAGGCGGTCGCTGCTGATCACATCGGCGAGCCGGAGAGCGCGAATCTCGCCGCTGCGCAGGCAGTGAACGAGGGCGAGGAGGCCGGCCAACGCCTCACGCGGGTCGGAGTTCGGAGCCGTCCATCCGCGGTAATGCGCCGCCACGTGCTCGGTTGAGAGCGGTTGGAGGCGCAGCGGCTTTGCAGGCCTTGGTAGGGCACGGGTGATGGGCCGCCCCACCTTCTATCGGCTTCGCAGACCCATGAGCGTGTCAATGAAGGTATGGCTCATAATTACTGGAGCCGCAGTGATAGCTGCGGTAATGGCCGTTACAGCCGTCCTCGTCACTGATATTCATGGAACCACTCGCGGCGTCGTCTATATACTGATTGGCACCTCAGATGTAGTGGTGGCTTACTGGTACACCGTTGGTGTTTGGCGCGGCGCGCCCCGTCCTCGAAGGTCCAGATGAATCGGTGATTGCCGATCGACGAAATCCACCACCGTCCTCGCTAGCTCTTCGCCCTTGTCCTCGTGGAGGAAGCGGCCTCTGCCGGTGAGCGTGGTGCGGGGCTGGTCTTTCGCGCCGGGAATCTGCGACTGGAGCAGGCGATCGGCGTCGCGGGTGACCGGGTCGGAGTCGCTGAAGGCGGTGAGGAAGCTTCCCAGGCGCGCCCGTTCGGCTCTGACCCCGGGTCGTGGGGCGAAGCCGGGACGAGAAGGGGGAACCGGCGGGCGCCTCTTGTAAGCCTGGGGCCTCGTGTGGCGGACCCCCAGCCTGCGATTTTCGATCCGCGACCGTGATCAGGTATTACTCCTCGATCCGAACGATACCTTCCGCGCCGTCCACGGTGACCATGGCCCCGTCTGGTATCTGCACGGTACCCACCTGCGTGCCGGCGACGCAGGGGATCCCGTATTCGCGCGCGCAGATGGCGGAGTGCGAGAGGATGCCTCCGGTATCGGTGACAACGGCGGCGGCGAGGGCGAAGAGAGGGGTCCAGGGAGGCGCGGTCGTCGGGCAGATGAGGACTTCGCCTTCCTGCAAACGGTCTGCGTCCGCGAGGTCGCGGATGACGCGGGCGCGGCCGCGGGCGGAGCCGCGGCTGGCGCCGTTGCCCTTAATGACGTTCTTCTGTTTGGAAGGCTCGACGCCGAGACCAAAGAACCTCGAGAGCAGCGGCTGCATCCCGGGCGGGGGTTCGGCCGGCGGGGCGCCGAGGAAGGGCGGCGGGTCGAGCTGTTCCCAGCGCGCGAGGTCCGCCTTGCGGGCAGCCGCCAGCTCTTTGTAGGACGGCGACGGCCCGAGCGCGGCCTCCTTCAGCTCTTCCAGATCGAAGAAGAAGACGTCGTTCGGATCGTCGAGGACGCCGGCCCGAACGAGCTTGCGTCCGAGGGCGAGGAGGGGAACGCGGGCCGAGCCGATAATCGTAAGTTGCCAGGTGGCGCGGCCCTCGCTGATAGGGACGTGACCCTCGCAGGCGGCCAGCCTGGCCTTCATCTCGGCCAGCTCTTGGCCGCTCAACCTGGACTCCAGCTCCCGCATGGCGTCGTCGTGTTCACGCTGCGCGCGCTGGATGGCGACGTCGGGCGAGAGGTTGGGATCGTCGAGATAGCGGGCGATGAGGAGGAGCGGAGTGTGAGGGTCTTCGGCCCAGGTGGGGATGTGCGGCAGGCCCCAGCTTTCGGCCTGCCAGCCAAACTCGTCGAGGTATTCGCGCAGGCTGGAAAGGAACTGCTTGCCGCCCTCGACTCGCTCCAGGTCATCGTAGCGGCCGTCGCGCAGAGCGGAGCTGACCTCGGGTAGGCCGGCGGCGGTCCTCGCCAGGCCGGCGAGCCCGGCGCCCTCAGCGGAAGTCCGGTTGTTAGTCCCCTGAAGGAGCGTGGCCAGCAGAGATGGGCCGTCCTCGCCCAGCTTCTGTTCGAAGAAGTCCACCAGCTGGAACGTGGGGCCCATGAACGCGTACACAACGACCATTGTGTAGCGGAAGGCATCGACGGCTTCGCCGATGATGCTTTCGAGGGATCCTGCCAGCTCTTTTGCGCTCATGCCCTCGTAGTCCCGGGTCCGCAGTTGCTTGCAGGCCGCCCTGATGCGTGGGACGTAGTCCTGCTCCCAGACCTCGAAGGGGCCGCGCTGGATGACTTCGGGCGTAGGCGGGGGCGGCATAGCGTCGAGGGCGTAGTGGTAGCCGTTCACGGATATCGACCGCGCGCCGTTGAAGATCTGGCGGCGGATCGTTGCGATGAGTTGAGCAGTGAGCGGCGGCGCGGGGCGCGGGAAATGCATGGGGTCTAAGGCCCAGTTCTTTTCGGCGTCGGCCGGGTCCTCCCAGGCGACCGTAAAATCCTCGGTTGCGCTTTGTACCAATGGGGTCTCCTTCCGGTCTGGTGTGTATGGCCGCAGCCAGTCAGTATAGCGGCCGGCAAGGCGTTGCGGGAATCCAATGATTGTGGACGAAACGGAAGCGGCGGAGAGGTCCTATGCCGGAAGCAATACCATCTGGGTGCAGCGAAACAGGGCGATCGTCTTCCCGTTGGCCTCGTTCGCCACGTCCACGTCCCATACCTGAGTCGTGCGGCCGCGATGTACGGGCCGGGCACGGCCTACTACGGCGCCACCCTCGCCGACGGTCCCGACGAAGTTCGCCTTGAGCTCGATCGTGGTGAAGCTGGCCCCTTCCGGGAGGTTCGGGCCCATGCCGCAGGCGCAGAGCCAATCGGCGAGGGTAACGATCACGGGCGCCCAGAGAAAGCCGGTGCCCGCTACCAGCTCGCGTCTGACATCGAGCCGGCCGGTCACCAGGTCCGGTTCGCAGGTGAGCACCTCGATTCCGACGATGCCTGGATGGCGGTCTCGCGCGAAATCATTCAGGTACGCGACGCGGTCGGTGGCCACTTCAACTCCGATCTGCTGGGTGCCGGCACCAGCAGATGTTAGTTGCCCGCGCGGTTAAGCGACAAGCCGTGGTGGCAATAAGAGCTAACACTAGACGCTTGAGGGCGAATTCCTACCAAACTCTATCGGCTTTCCTACGCCTCGGTGCTCGGGCCTGCTGATAATTGGTATACCAATCGGGTGCCAAGGAGGAATTAATGCTCTGGGTAGCGATGCTCTTGGGCGCATTGCTGATGCTTGCTGTCGGGGGGCTGGCTGTTTTCGTGTCGCCGCTATTTTTCGGGGCGGAATCGGGAGTGATTGTCCTGATGGGGTTCCTGACCCTGCGGTCGTCCTAGGTCGCGGCTGACCGGAGACGGGGCTGCGGGCGAGTCACCGGGCGGCGCGGCGCGAGTCCTTGAATTGCCGGTTATCCCCGGCTAGCGGAGTCGTTGAGTCAGGGGGTGCCTCGCCCTTAAACACCTGGCGCGCGACTAACCGCGGTACTGGTAGCGGCCTGCGACCTTGTCTTTGTTCAGGCGCTTGTTGAGGTGCAGGCCCTCGAGCACGAACTCTACAGCTGATGCCGTAAGGGGCGGGCTGCCCTTGGCGCCGAGCTTCCCGATCGCGCTGTCCAGGCCTTCAGTCTCCTTGACGAGCTTGACGTAGTCCGAAGATGGGGTGAGGTCGGACACTTCCACTGAATAGCCGGCCTTGAAGCGGGCCACGGTGGGCTCGAGGTCGCCGAGGCTGAAGTAGTGATTGAAGACGGCGAGAACAGCGCCCTGGATGAGGCGCTCGACGATCTGCTCCTCGCGGCCGTCGTCGACCGTCTCGAACTCGATCTTGCCCGTGAGGGCAGGAAGAACGTATGGAAGGTCGCTCACGCGCGGGACGATCTCCTTTTCGCTGAGGCGAATGGCGCGACGCATGGCGTTGGCGAGCAGCGATTCGTAGTCGGCAATCGAGGCGCGCACTGAGACGCCGGAGCGCTGGTTGATGTCGGGGCTGCGCCGGGCGAGGCGCGTTATCTCGGCGACGATTTCCTTCATGTACTGAGGGACATTGACCGGGCGCTCGCCGTCGTCTTCGAAATGGGAGCGCTCCTGCTCCATGATCTCGATTTCAGCCTCGGCGTTCCGCGGATAGTGGGTGCGTATCTGGGCGCCGTAGCGGTCCTTTAGAGGCGTGATGATGCGCCCGCGGTTCGTGTAGTCCTCCGGGTTGGCTGAAGCGACGACCAGCACGTCCAGCGGCATGCGGATGCGGTAGCCGCGGACCTGGACGTCGCGCTCTTCCATGATGTTGAGGAGGCCGACCTGAATGCGCTCGACAAGGTCTGGGAGCTCGTTAATGCAGAAGATGCCGCGATTGTGGCGGGGGACGAGGCCGTAGTGGATCGTCAATTCGTCGGAGAGGTAGCGTCCTTCGGCGACGCGGATCGGGTCGACCTCGCCGATTAGGTCTGCAATGGTAATGTCGGGCGTCGCCAGCTTCTCGCCATAGCGGCGCTCGCGGTCGATCCATTCGACCTCGGTGTGGTGGCTGTCGGTATCAACGAGGTCACGGCAACGCCTACAGATCGGCGCGAAGGGGTTGTCGTTGATCTCGCAGCCGGCGATAACGGGGATTTCGTCGTCGAGGAGGCTTACAAGCGAGCGAATAAGCCTCGACTTCGCCTGGCCGCGCTCGCCAAGGAAGATAATGTCCTGGCCGGAGAGGATGGCGTTCTCGAGGTGCGGCAGGACCGTGTCCTCGTAGCCGATGATGCCCGGGAAGTGCGCCTGCCCCTCTTCGATGCGCCGGACGAGGTTCTTGCGCATCTCCTGCTTTACAGTGACCGGTTTATATCCGGCATTACGCAGCTCTCTAACAGTCTTGGGCTTCTGCTCTACCACTGTGGCTCCTTCATTCGTCGGGCTGCGTCAAGAAACGCGCAACCTCGTCTCTGGGGAAGTGCGGAAGGGGACGCCGCCCGTGCTTGCCCTCCATTATAACCATAACCTCAGCCCACGGCGGCACGGTTGGTTGACCTTCCCGGACGAGAGAACCGATGCGGCGGGCCGGCACTCCGGCGCTATCGATCGCGTCCAGCGCGCTCTCGCAGTCCTCCTCCGCGACCGCAATGAGCAGTGCGCCGGACGCGAGCAGCCCGAGTGGGTCGAGCGAGGCGGCACGGCAGACCGTCCTCGTCAGCGGTAAGACATCCACCGCGTCCTCGTCGACCAGGATTCCGCATTGGTTCGCCTCTGCCATCTCGTACAGCGCCGTGGCGAGGCCGCCCTCAGTTGGGTCGTGCATGGCATGTACTCTGACGGTGTCGCAGACGGCCATTGCTTCCTTGAGTACGCTGATCCCGGGGTCGAAGATGTAGCGGGCGGCGCCCTCGATGTCTTCTCTGGATACACCGAGACCGGCGAGCCGTCCGGCGGCCTCGCGGGCCAGGAGGCCGGTACCTTCGATCGCGATGCCCTTCGTTAAGACGAGGGCATCGCCGGGCCGGCCGCCGTTGGGAGGCACGAGTCGATTACGGTCGACTTCCCCAAGCATTGCGCCGATTGCGAGCGGGTGGTCAAGGCCCGCGCTAATTTCCGTGTGCCCGCCCACAAGCTCGATTTCCAGCGCATCGCACGCCTCGACCAGTTGCCCGAAGACCGATTCCGCCAGCTCGCGTTTGGCATGTTCGGGTAGGAGAAGCGTCGCAAGGAGCCATTCGGGACGAGCGCCGGTGCAGGCGATGTCGTTGGCGTTCACGTGGACGGCGTACCAGCCGATCAAATCGCCAGCGAACGTGATCGGGTCGCTCTTGGCGACGAGCAGGAGGGAGCCGCCGGTGTCGATTACCGCAGCGTCACGGCCGATGCCCGGGCCGATAAGGACGCGCGGGTCGCGCGCCGGGACCCTCTCTAGGAGCGAGGCGAGGAGATCGTGCGGAAGCTTGCCAACATCCATACGCGGTAGGCCGTCTTAACTCTCGACCGGCCGGGCAATGCTGTCAATGCGGCGAGCCCGGCACCGAAATATGCGCGTTTATAGTTAACAGAAGGGCGAGACGAGGAGGTAAGTCCTCTGCTGGGAATCGAAGACACACTCGTCAATGCGGCGAGAGACCTCTACGACGCGATCGGCTGGCCGGGCGTCGTCTTCCTCATGGCGATCGAGAGCGCCTGTATTCCCTTTCCGAGCGAGATCATTATGCCGCTCTCCGGCTGGTTCCTGATCAAGGAAAGGGGCCACGGGTACGAGTTCCTGTTGCTTGCCGCTTTGTTCGGGGCGCTCGGGAATTTGATCGGTTCGTTGGTGGCGTACTACGCGGGGATGTGGGGAGGTCGCCCCTTCCTTGAGCGCTATGGGCGATGGATATTGATCACGCCGCGCGAGCTCGACATCGCGGACAGGTGGTTCGGGCGCTATGGCGAGATCGCTGTGTTTGCAAGCCGCCTGCTCCCGGTCGTACGTACCTTTATTAGCCTGCCCGCGGGCATGGTCGTTTGGCCTTGCCTGGGCCGGCTACCTCCTGGGCGAGAACTGGGAGGACATATCGAAGTACCTGCGACCGGTAAGCATACCGATTGCTATTGGGGTGGTGTTACTGATCTGCTTCTTCGTGTACCGGCGCATCCGTGAGATTAGAGGCGCGTAGCATGGCGAGCTGCCTTCTGAGGAGCTGGCGCGGGCCCTCCCTGACCGGCCGCGACTTCAAATGACAACTAGAGCCGAAAGCGTTCCCGGGCGCCAGGCAAGACTGTTTGAGTCGTTGCGCATCGCGGGCATTGTTGCGGCCGCGTCGACAGTCGTGCTCGTGTTCTCGACCTGCGGGGGAAGCGAGCCGAGCGAGCAGACACCGGCGCTGTCGATAGAGGTGCGCAGCCCGAGAGAGGAGACGATACCGCCGACGCCTCCGCCGGGGGATACGTCGTTCCGTATTGTCTTTCAAGAGTCCGGCGGGACTGAGGACAAGATCTGGCGGGTCTCGCCATCGAACCCCACGAATCGTGAGCCGGTGGCCACGATCAAGCACCGCGACGGCTGGAGCGTAAAGGCTTCTCTTTCTCCGGACAGCCGCTCGATCGCCTACATTGCGGTGCCTGACGGCGCGACCGATGGGAGCTACCAGGGCGAGCTATTCATGATGGACCTCAAAAGGCAAGAGACGGAACTGGTCTATCGCGGCGTCGACCTGCGCTTCAGGCCAATGTGGACATCCGACAGCAAGTTGCTTTATGTGCGGCGTCTCTTCGGCATGGAGACGCTGATTCTACAGATTAAGGTGATCCGGAAGCTGGCGCCCGGCGAAACGGCGACGCCCTCGCCGTCGCCTTCGCCAACGCCGACGGCAACCCCGTTTGTCGAGGAGACGCTTCCGCCGGAAGAGACGATTCCGCCTGAGGAGACCTTCCCGCCTGAGGAGACCTTCCCGCCTGAGCAGACAGAGACGCCTAGCGCGACACCCACGCCCGCGCCGGAGGATCCAGTGAAAACGGTTCTCCAGGCGCATATGGGCAGCGTACTGACGTTCATCCCGGTGGGATTTGCCGATGATGGGAAGTCGATGTACCTGATCCAGGTACAGGGGGGAACCGGCGGGGGGACGCTTGTCGCTTCCTATGCGCCCGCGACCGCCCAGGCCCTTGCCGAGGAGAAAGCGAAAGCCACCCCCGAGCCGACGCTGCCTCCCGACCAGCCTCCGCCGCCGACTCCGAGGCCGGCTCAGGCGAACTTCATCGTCAAGCTGAGCGACCAGATTGCGCGCGATTATGACCTAAGCCCGGATAAAAAACACCTCTCTTACCTGGCACAGGAGATCGTCAACGGGGAATTCGTTCTGCGCCCGTATACGGCGGACCTGGCGGCGAAGACAATCACGCCGGTGTCCACGGACGGCCTTCCGCCCGGAGACCACTTCCGTCCGATCTGGCACCCGGGCGGTTCCTTGCTGGCGGTTGGGTCCTTGCCAACGGCTATAGAGGCCGGTGCCGTCGCGCTTATCCCTGTGGGTGGCGGTGGTCCAGGCTTCCTGCCGGCCCCCGAACGCGGGTTCGACGTTCCCACCGCTTGGGCGCCCGATGGCAGCCTCCTGGCCGTCACCAACTACAGCGGCGACTCCCTGGCCAACGTAGGGTCCTCTCGAATAGACCTCGTCGCTCCGACGGGGCAGCGGATCGTCCTGGCCGAGGGAACGCAGTTCGAGGTCGTCGGCTGGTTTCCACCGCCCTGACGGATCAGCACAATTCCGTCAAATGGCCATGTTATAGTGCGAGGAAGGAAGAAAGATGCTGAAAACTGTGATCAACGCGGTCCGCCGCAACCATGCGCTCGAGCACGCAACGATCTCAATTCTGCTAAATCGGCACGGACCGATGCGTGTGGTCGGGCGGGCGGTACCTGACGGCTTTTACATCTACGGTGATATCCCAACCGAACGTCTCCGAGAGCTCGCGGACGAGGCCCTCGCGCGCCTTCAGCGCGGCGAAGCCGATCTCGCCGTCTCACCGCTCTGCGGGACGAACATCGCTGTGGCAGGCGTGCTGGCCGGCCTTGGCTCGTACGTCGCCCTGGGAAGCGGCCCTCGCCGCGCGGGAGGCGTGTCCGGAGCGATCATGGCAGCGATGCTGGCGGTGCTAGCTGCGCAACCGCTCGGACGTCTAATCCAAAAGCACTACACTACCTCGCCGGACCTGAACGGAGTGCGCATTGTGTCCGTATTGCCAATGGACAAACGGCTCTTCCGCGGGCACAAAGTGCGCACTGCAGCAGCCGCCTAAGGCTAGCCGCCCTCACCCGAGAAGTACTGGCTACCGAAATGGCAGAGGTTAAGGTCGCTACCCTCAACCTCTTCAATCGCATGGGTGATTGGGAGAAACGAGCGCCACTCGTGATCGATCAACTCGAAGCGCTGTCCCCCGATGTAATCGCGTTCCAGGAAGTCGACTTGGGATTGGACCAAGGAATGTGGATTGCCAGGCAGCTGAATCTTCGCCTGACAGACCAGCCTCATTACCGCATGAAGCACGCTGCCAGTCCCGGCAAGCGCGTCAGTTTTCACGGCATCGGGACTCTTTCCCGTCTCGAGTTCCTCGAGCACGAGATCCTCGACCTGATGACCTTTGAGCGCGTCGCGCAAAGGATGGTCTTCCCCTGCGCTGAGCGCTCGTTCCTGTTTGTGAACACTCATCTGCACCACCCGCCGGAGGCCGAGGCCGAGCGTGTCGCGCAATTGGAGTACCTGCTCAGCTGGCTCGATCGGGATGCACGCGGCCTGCCGACCGTTGTCGCCGGCGACTTCAACTCTTACGCACACGAGAAGTCTGTCGCGCTCATGAAGAGCCGTTTCCGGTCCGCCTTCGAGGTTACGCACGGAGGGGAGCCGGAAAAGACCTGGCCAACGCCTGTTAACGACTTCGATCCATCGCCGCCCGGTGCCTTGGACTACATATACGTCTCAAACGAGTTCGGGGTTGTAGATGCGGGACTGGCCTTTGACGCTCCTTCCGCGAATGCTCCCGGGCTGTACCCATCCGATCACTTTGGACTCTTCGCTCAGCTCAAGCTGTGAAATAGTGCCCGGCCCGCGGTGCCCCGCCTTTAATTTGTTAATTTCTCGATATAGCCGTATGAAACAGGGCCATCCGGGCGTTATCACATGTATGCGCGCCAGAACCGGGCCGCAAGGCATGGAAACCAACGAGATAGAAGAATCAGATAAGAATTCGGTGAATAATGCCGGAATCAGCGAGAAAGTGCGTTGACATCCGTGGCGATTGATTCTATATACAGAACTACGTATGCGTCGTGGTGTGGGGCGGCGGGCCGGGAATGATTCAAATACTTCTGGTTGGCAACGAACGTGGGACTGTTGCTGATTTGGCGCGGGCTCTGGATAGTCGGCAATTTCGCGTCGACTATGTTTCTAGTGAGCCCCGCGCCGTCCACGCGCTCAATCGTTCGCATCCACAACTGATTCTGCTCGACTTGCCTTCGCCGGATTCGGCGATGCTTGCCAGTTGCCGGCGGCTGCGCGAGGGTTACCCGGTGCCGATCGTGGTCTGCTCAACGAGCAGCCGGGAGCAAGACGTTGTGCGGGTGCTGGACGCCGGGGCAGACGACTACTTGGTACTGCCAATCAGGCCGGTGGAGCTAACGGCGCGGCTGCGCGCCGTGGTTCGCCGCCTGGGAGACAACGGCCACGCATCGCCAAACGGCCAGCGCCTGGTAGCCGGCGACATTGAGATTCTGCTCGACGAGCAGAAGGCGTTTCGCCGGGGCGCGGAGATCGACCTCTCACCAATTGAGTTCAAACTGCTCGCGCTTCTCGTCCGCGAGACCGGGCGTCCTGTGAGCCACTCAAAACTTATTGCGCATGTTTGGGGACCCGAGTACGCAGACTGCCGGCATTACCTTCGCCTGTACGTGAGGTACCTCCGGGCCAAGCTCGAGGACAGCCCGCAATCTCCAGAACTGATCCAGAACGAATGGGGCGTTGGCTACCGCTTCGAACCAAAGCCAGTCTAGCGAGTGAGTTTACTAATTCTAACGATTTTTTTACTCCTAGATCATCGCTTTAAAGCTTTCCAGCAATTAACCTTCTCTTAACCGTTATTATTACTTAGTCAGGTCGCGCTAGCGATATTGGGGGGAGAGATGCATCGCATCTTGGTCGTTGGGGAAAGGCCAGAAGATGCGCAGGCGTTGGGATCGCGTTTGAGTTCGCTCGGTTACGAAGCAGCGGCGAGCTCCAGCGAAGTAACGCTGGCGTTGAGATCTGTCATCGCGTTCAAACCGGATGTAATCATATTTAACGCCGAGCCCGGTGACGGTTCGAAAGAAGTGTTCCGCCTGCTCGAACGTGTTTCCCAGCTGCCGATCATCGTGCAGGGAGACGACAATTCGGGCGACGAAATGGTCGACTACCTGGATGAGGGCGCGGTCGGGTATGTTCCAAAGTCCGTTACGCCGACGCTCCTTTCCGCCCGAATTTCGTCGATCATGCGCCGCTCACCCCAGCAGCTGGAGACAGGGGTCATTAAGGCCGGCAACGTGACGCTCGACCTGGAGCGCCGGCAGATACACAAGAACGGCAGCCGCGTCCCGCTAACGCCCACCGAGTTCAAGCTCCTACGCACGCTCGCCGATCATTCGGGACGGCCGTGCAGCCAGAAGTTCCTCCTTCAACGCGTGTGGGGCGAGGACTTTGTCAGTTGCACCCATTACCTCAGGCTCTACATGGGCTATCTGCGCCAGAAGCTCGAGGATGATCCGAAGAAGCCGCGGCTTCTGGTCACAGACTGGGGCCACGGGTATAGATTGGTGGCCGACTACAGCCGGGTCCCCGCTTCAGCACTGCAGCCGGCTCGGGCAGCCATCGCTTGACCCGTACGGACGATCCCAAGCGAGTCCTTTTCGTCTCCCTGAAAAAGGAAGCGGAACCGCTCCTTGGTGAGCTGCGCTCCGCGGGCCACCAGGTATCCATCGTCGATAAGCTGGAGGACGCGCAGGCGCTGCTTACCTCCGGGGCTTTCGATCAGGCCGTTATTCCGGGGCAGACACTCGAGCCGCTGCTCCTCCAGCATTCGCTCTGGGAGCAAGCCGGCGGCGATTCCTGGAGAAGGTCCACCCTTGCGCTGGTGCACGACCTGCGCAATCTGCTCCAGAGGCTGGAGCATTGTATGCGTGGTCTCGCCGAGCTCGATCTGACCGGCAGTAGAGAGCGGGAAGAGCTGCTTGACCTGCTAAGAAGCATCGCAACTCTCTCCGTTTTTCTAATGGAACTCACCGATGATCTGGATGCGGGGAGCACCCGGGACTTGAATGTCGCGGTGCTGGACCTTGAGGATGCTATTGAAGCAGCGGCGGTCGTCGTCTATCCTTCGGCATCCGAGCGCCGGCAGCGCCTCGTCATCGACATCGACGAAGAAGCGCGCTATATCCGGGCGGACCCGACGAGGATGAAGCGTGCCTTCTCGCACCTGCTTTCGCACGCTTCGCGCCAAAGCCCGAGCCGGGGCACGGTGACGGTGTGCGGGCGGCGGGAATGTGATGACTGTGTGATCTCGATCTCGTATACTGCGGAGACGGTCAGTCTGGCCGGCTTGGGCGAGCTATTTAGGCCGGCCGGCCTGGAGCATGCGGGAAGCGGGCTATATCACGTGCAGAACATCATCGAGCAGCACAGCGGGCGTCTCTGGCTCGAGAGCCAGCGGGGGGCGGGCACAAGCGTGTTCGTATCACTGCCCTTAGAGGAAGTCGCCCCAAGCAGAACCGCTCTTTCGCTGACGCCCGGTTAGCTCTCTCGCCATGGTGAGGTGGCTCCTCGCCCTGATTCTTACCGGGGCGCTGATTTCCATCACGGGGCTTCGGGGCGCCGGCGCGCAGCAGCTGGACCAGGTCCGCGTATCAGTCGACACTCAATCCTATCCGCGCCTGCAGACAACGGTGACCGTCCTCGATAGCTCGGGGCGCCCGGTGACGGGCCTCGACCAGCAAGCGTTTAAGGTTTCAGCCGATGATAAGCCGCTAGGCGTTACTGGCTTTACTACGGGACAGGACAAGAACGCGCCAGGCGCGGTGACGCTGACCTTCGACACAAGCGGCAGCATGAACGAGGGAAACGCGATCGGACAGGCGCGCGAGGCCGGGAAGGCGCTGGTCGCCCAGCTGGGACCGACGGACCAGGTCGCCATCGTGACCTTCAGCAATGGCATCCGGTTGGTTAGGGACTTCACGAGCGACCATGCAGCGATCATCTCCGCGATCGACGGCATATCTGCTGCGGGGAACACCGCGCTCTATGACGGCGTGGACGCGGCCGTAGGTACGGCCAACCGGGCGCCGTACCAGCGCCGCGCCATCGTGCTGCTCACGGACGGCAAGGACGAGGGTAGTGTCAGTCATATGGACCGCGCCGGCTCGCTCGCGGCTGCCGGAACCGCGGGCATCCCGGTTTTCGCGATAGGTCTCGGCCCCACGATCGACCAGGGGTACCTTCAGGACCT
>VBJT01000147.1:46508-60360 GCA_005880075.1 Chloroflexota bacterium
CGGCCGACGCGCCGCTCGACCTATCGCGCTTCGCGCCAACTCCCCAGGTAACTCCTGTGATGACACCACCGTTATCTTTGGCGCCCACGCCCGTCGCCACGCCCGCCGGTACAGGCGCTGAGGGAGGCGGGTCAGCCGTTCCTTTGGCGATTGCCGGAGGTGCGTTGGCGCTTGGCTTGGCAGGTGCCGCCGGGGCCGTCTATTGGCGCCGCCGGAGTGGCCGGGCGGGGCCTCAGGAACTGCGGAAGCCCTGGCGTCCGCGTCCGGAGGACCCCGGCGCGGTCTTCGTCGGGACGGGGCCGCTGGGCAATATGCGCGCAGACGCCTGGCTGGAAAGCATGACTCCCGAAAACGGCGCGCGCTTCCCGCTGGGCGAGGACCCGGTAACCGTAGGCTTCACCGGCGACTGCACCATCTGCCTGCCCGACGGCGCCGGGCACGCCGGTGCGCGCTTTCGCGTCTGGCGGCGGGAGGGTGTCTACATGCTGCACAACCTCACGCGGATGGGACGTATCACTGTGGGCGGTAAGCCGGCCACGTGGGCCGTGCTGGAAGACGGCGACGAGATCATCATCGGCCCGTCCAAGCTTCGCTTCCGAACGGGCAATGGCGAGCCTACCACCTGACAGGACATAATTCTAACAATTTTCTATGCTGCCTCATGCATCGCCGCGGATGGTGCACCCTAGTATTGCAACCAGGTACGCACGCACCGACGTGCGAGAAAGGAAGGGGGGTGAGGCGGCCGTCCGACACTTATCCACAAGGAAACAGACGCATACGTACCACGGTTTTAAACCTCGATCCAATGCAGGGGGGGAGCCCTGCCGAAACAGCTTCCAAAGGGGAGGAAAATTCTAATGCAGTTCGCAACTAACGCTCTTACCTGGCTACAGGCGCATATACACGTTCATGTTCGCAGCGAGCGCGGCCAGGACCTGATCGAGTACGCGATGCTCGGTGGCCTTATTGCACTGGCCTGCATTGCAATCGGCGCCGTCGCTTTTAACGGCCCACTGCAGAACATGGCAGCCGGGGTAGGGCACTGCATCGACTTCGACCAGAATACACCCTGCGCCCCATTCTAAATTCAGCAGAAATTAGTTGAGGGAGCCGGAAGTAAGTACCGGCTCCCTTGGCCGCGCTTGTGACCGGTGGTGCTTTCCATAATGCCGGAAGCCCAAGCAGGCATATCTACGGGGCGCACTAGGAAGTAAAAGGGGATGTTCGGGGAGTTAAGAAGCAAAGGGAGCGGCGATTTAGCGCTCATCGTGAGGTCGGCGCCTAAGGTGTCGACTCAACTAGGCCGGGTCTCTTCGGGACTGAAATCGGAGAGGGGTCAAGCGCTCGTCGAGTTTGCCTTCATGATGCCGCTGCTCCTTCTCTTCATCTTGCTGGTCGTCGACTTCGGAATCGCGCTCGACCGCCGGGAGATCATTCAGCACGCGGTACGCGAGGGCGCCCGCCGGGGCGCGGTAGGCGACGGCGTCGCCGCTGTTCAGGACATAACCCATCGACAGTCGAAGGGAACCCTGAACGAAAGTGACATCAACGTTTGTTACGTGGACAAGAACGGCGACGGAAACTTTGGCGACGCAGGCGATAACGTGCGCGTCAGCGGCAATTATAGCTATAAGTTCACGGTATCCATATTCGGCCTGGGAGCCCCCAATATCGGTATGACTCCCTCAGCCGAGGAGCGGCTGGAGTCGGCCGTCTTCAGCGCCCCCGCTTGTTGAGACGATCAGGAGGAGGAAACAATGGCGAGAATGCAGGGACTAGCACTACCAAGCGGCAATCGCGGTTTGCTGATTATAGCCGCCCTCGCCGGATTGGCGGCGGCCGTCCTTTTCGTCGTCGCCGTCAATAACAATGGCAGCAGTACTCGCACTACCAGCAGCGTGACTGGGTCGGGAAACGCGGTTGTGGCCGTCAAGGACATAACGGCAGGCAACAAGATCGAAGCGACGATGGTGGAGATCAAAAGCGTACCAAATGACCTCTTCGTTGCCGGCGCAATCAATGACATTACCAAGGTAGTTGGGCAGTACGCCGCCAATGACATTAGAGTGGGCGAGCAGATTACCGGGACCAGAGTAGGCTCGCTCCCCCCACCCAACTGCGGGCTCGCGTGCGTCGTGAGCCGCGGAAGTTATGGGTCAGGCCTCCAGGTCAAAGAGGTCACGGCCGTCGGCGGCCTGCTGTACGCCGGCAACCGAGTCGACGTCATTGGGTCTTTCAAGATGGCCAACGATGGCTCCGTTCCGGGTTGCCAGGAGCGCTTCATCCTTAGAACACAAACGATCCTTCAGAACGTTGAGGTCCTTTCCGTGGCTCAGCAGACGCTGAAGCCACCTGCGGCGAATAACACGGCGGCGGCCGACGCGAACTCCAATACAAGCGGCCAGACATCAGATCTAACGCAGCAGCCCGGCGCGGCCACCATCACCCTCTCCCTCGGCCTGGAAGATTCCGAAAGGCTCTACGGCGCCCAGGGAACAGCGAGAACGGTGTGGACGTCGGTCCGGCCTGCCGGTGACAACGAGATCCGCGACGTTCCGCCCGTCAACGCCTGCCTGCCCGAGTAGGCTTTGAGTATCGAGAGTCAGTTACTGAGTGAGAATGGAGAGGAGGTAGAGTATGGCGAGGGTACCTGAAGTAATGGTGGTGGACCAGGACCCGCAGGCCCGCTACGAAGTCAAGCAGCTGGCCAAGCACGCCCAGCTCACCGTTACCGGCGAGGCTGCCTTCGGCACGGAGGCGATCTCCCTGGCGGCCGAACTTAAACCCGACGTAATTATCTGCGGCATGAGCAAGCCACCCGAGCGCTCCTTCCAGACGATGGAGGCGCTGCTGGACCTGCTCCCGGAGACGCCGATTGTCGCCTACAGCTGGCGCGACGATGCCGAGGCAGTGCGCCGGGCGATGATGGCCGGCGCGCGCGATTTCTTCGTGATGCCGGCCGAACACGACAGAGTCCTCGAATCGATAAAGTCAGTCCTGGAGGCCGAGGAGCGGAAGCGCCTGCGCATGACGGGACAGGCAAAGGCGCTGGGCCCGCGGGGAATGATTATCGCGGTATTCGGCGCGAAGGGCGGCATCGGCAAGAGCACGATCGCCGTCAACCTCGGCGTTGCGCTCAGTTCAGAGCTGGCGCATTCAGTCGTGGTCGTTGATGGTGACAACAACTTCGGCGATTGCGCCGCCTTGCTGGACCTGAAACCAACCCGCAACATCCTGGAGCTAGTGCGAGATGTGGATGGGCTTGAGCGCAACGCCATAAGTGATTACCTGACGCAGCACGAAAGCGGGCTCTGGGTACTGTCCGCGCCCCGCGACCCACTACAGTGGCGGGCGGTGGCGCCGGAACGCTTCCGGAAAGTGGTCGCTATGCTCGCCCGTCGCTTCGACGTCGTGCTGATTGACACCGCAGGCGCACTCGGGGAACTGGCGCTGGCGGCGCTAGAGGAAGCGAACATGGTGCTCTGGGTCACGTCATCCGACTTCGCCAGCATCAACAACTCGCTTATCGCGCTGGAGACACTTCAGCAGCTGTCCTATCCGGAGGGCCGGATCAGGCTCATGTTGAATGTGACGAGCGTCGACGACGGCGTCCGTCCAGGAAAGATCGAAGAGGTACTGGGCCGGCAGTTCTTCTGGCTGGTGCCTTATGACCGTCAGGTGCGGCTTGGCGCTCAGATCGGAAAGCCGGTCGTGACCACTCACCCCGAATCGCGGGGCGCGCAAAGCATCGTCCAGCTTGCCCGGGCCCTAATGGGTGTCGGACCAAAGCAAGCAACCCGGCCGAGCTCATCACTGCGCCGGTTCTTCACTAAAAACGGCAAAAATGGAGCGGGGCCCGGCCTCCCACCAAAAGGGGAGATTAGCCGGAACGGGACCGGCGAGCACGCACCGGCGGCGCCGAAGGGGGAGATGATCCGGAATGTTGAAACCACCCACTGAATCACCCGGCAACGGGACGGGGCCGTGGAATTTTACCCTGCCTAAGGATGCAACGTTCACGGACGAATACGCCCCGCTGCTTCCGGAGGACGAGCGGACGGCGCAACTGGTCCACCAGCGCCTTATCCAGGAAGTCGACGTCAAAGCCGTCGAGAAGTTGGGGGCGGACCGAAGTGTAGAAGCGGTGGAGATGGCGACTCGCGCCTTGCTGGCCGAAGTAGGCCCGGCGCTCTACGGTGAGCGCAAAGAGCGGGTCATCCGGCGGATCGTTGACGACGCCGTCGGGCTTGGGCCGCTGCAGCCGCTGGTCAACGACCTCTCGATCTCAGAAGTCATGGTCAACTCGCCGGACGAGATCTATTTCGAGCGAGACGGAATCATCTATCTCTCCGCGTTGCGCTTCCGGGACCGCGACCACGTCTCATTAGTCATCGATCGAATCATCGCGCCGGTGGGTCGCCGTGTGGATGAGTCCTCGCCCTTCGTTGACGCTCGACTGCCCGACGGTTCTCGTGTGAACATCATTATCCCGCCTCTCGTCCCGCGCTCGCCGACTATCACGATCCGAAAGTTCCGCCCGGACAAGTACGACATGCAAGATCTGGTCCAGATCGGTACGCTGACGCAGACCGTGGCGGACTTCCTCCGGGCCGCTGTCCAGCTCCGGCTTAATATCGTCATCTCAGGCGGAACCGGGACCGGCAAGACGACTCTTCTCAGCGCGCTTTCCGCTTACATTCCGGAACGCGAGCGGATCATCACTATCGAAGACCCGATCGAACTCAAGCTCCATCAGCGACACGTCATCGCCTGCGAGGCCCGGCCGCCTAACATAGAGGGCCGCAACGAGGTCGCACAACGAGACCTGCTGCGCAATGCCCTGCGCATGCGGCCTGACCGCATCATTGTCGGTGAGGTCCGTGGCGCCGAGGCGTTCGACATGATGCAGGCGATGAACACCGGTCACGTGATGCTAATGGCCGGGTTTGACCTGCCGGTCCGCGCAATCCGTGAGCAGATGGCGGCTGCTTTCCACCTGGTGGTTCAGCTGGCCAGGTTCGCCGACGGCTCCCGCCGGGTTGTCACCGTGAGTGAGGTTGTGGGCATGGAAGAGACCACGGTGACAATGCAGGAACTGTTCAAGTTCGAGGTGGCGAGCATAGAACCGGACGGACGCATCGATGGAGCGCTGGCGGCAACCGGGCTCATGCCGACCTTCGCCGAGCGGTTTACGCGGGCGGGAATAGCCCTCGAATCGTTCCTGCCGAACATCGCGAGGTGGGCGTGATGGGAGCAGAAGCACTCGCCGCCGCGCTGGTCTTCATATCCGTCGGCGCCCTAACAATGGTGCTGTTGCAGAGCGATAGCCCCCGGCGCGCCGCTGAGCAGCGAATCAGGACTCTGAACAAGCCTCACGGCGACCCGGCCTTGGAGGGCCAGGGCCTGCTCACTCGCAGCGTATCTCCCTTGCCTTTCCTGCGCAAATTGACATCGACCGACAACGATTGGGTTGGGAGGACCACACTCGACTTGCAACGCGCGGGACTAAGCCTGCGTGTGAGCGAATATCTCCTGATTCGGTTGTTGACTGCCGCGCTGATCGGCATTGCTGTAGTCCTCATCAGTAACGCCTCGCCGCTGGGAGTCGTGCTGGCCATGTTGTTCGGCGCCGGCGGATTCATGGTACCGGCCGCCGTAGTTCGGCATCTAAAAGGGCGCCGGCAATCAGCGCTCAACGCGCAACTCGTGGAAACGCTTCAAATGATTTCTAACGGGCTGCGCTCGGGATTTGCATTCACACAGGCGATCGAACTGGCAGCCAGACAAATGGCCCCGCCGATGAGCGATGAGCTTGAATACTTCTTGCGGGACTCGCGTCTCGGCTCCGCGGCTGAAGACTCACTGAAGGCGCTCGTGGAGCGGACGGGCAGCCTGGATATCGAAATGATGGTCACCACGATCCTGGTCCAGCGCACGACCGGAGGAAATCTATCCGAGATTCTGGATAACGTTGCTGAAACGATCCGCGAGCGGGAGCGGCTAAAGGGTGAAATACGCGCGCTTACCGCGTCGCAGCGTTTCACCGGTCTCATCCTCTCGATATACCCGGCGTTCTTGGCCGTGGTCTTCTTTGCCATCGCGCCATCTGTAATGAAAGTGCTGATCACCGAAGCGACGGGGCGCATATTGCTAGTGGTCGCGGTGTGCCTGCAGCTCATGGGCGCCTGGACTATCCGGCGAATTCTAACCCTGGACGTGTAGGAGGGGCGGATATGGTTTTGGCACTGTTGGGAGGGATCGCCATATTCATATCGATCGCTTCGGTACTCATGTGGGCGACGACCGGGCGGACGGCCAATGGTGAGGCTCGGCTGAAGCAGCTGATCACAAACCCGCGCCCGCGCACGCTTGACTCTCCGTTTAGTGACCGTGTGCTGGTCCCCGTGCTGGACGGATTCACGCGCTTCATTGTGCAACTCCTGCCTCAATCATTCGTTGCTCGAATCACCCAGCAATTGATTACCGCCGGGCGGCCGATGAGCACGCAGGCATTTTTCACGTTGGTCGTCGTTACCGCCTTGGTCTGCCCCTTCACCGCGTCCGCGCTCCTCTTCTCGCGGAACGGAGGGGAGATCAGCACAACTGTGTTGGTGGTCCCGATCGCTTGTGCGGCACTGGGAATCGCCGCTCCAATGTTATGGCTCCGCCGGCGGGCCCGCGGCCGCCAGCTCGCCATTTGGAAGAGCCTGCCTGACACCTTTGACCTGATAACCGTATCAGTAGAGGCCGGACTTGGCCTGGACGCAGCGATGCGACAGGTGGCCGAGAAGGTTCGCGGCCCCCTCGCCGATGAAATCGCGCAGATGCTACGCGAGGTGGGAATGGGCCGGGCAAGGCGCGAGGCTCTGGAGGATCTCGCTGCGCGTACTGATGTCCCGGAAGTTGTGACGTTCGTGAACGCCATCGTGCAGGCAGAACAACTGGGCACGAGCGTGGGCCGCGTCCTGCGCTCTCAGGCCGTAATGTTGCGCATACGGCGTCGTCAGAAAGCAGAGGCGACAGCGCGCAGGGCCCCCATCAAGATGGTGTTTCCCCTCGTATTGTGCATCATGCCATCGTTCTTTATCGTCACCGTCGGCCCCATCTTCGTGCGGTTCGTCGACTACCTGAGTAAGTGATTGGCAATGGCGCGGTCACCCAGTAAAGCCGGCCCAACGCATTACCAGATTCTGCAGGTACATCCGGCCGCCCCGCTTGATCTGATCACGGCTGCTTACTGGCGGCTCGTCGGCCAAGCGCAGGCGTCGCCACCCGACAAGGCGTCGGAGGTCGCGGTGTACCATCTCACGCGCTCCTATCAGGTCCTTGCCGACCCGCACGCGCGCGCGGAATACGATGTGTTCCTCGGCGTCCCGTCGGAGCAGCTGCCCCCGCCCGTTCCGGCGCGGCGTAAATCATCCTGGGTGTCCGCCCTCTGGCAAGGCGAGCCGGGAAGCCGCCTGGCCGATGACCCCGGCGTGGACTACTATGAACTGCTTCGTCTCGACCCGCTGGCCAATCCGACGATCGTCCGGGAAGCGTATGCGAGCATGCGTAACTGCTATCTGCGGTTAGCGGAACTCGGGAAAGTTACGCCCGCGTTGGTGGAACTACTCGAGGAAGCGCATGAAGTGATCTCAGATCCTGAACGCCGCCGTCAATACGACCGTGCCCGCAAGCGGGCGAGGCCATTGCATTCGAGCAACGGATCACGCGCCTCGACACCTGAAAATGGCAAAGAGGCTACGGCCGGGAGCCAGGGCGATCAGCCATCTGCGTCGAATGCCGGCGGCAAGGGGAGACGCAAAGGAAGCCCGCCGGCAAAGGCAGATCGCAATCAAGAGAAGGTTGAGGCCTCCTCCAAGCCCCCACCGGGAAGGACGCAGCCGGGAAGCAAGCCGGTCGGCAAAGCGCCTGCCGAGGCTCGCCCGAAGGGGAAGGCGGTTGCGGGACGCTCCAGAGCCGCTTTCAGGGCGAAAGGGCCAAGAGTAGTACTGGATCGCCCGACGACCGACAATGGCCGTTCCTCATGGCGTTCGGACGAGGAGGAGGAAGGGGTGGACTCGGGCGCGACTCTAAGGGCCGTTCACTCGTTGGCACTAACCTCAGCATCGGCGCTCGCAAAAGGCGGGAAGAAATCGATAGGCATCGTCAGGAAGGCCTCGGAGATGTTACGGGACTTACTCCTGGATGTCGAGCCACAGACGGAGGACGGGCTTTCTCCTGAGGAGGAAGAGGCGTTGCTGGAGCGGCTTTCGCAGGTGCCTGACGGTGCAAATTCAGTCGATAGCGAACCGAGAACGATCAGGATAGGGCCGCTCGCCCGCTTGACCCTCATTGGGGGCCCCGGCCTCGGAACAGAATTCGAGGTCGAAGCCGTGCCGTTCACGCTTGGCGAGGATGCGGGGTGCGATATCGCCTTGCCCGGCCTCGCTTTGCAACAAGCGCGCCTGCTGCACCAGAACGGGCACTTCATCCTTTACAGTCTAAGCGACGAGCCCGGTACTTCCATTCACGGGGAATCTGTCACGTGGGCCGTGCTCCAGGACGGAGACTCGTTCGAGATCGGGCCTTACCAGATGCGGTTCCACTCGGCTTCGGTGCCTGCTCCCCAATCTTAGCTGGCGGAAAACGTAATTACGTCGCCTGGCTCAAGGCTGTTTGCCTCGGCGGCGTCCGCCTCGAGTTCCAGGGCGCTGCGCGCTTCTCGCCCACCTAGCGCCATGCGCCAAGGCTTCATCGCAGGAATAATTTTGACGACGCGGCTATCCCGGTCGAGGAAAATGACGTCGATCGGGAAGCGCATGAAAAAAGTGTGGACGGAGCTACAGGGCGCCAGCAGAAGGCCCTGACCCTCTGGTAGTGCGCGGCGGCCCATCAAGCCCCAAAAGCGGGCCCACAAGCTGCGCGCGACCCGAACCTCGCTGGCCAGCTGCTTGTCGTTCTTCTGATTGACCGCGGCTGTCATTCAGTGCTCCGGCCGTGAGCCGTTCGGCTGATTATACCAGCGTGCGTCGAAATTCACTGAATCTTTCCTCGCCGTGATTGCCGACACCGAAAAGCGTTGTAACTTCCGATACCATTCCCGCCGTCTATAGAACTGTGGCTCCTTCGCCACGCCTAACTCACGATCAACCTAAAACCCGTCCAGGCCGGACTGCAATATCGGAGAGCACCCCCTTGCGTTATTTCAAGGCGCTTGCCGTCGTCCTCGCTTTGGCGGCGGCGTTGCCCGTAATAATGGCCTACGCTGCACCGGGGAACGATGACTTCGCGAATGCGACTGTTGTTTCCTCACTCCCCTACAGCGATGCACAGTCGGTCCTGGACTCGACTTTCGAAACCGCCGGCGGTGAACCTCAGCCGTGCAGCGTAGTCAGGAACACCGTCTGGTACTCCTTCACGCCCAATCAGTCGGGCATCGTCAAGATCAATACCGCCGGGTCGACCTACGATACCGTTGCGGCGATCTATACCGGGGACAGCCTGAACGCACTCACTCCGGTCGCATGCAACGATGACGTAGGGATCGGCCTCACCTCCGCCGTACAGTTCTCGGCCGGTTCCGGGACGACATACTGGATCCAGATTGGGAGCGTGGACGCTGTGCCGGGGAATCTGAGCCTTAGTATTGTCTGGGGCACGACGCCGGCAAACGACAAGTTTGCCGACGCGATAACGGTTTCCTCGCTCCCCTACACCGCTAGCGAGAGCACGATCGTAGCGACGATGGAGACGGGCGAGCGAGGGGACTGCGAGGGCAGCTCGATCGGCAGGACTGTTTGGTACGGGTTTACGCCCTCGTCGAGCGGCACCATCACAATCGATACCCTCGGTTCCGAATTCGACACTGTCCTGGCAGTGTACACAGGGCCGACTGTTTCAACGGCGGTGCAACAGACCTGTAACGATGACATAAACCCACCGACAATGCTCACCTCGCAGGTGCAATTCGTGGGCACGGCCCCAACCACGTACTGGATCCAGGTCGGCGGCTTCAACGGCGAGTCCGGGTTCATGACGATCCATGTTTCGGAGTCAGCGGTGGCCACTGATACGCCTACGCCAACTCCCGGCGCGACCGCCACAGCCACACCTACTTCAACGGCTGCTCCCACAGGCGCGGCAACGACGACGGCGACGCCTACCCGCACGGCCTCGCCAACGGCGACGGCCTCGCCAACGGCGACCCCCTCGCCCACATCGACGCCTTCGGCGACACCGACTGTCACAGCTACCCCCACACCAACGGCTGCTCCCACCGGTACGGCAACGGCGGCTGCGACGCCCACGCGCACGGCCTCGCTGACCGCAACTGCCTCGTCAACGGCCGGTCCCACGGGCACGGCAACGGCAACTGCGACAGCTACGCGCACGGCCACGCCCACGCCGGCCGCCTCGCCCACGTTGACCCCTTCGGCGAGCTCGACCGCCACGCCCACAGCAACACCCACGCCTACAGCCGGCACCGCATCGGCAACCGCGACAGCTACGCGCACGGCCTCGCCGACGGCGACAGCCGCGCCCACGGCAACGCCTTCGACGACCCCGACCGCCACGCCCACCGCAACGCCCGCGTCTACTTCCACACCAACGGCTGCTCTCACCGGCACGGCAACGGCGACTGCGACCGCTACAAGGACGGCCTCGCAAACGGCGACAGCCTCGCCAACGGCTGCTCCGACCGGCACGGCAACGGCGATTGCGACAGCTACGCGCACGGCCTCGCCCACGGCGACAGCCGCGCCCACGGCAACGCCTTCGACGACCCCGACCGCCACGCCCACTGCAACGCCCGCATCTACTTCCACTCCAACGGCTGTTCTCACCGGCACGGCAACGGCAACCGCGACAGCTACACGCACGGCCTCGCCGACCGCAACTGCCTCGTCAACGACCGGTCCCACCGGTACGGCAACGGCGACGGCGACACCTACGCGCACGGCTTCGCCCAGCGCAACAGCCACGCCAACGGCCGCATTCACCGGCACGGCAACCGCGACACCGGGCGGAACGGCGTCGCCGACTGTGACCGCAACAGCGACAGCCACGGGCAGCGCTACTCCAACGGCAAGCCCAACTCGTAACCCAACGGCCACAGCGGTTTCCTCTACGACGGCCTCCGCTACGCCCGGTGGGACGGCCACGGCAACCGCAACACCGACATCTACATCTACTCCGGCGGGTTCCTCAACAACGACAGCGACGCCGACGCCAACACCGACGCCGACGGCAACACCGACGCCGACGGCAACACCGACGCCCACCAGGACCCCCACGCCGGCAGCTACGGCTACACCCACGCCGAGCGGAATAGTTTCGTCCACGCCGACCCCCACGGCGACGCCTACGGCAACACCGACGGCCACCGCCACGGCAACTCCCAGCGCGAACGGTTCTTACCACCCCCTAGCTCCGTATCGCGTCCTCGACACGCGGTTTGGGCCCCAGGGCGTTCCGGCGGGCATCCTCGGGCCAAACAGCGAAATCGGAGTGGACGTTACGGGGGGCCCGAGTGGAGTTCCAGCCACCGGTGTTTCAGCTGTTGTGATGAATATGACGGGGACCCAGGCGAGTGCGGGGACCTACCTGACGGTCTTTCCTTCAGGCGAGTCTCCGCCTCTCGCGTCGAATATCAACCTTGGGCCGGGGCGCGACGTCGCGAACCTTGTGACGGTGAAGGTTGGAAGCGACGGGGACGTGATGGTCTATAACGCCAACGGCCAGACCCACGTTATCCTCGATGTGGTTGGCTGGTACGGCGGCACGCTTGGCGGTTCCCTGTTCAACGGCCTCTCGCCCACGCGCATCCTGGACACGCGCACTGGTACCGGAGCACCGGCCGCGAAGGTTGGACCCGACACAACCATCGATGTTGACGTGACCAACACGTACAACTCGGGCGTGCCTGCTGCCGGCGTCGCGGCTGTTGTGGTCAACGCGACGGTTAACGCGCCGACGTCCTCGAGTTACCTGACCGTCTACCCATCGGACTCGTCGCGGCCGCTCGCATCGAACCTCAACTTCGTGCCCGCTCAAACAGTTCCGAACCTCGTGATCGTCAAGGTTGGCGGGGACGGAAAGGTAAAGGTCTACAACAACAGTGGCTCGACAGACGTGATTTTCGACGTTGTCGGCTGGTATGGCGCGAGCGGAGACCAGTTCCACGCACTCACGCCGGTCCGTATTCTGGACACGCGATCGTCGCCGCAAGGCGCTCCGCCCGGCCCGGTCGGGCCGAATACCGAAATCACGGCTGTTGTGGCGGGCGGCAGCGCAGTCCCGTCCGGAGCCTCAAGCGTGATCATCAACACCACCGTGACGCAGGGCACGGCGCCGAGTTACCTAACGGTGTATCCGGCAGGACTGCCGCGGCCGTTGGCATCGAACCTGAACTTTGGGCCCGCGCAGGATATACCGAACCTCGTGATTGTGAAGGTGGGTAGCGGCGGTAACGCGAAGATCTACAACAACAACGGCCAGGTACACGTGATTCTGGACGCCGTCGGTTATTTTGGCCCCTGACAAGGATCTGTTAGCGCGTAACGACCGCCAACGATGGCCCGGTGATCTGCTTGAAGGAAGCCGTTACTGGATAGTGAAGCTATCCTGGAAGGTCCCGCCTGCACCCTTAACAAACTGTGCGCTGATGCTCGTCGGCGAAATGGTGAATTTCAGGAACCCGAACGTGGGGTTCGCGTTCGAGCCCTGATACGTTGAGAAGTAGCCGGCTTCCGGGTCGCTGCCGTTCTGGCTGTTGATTCCTACTCCACCGACGCCTACGGTCGCGATCACAGTGCCCGCACCATACGCGAACTGGTTGTCGTTATCGACGACGCAAGTCGAGTTGTACGAGCCGGGAGAGATGCTCGTGCAGCCGGTCTTGAAGGCGAGCTGTTTGCTGCGCGAGTAAGCGTGATCGTGCGCCTGGAGGTAGAGGTCCACCTTCTTGGAGATCAGCAGGTTCATCAGGTCGGCGCCGGCTTCACATGATCCGCTGATCAGTGAAATGCAGAACTTGTGCATGCTAACAACCACGTACTTGATGCCCGCTGCACGGGCCCCGTCGATCGCGCTGGCAACCCAGTTGTAGCGGGCGCTGCCGGAGCTGTAGTCGTACGAGCCATCGTCCGGGAAGGTCAGTCCGGGCGAGATGTTGATGAAGCGGGCAAGCGGACTGCTCGTCGGATAGTCGAAATAGTACTGCTTGGCGTATAGGCCGGTTAGCGGCGAGAGCCGGTGCGGCAGGCAGGCCGCGTAGTTATTAACCTGCCCGTCGCGGACCGCGTCTTCGTGGTTCCCTGAGATCAGCTC
The DNA here is from genome assembly GCA_005880075.1 of Chloroflexota bacterium. Taxonomy (GTDB): domain Bacteria; phylum Chloroflexota; class Dehalococcoidia; order SM23-28-2; family RBG-16-64-32; genus CF-163. The sequence goes on from VBJT01000147.1 coordinate 59,826, forward strand.
GAACGGGTACGTGCTGCCAACGGTGGCCTTGACGAAATTACACCACGCGTTCTCGGAGCTACCGCTGATGTAGCTGAAGTCGCCGAGGGCGATGCCGAAGTTGGCGCCGGAATTCTTGAGGGCGGTGAGGACCGCGGTCGTGTTGCTGTTCTGACCCCAGTCTCCAGCGGCGCCGAAGGAGAACGTAGACCCGGGCGCCGGTGTCGGGCCGGGAGTCGCCGTGATTGTCGGCGTTGGCCCCATCGTCGGCGTCGGCGTGGGAGTTCCTGTCCCGCCCGCGCCCGCCCAGCTGACCAGCAACTCCAGGCGGTTCGTCGATGCTTCCTTGGGGTTGAAGGCGTATTGGTCACTGCTTGCCGGATTTTGGTCGAGTGCCAGCGACATCAGTGAACCTACTTTGGCGGCGACCGCGGAGGTGATGTCCACCTGCATCCACGCGTTCGCTGTTGACGGGGTAAACGATGTAATCGTGGAGCCCATCGCCGGACGGTTGTTCCACGTGATCCCGTTGGTCCCAGTTTCCTCCCACGTCGTA
>VBJT01000148.1:0-10393 GCA_005880075.1 Chloroflexota bacterium
ATCCCGTCTTCCGCTCCATTTGCTTTTTTAGCCGGCGCACGGCTGTCTCCTGACTCATGCCTGGATGGAAGCTGCTCGCAGTTCCCGTTGTAGCTTTGGTAGCCGCGCTTTCCTACCTCCTATACGGCATGTTCCTTGAGACAAGCAGCTCAGAACAAGCGGCAGTTACTATTGCAACGCCTAGCTCCACACTCCCAAACACGGCCTCGCCGCCACTGTCGCCCAGCCCGCCGGTAACCGCGCCCAGCGCTGTGCCCACACCGGACGACGCGGTTCTCGTCGGGGCCGGGGACGTTAGTTCTTGTACCCAGAACAACGACGACCGTACGGCCAACCTACTCGACTCCATCGTCGCGGCCACCCCCGGCGAGCTTGTCGTATTCACTGCGGGAGACAACGCTTACGAAGACGGGACACTCGAAGAGTACCAGCAGTGTTACGACCCGACCTGGGGGCGCCATAAGGCAAGGACGCGCCCGGCGGCCGGCAATCACGAGTACGCTACCGGAAATGCCGACGGCTACTTCTCGTATTTCGGCGCCGCGGCCGGAGATCCAGGAGCAGGCTATTACAGCTACGATCTCGGCGCCTGGCACATAGTCGTTCTCAACACGAGCGATCATTGCCGGCTCATTCCCTGTGAACCCGGCTCTCCTCAAGAATCCTGGCTTCGGGAGGACTTGGCTGCGCATCGCAACTTCTGCACGCTCGCGATCTGGCATGACCCGCTGTTTAGCTCCGGCCGCGTCCACGGCAGTTCACAATATGCGCAGCCGTTTTGGGATGCGCTCTACGCATCTGGGGCCGACGTTGTCGTTAACGCTCACGAGCATAACTACGAGCGCTTCGCTCCCCAGACACCCGCCGGCGTCATCGATCAGGAGCACGGCATCCGAGAGTTCATCGTCGGCACCGGCGGCGAGAGCCACTACCGTGCAGGGCCGTTTCTTCCGAACAGCGAGATCGGGGACGGGAACTCCTTCGGGGTACTCAAATTGACTCTGCACGCCGCATCGTATAGCTGGGAGTTCATCCCCGCCGTGGGCAAATTCCAAGACGGAGGCAGCGCTGACTGCCATGGCCAGCCGCCAGGTTAATCGGGGACGCCAAGAACTACGGTTACAAGCGGTGACGCCGGCCCCAGCCGACAATAACCGCTGTGATGAGCAGCGCCAGCAATACAATCAGGAATAGCTTGGTCACGAACAGAGCTAGGCCGGTGAAGAAGAGAAACAATAGCAGGAGAAGTACGATCAAGAACACCACTCGAGGGTCCATCTCTACGCCGGCACCATCTCTGGCATCGCCTCCTCGGACACGTCCCAAACTGACCAATGGCCGCTTGCCCAGCGTTCCGGCGTGATCGAGAACTTCTCGAACCACCAGCGCCGGCGCTCGGCCAGCGCTCGTTGCCGTTCCTTCGGCAAAGCCAGAAACTCCACGGGGTAACGCTGGCGGCTCTTGCCTTCACGGTCCATCTCGCGCTGGAGCGCTTGCAGTACCACCTCGATATGTTCGTCGGGCATCTGTACGTCTGGAATCCCTGGATAGTAGGACGAAGTGAACGCTTGCCCCGCCTCCGAGGCCAGGATATCAGCCAGATCCTGTAGCATCGGGACGAGTTCCGGGTCGCTCAACGCTGATCGCCCGGCGCGGGAAATAGGGATGTTCGCCAGGCGGTCCCTTGACCAGGTGTTGGCGCTGCAAGCAGCCATCAAGCCGGTCAATGCCGGCTCGACCGGGTGAATCTGGAAGACTTGGTCGGATGTGTGCACGAATTTGATTGAGTCGTGATCCAGGACCTCCACCGTTCGCGCAAACGCTCGCTCCCTAAGCGTCCGCGCGTTGCACAAAAGCAGCCAGCCCGCGATCGAGAGCTCGGGGTCTCTCACAAGCATTCAGGGGCTAACATCCGGCGACGCCATTTCGCGCTTCTGCTGTGGACAAATCTCGGCAGGCAGCAGCTTCGGATTTGGTTCGACGGTTGGTGTCTCAACCGGGGTTCGTACCGGAGTCGTAGTCGGCTGCGGCATCTTTTCTGACCTCCTTATACGCGAAATCATTCCCCTCATGCTCGACCAATCCGGAGGACAACTCGCTACGCGCCCTGAATATCTTGAGCAACAGACTCTTGCCGCTCGCGCCTTCGGGCGTCCGATGGTCCCGCCGGACGAAGAAGTCTATGACCAACATGTCGCCCTTCGACAGCAGTAGCGTGTACTCCGCCAGCTCGTGGGTCTCGCAGGCATCAAGGGCGAGCACTACTTCCTCGTTCAGCTCCTCGGACGCAGGCGGATATCGCCATTGTCGAGACTCGGGCAGTTCGTGGCGGACGAAATCATGAAGGAGCCAGAGCTCGTCCCGCGAGAAGGTGACTGGTTTTCGCTCGATTTCCGCGGTCGTTCTGTTGTTTCGTCTATCCATGACCGGCTTCCTTTCTGATTCGCATCTTCCCTCGCGATTTGTCGCGCCCACATAAAACCCGCTCGCTGCTCCGTTGCAGACCCGTTGCACGTCGCGATGGTTTTGAAACGGGCGTGGCGTTTACTTTTAGGACGACCGATGGCGCCCCGGTGTAATGTCGTGACCTAGACCATGGCAGAATTACCCGGCTATCTGCTAGGTGAACCAAGCGGTCCAGCAGACTCCGAAGGATAGCCGGTGGAATCTACCAGTTTCAACGGCGAGGCGGATCCCGCGTTCTCGCGGAACGCCTCTCGCTCGCAGGATGTGCACAAACAGGAAAAGCTCTTGATCGAAGAGATCAGACGAGCGATAACTAACCCTGGAGGGGTGGTTCAGTTAGCCCCTTGCTGCCGGTGGGAAAGTTCGAGGGCTTGTCCAACTAGCAAGAGAGGAGACAGCCGATGAGCAAAATACCGCTAGTTGTCGGGATGGCTGCCGGAGCCTCCGCGATGTATCTTCTCGACCCCGGGCGCGGAAGTGAGCGTAGGCAGCGGCTACGGGACCAAGTCGAGCGCGCTCGCGATAAAGTGAGTAACGATGAAGGCCGACTGGCGCCGAAAGACCTGATTAGCCGCACGAAGGAAGCGGTTTCGGACGTCCGAAACAGGCTTTCAAACGGCTACCGTGAGGAAATCGTTACAGAGGCCAAAGAGACGGCGCAGGAAATCGCCTCGCCGGGCCGCTGGTCAACGCGGACGCGAATTGTCGCGGCAGGGATCGGAGGCGGCCTCGCCTTCTACGGCCTCCGTCGCACCAGCCTCACAGGGCTCGCTTTGATATCGATTGGTGCAGGATTGGTGGCTCGGGCGTTCACAAACTACGAAATCCTCAAGTCTGAGGACGCCGGGCAGCAGGCCGAATCAACTTCCCGGCGCACCCGGGCTCCGCGCGGTACATCTCGTGGCCCGGGGTCCGAGACAACCACCATGGCCGAACAGGACGTCCAGCCGAGCGCGCGCGATCTGCGTGATAAAGCCGCGGAAGAGGAAATGACCGCCTTCAGTGAGAACGCGGCGGATATTCCGTCAGACTGACCTACGAAGGAGCGCGTCGCCATCAGTGTCCGCGTCGCGTTAGCCACGCGCTGTCGACGCCCGGCCCTAAGCTGGACCAGCGCTCAAACTCGAGGACCAGCGCAGACTCGTCTTCGGCGAGCAACCCGCCGAGCCAGTCGCGTATGTCGGAAGGCTCGTACGCGCCGAAGACGGCCAGCGCATCGTCCGATAATCTGCGCACATCATCTGCCCCCACCTTAGTCTCGATTGCGTCCGCCACCAACGCGCAGAGGTTACGTCGCTCCGACCAGGCGATGACGCACTTTAGTGTGGGCTCTCTACCAGTCATACCGTGAGATGCTTGTCGAACCAGGCTATGCATTTCTTCCAGGCGTCTTGGGCGGCTTCCGGCCGATAGCTCGGGCGACCTTCGTTCATGAAAGCGTGGCCCGCGCCCTTATAGGAGTGGAACTCGTGCGCCTTTCCGAGCCCGTTTAGCTCTACGTCCAGCTTAGCTACATCAGCCGGGGTCGGGTTTGGGTCTTCCTCGCCGAAGAGACCGAGCATGGGACATCCGATATCCTTCGAGAGCTCGAATGGGGCCGGCCCTTCGCCCCACGGCACCATGATGTTCCCGCCCCAACAGACGACTGCCGCCTTCAGGTCTGGGTTCTTTGCGGCCATGAGATACGTGACGCGGCCGCCCATGCAATATCCAGTGATTCCGAGACGCTCCGCCTGCACCTCGGGGACCTCCTTAGCGTGGTCGATCGCTGCATTCACGTCCTGAACAACCGTGACATCCCGGAGGCGGCCCATCCGCGTCAGCGGGTCATCACCGGAGTTAGGGTTATCGCGGTGAAAAAGGTCCGGTGCGATAGCGGCGAAGTGCGCCCCGGCCAGCCGGTCGCACATTCCCCTCACGAACTCATCCACACCGCCGGCGTGCTGAATTACGACGACGGCAGGGAAGGGCCCAGCCCCGTGCGGAACGCTGACATAGCAGCGCATCGTCTCGCCGTTGACGCTTACCGCGTCCCATCTCGATGGCATCGTGGACCTCCCTCTCTGAAACTCGGCCTAGCAAGCGTAGCGCAGGAAGACTAGCGGCGCCAGAGCTCCCTAGTGGCGCCCGCCGTGCCCGGTCCCGAAATTGTGAGCAGCCGGCGAGAGCCCTCCGGCTGTAAGCGGCACAAACGACTGCGCGATCAGGTTGATCACGCCGTCGCGCCGCTGAAGCTCGCCCCGAATAATCACGAACGGCTCGCTGCGGACAAGAGTTCTATGGGCCTCGTAAACATCCGGCTTGATGACCACGTTCACCAGGCCGAATTCGTCCTCGATCACCATGAAGATGAACCCGCTCGCAGTTTCAGGCCGCTGGCGGCAGACCACCAGCCCCGCCACTTCGATTGGCTTTCCGTCTTCGAAAGATTCCACCATTGCTGTAGAAGCGATGCCTTCGTGCAGGCGCGGGCGCAGAAATGACATCGGGTGCACATTCGGGGACATACCCAGGATGATGTAATCTGCCCGCATCTTGTCCCAATCGCTCATCGGCCGGAGCTGCACCATATCCTGCTCAACGGGCAGCGCGAGCGCGAGCTGGCGTTGCTCAGTGTTGCGCCCCTGCGAACGATAGACCAGCCCGAGCTGCCAGATCAGCTCTCGCCGCTCAAGCCCGAAGCAGTCGAAAGCCCCGCAGGCGATCAGGTTCTCGATCACTTCACGCTTGACGCGCGTCCGCTCGATGAAATCGAACAGCGAACGGAATGGGCTGCCGCGCTTGCGTTCCTCCTCGATTTCCTTCGCGCCCTTCTTCTCTGAGAGTCCGCGCACGTAGCGGAGACCGATGCGGACGGCGAGGCCGGCAGATAAATCGGAAATCGGAAATCGGAAATCGGGATTGCTCTGGTCCTTTTGCCGATTGCCGTTAGCTGATTGCTCGAATTCTTCGATTGTGCAGTTCGCCCCGCTGCTATTGATATCTGGCGGCAAGACCTGAACGCCGTGACGCTTGCCGTCATTGACGAGGACATGAGGCGCGTAGAAGCCCATCGGCTGGGCGTTGAACAGCGCGCAGAGCGATTCCGCCGGGAAATATGTGCGCAACCAGGCGGTCTGATAGGCGAGCAGACCGAAGGCGGCAGCGTGCGCCTTCGGAAAGCCAAACTCAGCGAAGCCATCGATGCGGTGAAAGACTTGCTCGGCGACCGTCTTCGAGACGCCCTGTGCCAGCGCTCCCGCGATGAACTCGTCCTTGAGCTTTCCGATCGCCTCTCTCGATCGCTTGCGGCTCATCGCCCGGCGCAGGCTCTCCGCCTGCCCGGCGCTGAACCCAGCCAGCGCCATCGCCACCTGAAGCACCTGCTCCTGGTAGAGAATCACCCCTAGTGTCTCCGCCAGCACCGGTTCGAGTGACGGATGGTCGTACGTGACCTCTTCCCGCTTCATGCGCCGGTTGATGTACGGGTTCACCGAGCCGCCCACGATCGGTCCCGGACGGATGATCGCCACCTGTACCGTCAGGTCTTCGAGGTTTTGTGGGCGTACGCGGGGTAGCGTCTGCATCTGCGCTCGCGACTCGATCTGGAAGACGCCCATCGTGTCGGCCTCACAGATGCTGTCGTATACGTGCTTGTCCTTGAAGTCGATGCGCGAGAGGTCGACGCGCGTGCCCCGGTGCTCTTCGATCAGTTCCAGTGTCTCGTCCACGGCGGAAAGCATGCCCAGCGCGAGGAAATCGATCTTAATCATGCGCGCGTCGTCTACCGAGTCCTTGTCCCACTGCATGAGCACCCGGCCCTCCATCGCCGACTGCTCCAGCGGCACGAGTTCGATCAGCGGCCGCGAAGAGATAACCATTCCGCCGACATGCTGCGAGATGTGGCGCGGAAAACCGGCGATCTGCTCCGAAAGTTCCGCCAGGTGCCGCCACAGCGGCGCGTTCAGCCGCTCCCGGTAGTGCTCCAGGCGGCCCATCTCCGTCCGGATATCCTTCGCCGAGCCGCCTTCGCTGACCTTTGCCAGCCGGTCCAACTCTGCGGGCGGCAGGCCGAGCGCCTTACCCACCTCACGTATCGCACCTCGAATCCGGTAAGTGGGGAACGTCGCCACGAGGCCGACGTTATCGTGCCCGAAGTACTCGTAAGTCCGTAGGATCAGCTTCTCACGGATATCGCGCGGGAAGTCGAGGTCGATGTCCGGAACCGAGGCCATCTCGTCGTTCAGGAAGCGGCCCAGGAAGAGATTGTTCGCGATCGGGTCGATGTGCGACAGGCCGATTAGGTAGCAGATCACAGAGCCAACCGAGGATCCGCGCCCTCGTCCCGGCGGCCCGTGGCTCGGGCGCCCGCGCACATCCTCGGCGACGGCATGCGCCAGTTGAAGGATCTCTCGGTGGATCCGGAAGAATCCAGAAAGCCCGTGCTTCTCCACCAGCCGCAGCTCTTGTTCCAACCGTTCCTCGATCTGTTGCGTGAAGCGCGGATACCGCCGCGCCGCCTCCTGCCGGCAGACCGCGCGCAGGTACGACTCCGCCGTTTCGCCTTCGGGGACAGGTGTATCCGGGAAGCGATATTCGAGGTCCCGCGTCAGGTCGAACCCGCAGCGTTCGGCGATCCGCTGCGTGTTCGCGATTGCCTGTGGATGGTCGCTGAAGAGCTCAGCCATTTCCGCCGGCGACTTGAGGAAGTACTCCGAGTTCTCGCGCCGTAGCTGGTGGCTGGCGTCCAGCGTCGTCCGGTTCTTGATCGCGACGAGCGCATCCTGCAGCCGGTGGCGCTCCCGCGTGTGGTAATGGACGTTTCCAGTCGCGACGACGCCGACCTTCAGGTGCTCCGCTAGCTCGCCGAGCACGCGGTTCCGCCAGACATCTCTGTATACGAGATTGTTCTGCAATTCGATGAAGAAGTTCTCCGGCCCGAACCATTTCGCATACCGCCTCGCCGCCTCCTCCGCCTCGCGCGGGCGCCCCTCGGCGATCAGCAATGGCACCTCGCCGCGCCGGCAGCCTGACAGAGCAATCAGCCCCTCTGCATGCTGCGCGAGAACAGCCAGCTCGACGCACGGCTTCCCCCGTTCGTGGTCGAGATGTGCGTGCGTCAGCAGCCGGCAAAGGTTGGCGTAACCACGCGCCGTCTCACACAGAAGCGTGAGGTGATGCTCGCCCTCCTTGCTCCTTGCTCCTGACTCTTGGCTCCTAGCAAGCGTAATCTCCGCGCCGGTGATCGGCCGTAGCCCCCAGGCCTGCGCGCATTGCGCGAACTCCATCGCGCCGTGCAGGCCGTCGTGGTCGGTCAGCGCGAGCGTCTCGTATCCCAGTTCCAGCGCGCGCAAGACCAGTTCGTCTACGTGCGAAGCGCCTTCGAGGAACGAGAAATTGGAGTGAGCGTGAAGTTCGGCGTAAGGCGGCATTATGTTTTAAGTTTATGGAACGCTTGTTCTAATCGTCAAGCGGGCAATCGCCCGTATTCGTCTAAAATAGGCGCCAAAGATTTAGATGGAGGTGCAGTATGACCGACGCGCCCACGACCGAACCCGCTTACCCTGTACAGTTCTCCGTAGACTACCCCGACCGCGAACTGGACCGGCTGACCACAGCCTTCCGCATCTTCACTGTCATCCCAATCGCGATCGTTCTGGCTCTCGTTAGCGCCGGCGGGGCAGGCGCGCCGGGAGGCTGGGGCGGAGAAGGCCGAGGGTTCTTTTTCGCGTCCGGCGCCGGCGGCGGGGTGCTCATCCTCGCCTCTGGTGATGATCCTCTTCCGCCAGAAGTACCCGCGCTGGTTCGACTGGAACCTTAACGTTGTCCGCTTCGAGAACCGAGTGGCAGCCTACTTTTTCCTTCTACGCGATGAATATCCTTCGACGGATGAAGAGCAGGCCATTCATCTCGATTTCCCGTATCCCGACGCGAAGAACGATCTGAACCGCTGGCTACCGCTAGTCAAGTGGTTGCTGGCTATTCCTCATCTCGTCATCCTATTTTTCCTTGCCCTCGCCGCGCTCATCGTCGTGATCATTGCCTGGTTCGCTATCTTATTCACCGGCCGCTATCCTGAAGGACTGTTCGACTTCGTCGTCGGCGTGATGCGCTGGGGCAACCGGGTGCAGGGCTACGCCTTCGTGCTCATTACCGACCGCTACCCGCCGTTCAGTCTCAACCCGTGAGTGGCTTAGTACGCCTGCCGCCACCATTTTCCAGTGGCGAGGTCCCGATAAACGTCCGCGACGCGTCCGTCTTCCAGTACCACACGCCAGTACTGGCGAGAGATTGCCTTCTCCCGCCACCACTCATCGTCTATACGCCACGTTTCGACAACTGACTCCACTGCGATCGGCCGTCCCGAGAAGTGAACAGCTATTATTTCGTCGGCTTCGCCCGCCTCGACGGTAATACGACGAGGACGGTTCAGGCTACGAAGCCGGGGAGTATTCGACGTTTGGATGGTGATCATGCGGTCTGCAACATCGATAAATGGAAATCCGCATGGAACGGATTGAGATACCGAACCCCTTCGATTACGCGACCATGTTGGCCATCCTCGGTGACGATTTCTTGAATCTGATTGAGCTTGGCGGCGGCCCAGATAAGGGAGTCGTAATAATGCAGTTGATGTTGCATAACGCCCCTCAACGCCTCGAGCACTATAGAACTCGTTATATCGATGATGGGCCAGGAGTTGAGGTATCGAATAACCGCGTTCGAAGCGTCATTAATAGCTAGCGGTGAGGGTATTTTTCGAGTAACTGTAACAAAGAATTCGCCGAGAACCTGAGTTGAGCAAATACCTGTCCCCGCGATTCCAACAGTTTCCAGGACATCGATGGCGTGTTGTCGTTTGTCGCCATCCGATCGATCATAGGCGTAAACGAGAATGTTGGTATCAACGAGAAAACCGGCCAAGGCGGTCCTCATAAAGCGCCTCACGGGTCCAAGTGCGCTGCTTATTCAGCGCCGGAAGCTTTTTAGCACGTTGTTTGATAAAAGCCAATTCTTCTTGCCAGGCCTCAGGATTTCGAGGCCTTGATACGCCGGGCCGCTCCGGTTCATTTAACTTGCGACGTATGATTTCAGCCTCCGAAATACCGAGCGCTTCGGCGCGGCGCTTTAGCAGATCCTCCTGTTCGCGATCAATGTATATCTGTTTACGAATTTTGCGAGTCATATCCATCACACTATACATCACTTTCTATCTCTGCCAGCGCCGACCGCCGCTCCGGTATTCGAGACCGCGGGTCGAGCGCGACCACTTTGCCCACGGACGGCGCTTCGCGCTGCGTTCCCAGCTGGCGCACGGCCTCCTGTACCTGTCGCCACAGCTTTCCCTTTCCTTCGAACATCGCCGCCTGCTTGCCCGACTCTGCGCTCAGCCCCACTAGCTCCACTTCCAGCTCTTCGACCGGGCGCTCCGGCGGCTTGCGCAGAATCGCTCCTTTGATCGAGGACCAGGCATCCTGCGGGTCCGCCAGCGCCTCGCGGAACGCGACCGGGAGCTCCCAGCTACCGCCGCCGTCAAGCGCCGCCCGCACCATCACTTTCCGCACCCAGCGGCTACCCCGCTCGGGATCGCAATAGGCGGCGTGCACTAGCCGCTCGATGCCAATCAAGATTGCTTCCAGTGAGACAGCCGGCGCCGGCATCTGGAGACGACGCACCACTGTCTCCTCCTTTAGTCGAGGCACCAATGGTTCACTGTCGATGCCGCGCGAGAGTTCCCAGCACCGCTTTCCCTCCGGTCCGAATTGAGCTTGGAAGGCGCCCAGCGGCAATCGTGCGATGGCCCCCATCGTCTCCAGCCCGAGCAACCGCAACCGCCAGCGCATCGCGTCATTGGCCGGCAGGTGATCGATCGAAAGCGGCGCCAGGAAATCGGCCTCGCTGCCCGGTGTGATCGTCTTCGCTATTCCCGGTCTCGCTATGCAGGCGG
>VBJT01000148.1:10465-13921 GCA_005880075.1 Chloroflexota bacterium
AAGGAAAGCCAACCCTAGACCCGCCCCTTCCACCACCGGGCTTAGCTCGCCCAGCAGGTCCAACACTTCATCGAACCGCTGTTCGTAATACGGGCCGTCCGGAGGCAATACGATCGCTCGCTGGCAGAGTCCGATGGCTTCCGACATTCGCATTCCACTCCATATGCCGGACGCATCAGCTCCGATCGAATAGTCAAACACTGTTCCTTCGCCGATCAGAATGAGGCGTGTTGCGGCATCCTCTCGGCGCTGCCGTTCGACTTCTACGGCAAAGCGAGGGATGTGCACGCAGGCGATCGTTGGGGCGGGCATGGGGCGGATCTCTCATTGCAATTTAAGAACATGCGTTCGCGATGTCAAGAGGTGGCCGTCACCATGTAAAATGCGCCACACACGCCCTCAGCAGAAAGCGAGACCCAGAATGGTAAACACCTTCAAGATCGGCGATCTCGACGTTGTCGTCGTGTCCGATGGCACCGCCCGCGCGCCCGGCACCATGTACTTCCAGGGTACCACTCCCGAGCAGTGGGAGCCGCACAAGCGCTGGCTGGACCACGAAGGAAACGCGCAGCGCTGGTAAGACTGTCCTGATCGACACGGGTCTTGGCCAAATAAACATGATGGGCTTTACCGGCGGGTCTTTAATAAGCGAACTCGCTTCAGTCGGAGTCAAGCCGGAAGAAATTGACGCGGTGTTCGTCACGCACCTTCACGTCGACCATTGCGGTACCGTCGCGCATGTTCAAGGCGACACGGCGCGACCGGCTTTTCCCAACGCCACCTACTCGTGGACGGCGGAGGAGCAATCGCACTGGACGGGCTCCGTCATGGACTCGGCCTTCATAACGGCCGACCAGAAGGCGTACCTGAAAGGAATGTTCTCGTCAGTCGAAGGCCGTTTCGAGCCCGTGAAGGACGGCCAGGCCCTCGCGCCTGGCCTGAACGTAATCTCCACGCCCGGCCACACACCCGGCCATGCCGGTGTCGTCCTCTCCTCGGGCGCTGACCGCGCCTTCATCCTCGGCGATGCGATCAGTTGCCCGGTGCAGCTGACCGAGACCGAGTGGTCCGGCCTCGGCGATATGGACCCGAAGCTGGCCCGTCAGTCGCAGGAAGTGGTCGTTCGAGAGGCCGAGGCGACAGGAGCGCTGCTGACTGCGGCACACTTCCCGGGCCTTACCTTCGGGCGGGTACTCATGGGTGAAGGCCGGCGCTATTGGCAGCCGGTCTGAGTAGAATTTGGCTCCCGGGACAGGATTCCAGCACCGCCAATTGCAACCACCCGATTCCCTCTCTGATTGTCCCGCCGGCTGGCGAGCTCGCCGCCGTCTCCTGATCGCCTTCTCCGTCCAGTCTTCCGCGACCCATCCGTTTGACAGTAGAGTTGCCTCCTGGCGGTCAATTTCAAAAGGAGGTCAAAGGCGATGACTTGTGAGAGCCTGCGCAGAGAATACGTTGAGGCGTTGAACGCCTGGATTCCGCTCGAGGACCAATTGAAGGAATTGGCCTTATCTCATATCGGGCCTGACGTGAAACCGATCATCGCCGGTAGCCCGGAGTTTGAGGAATGGGGACAGCTGATCGAGCGGCGGGACGCCGCATTCGACCGCTACATCGTTGCTCAGCGTGCCTACTACGCTGGCCGCCATCCAGACTGACCACGGTTAGCAACGGGGACACTCTTCCCCTCACCCCGTGAATAAGTGTTTGCGTTCGGGCAGGATTGCGGAGGTTCGGCGTTATACTGTTATGCAGCTATGACGTGGGGCCCAGGCGTTGTCAGAGCCGCTGTCGATTGAGGGCGAGTGCCTGCCCTTGCTTCTAGCCTGCCGCAAGGCCGCCTTCTGGGGAGCCGTCACCATCGTTTGGGAGGATGGCACTCCGAAGGATATCGAGATCCGTCAGCGCGTCCGCCTGCGAGACCAGGTGAGGCCCGTCATCAAGCGGATGCTGGGGGTCGGACAGTGAGAGTCCTGCGCTGGCTTATCCGCGGTGCCGTTCGCTCCGTCGTGCACGACGAGATCCGGGCGAGTTTCCGCCCTCATCCACCATGCGATCACTGCACCCACGACCCTGATGGAGGCCATCTTGGCGGAAGGGATCGCTGGCAGAGCCGCGACACTCTGGCCCTATTTGTCTTCGAGCAGCAGCCTCGGATCCCAAGGACGGAGAGAGATGCTCGTCTCCGCCCTTAGCCGTCGATCGAGCCATCTGTCATACTCTTCGGCACTCTGCAGCGCTCGACCGAGCTCGCTAATTTCCGAGGCCATAACCAAGCTCCTTTCGACTAGGCGGCGGCTGGGGTCTTACCGGGCACTCAGCCGCCGCTCGCTTACCAACCGGCGCGAGTATACGACGATGGACACGAGCGCAAACTAATCCAGGCCACCGGATAGACGGGGCCCGCTTCTCGCTTCGGCGAGGGCGGGCTTTTTGATTGGCGGAGGTGAAGGCAGACGGACAACCCGAATGACGAGACGGTCGGATCTCAAGATGCTGGCGGAGGCGGACCGGCGCCGGTCCTTCGGGTGGTCGAGTTCATCCGGGCGGTTAGCTCAAAGCAGATGCCACACGCCAGGCTAGAGATCGTGGCCACCGATGGGATCTGCAAGGCCGTACACGTGCAGCGCACGACGCCCCGCGAGCGCTTCTAATGGAGTTCGAGCCAGGGCGGGAGGCATTCCAGACCCACGGGCGCTTTCGGGACTATAAGCCGGGCCTTCAGGGGCCGGCCACGCGGCCGTTCACGGCACGGCTTCAGCTCGGCGGCTGCGATCGCTGCGGAGGGACGCTCGCCTGGGACGAGCTCGAGGAGCGGTCTGACGGCGGGCGTGGGTGTTATTGCTGCATCGCATGCGGCGCTCGAGTCTGAGAGTGGCCGATCGGAACGGGCCCCGATCCGACCTCGACCTGGCTTTCGAGGTGCAGTGGAAGAGCTTGGGCGCCGGCGTCCACTACCAATTTCATTACCTCCTCGGCACGATCGGAACGTTCCATCCGCCCGATGCCCGAACGTCATCTCTCATCGCGCCCAATGGCAACGTGCGAAATGACGATTACCCGTCGCCGGCCTGGGTCGACGCGATCGACAAAGCGCACGGCCGCAGTGACGATCAGCTCGCGGAGTTTACGCGACTGGCGCCGGCCCTCAAGTGGCTACGCTGCTACGATCCCGTCGGCGCTGACGTCGTGCTCGCACTCTGCGTCAAAGGGCGGTCCTCGACCGCCTGGCGGCGTGGCGTGAGGCATTACAGCATTGACCAGGTCGCCACCTGGCGGACGTTCGATGACGATGTGAGACGGGCCTCCGAATACCTTCATCGCAGTTGGGAATTCCTTGGCTGCCTACTAGCGACGCCCCGGGTGCTCAGGAAGGCGGTCGAGGCCGGCGCTGTCGAGCCGTGGGCGATCCAGTTCTGTCGCGAGCACGGGCTGGTCGAGCTGCCCGACGAGTTA
>VBJT01000252.1 GCA_005880075.1 Chloroflexota bacterium
AGACGAAGCCCTTCTGCGACAGCACTCATAAGCGCATCGACTTCCGGCCGGAGACCTGCGTACGCATGGACGCCGATTCCTCGCCGGAGAGTGTCTCCTCCCGCTCGTGACTCGCTGCTAGGAGAGGTCTCCCCAGCTCGAAACCCGCTCGACCGTAATCCTGATTACAGGCCTCTCCTCAAGTGCCATTGCGCGGTATTGCGGATACTTCTCCCGCAGCGCCGCCAGCGTCCGCGCGTGCTCCGGCCCGTAACCGAGGACCGCCGCGGTCCCCCGAACGAGCACCCACCCAAGCCGAGTCCAGTCTTCGTCGTAGCGGTCGAATACTATTGCTACCTCGGGGTTCGCCTCGATATTCCGCAGGCGCTTCAATCGTAGTGAGCGCTTCGGCTTCTCGTCGATCGCGATGTAAATGCGGCCGTCCACGTAGGCGAAGCACACCGGCACAACGTGTGGCCGCCCATTGGCATCGGCCGTGGCCAGATGAGCGACGCGCTGGAATTCGATAAGTGCCTGCTGTTGGGAGTCGGGCGTCGCTCGAATGGATCCCCTACGAGGCTTACGAGATCGACCGTCAGGCAGGCGAAAAATGGCACGCCAAAATCGGCCCTTCCTCCTGTGCGGTCGATTAGCACCGCGACGGCGGCTACCCCACCGCCTTCATGGCGCACCGCTGCGAGGACCTCACGCACGCTGCCGCCCGTAGTCAGGACGTCGTCCACGACGAGCACCCGTTCGCCGGGAGCAATCGTAAACCCCCGCTGGAACGACCTTCGGTCGCCGTTGACCGGCTCGGCGAAGATGCTCCGCACACCGATTAGCCGCGCCACCTCGTAGCTAATGATTATTCCGCCCGTCGTCGGACCAGCGACCAGCTGCGGGTTCAACGATCGCGCCCACTCGGCGATCATCCGACAGAGTGCTTCTGTTTGCTCCGGCCGCTCGAGTAGCCTGAACTTCTCGACGTACGAGGAAGAGTGCTTGCCGGAAGTCAGCTCAAAGTGTCCCTCGAGTAAGGCACCCGCATCTCGGAGTAGCCGTTCCGGATCTTTCGGCTCGCCGCCCGCGGTCATCTACTGCTCGGCCGACGCCTTGTCCGCGATGCCGACCGAGTGGTTCGGTGCGAGGTCAAGCTCCGGCTCGCCGTGATGCCAGTACGTGATAAGCGCTTTACCGACGATGTTCTCCTTCGGCACCAGCCAGCCTTGACGGGAATCGCTGCTGTTCTGGCGGTTATCCCCCAGCACGAAATAGCAATCGTGAGAGCCGCAGGTCTGGCGGGATTCAGTCGTGCCGGCCTTGGGCACCGTCCACGTGCATGTCTGCGTGCACCCAGTCGTCCCCAGGATATACGACTCCTTGAGGGCGGTGCCGTTGACCTTCACCTCGCCGCTACCTTCGTTAATCTCGACTGTATCGCCCGGCAGCCCGATTATGCGCTTGATGAAGTCGCGGTCCGGGCTTGTGGGCGCGCGGAAGACTATAACGTCGCCTCTGTCCGGCGCCCCCCACAAGTAGTGGAGCGGGTCGTCGCCGGCATCGAAGAACGGCAAGAAATTCAGGAAGCTAAGGTCAATCTGGGCGTATGTCAGCTTATTCACGATCAGATATTCGCCGTCGGAGAGGCTTGGGTCCATGCTGTGTCCTTCGACTTTGAAGTTCTGAAGGGAAGCGCGGACCGCGAGAAAGATCAGTAATGCCAGCAGCAGGGTCTCCGCAACTTCCCGAAAAGTTACCAGCCAGCGCCTCTGGCGTTGGGGGATAGCGATCGCTTCTTGCGCCAGCGGTCTCTGTACACCGGCGGCGGGACTCGGATTCGCCTGTGGGTGAGCCGGTGGGTACCAGGCGGGTTGCGGCCGGTCGGAATAAGGCGCCGCCGGCGGTGACTCCCACCCGGTTGCGTCATCCCAGGCATCTCGCTTGCCCGCCGGCAGGGCAGACGGCGTCCAAACAGCGCCAATATCGTCTCTGCCGTCCGTGCGGGAGTGGGCTGTCGACTGAGGTTCGTCCCAGGGCGTCAGAAGCGGGTCGAAATCGGGCTGAGGACCGGGATCGTCCTCAGTCCCGTCGCCCTCCTCGTTTTCTTCTGCGTATGTGGTCATTCGTGCCACTTCATTATAGCCGTATAGCTCACTCTCATTAGACGTAACCTTCGCGCGGCTGTTTCGTTCTGTTCGCCATTGGCCTGGGGAGGCCGCTCAGCGTACCACTGTAACCGTGCATAGCTCACCTGTAGAATGACCCTAGGGGTGGGTGCCGACTTCGACGAACCAGAACTAATCGCCCGTAGCAAGCAGGGCGACCTCACAGCCTTCAACCTGCTCGTTGAGCACTATCAGCGCCCTCTGTATAACCTCTGTGTGCGCATGCTGTCTTCGTCCGAAGCGGCGGAAGATGCAACCCAGGAGGCGTTCATCGCCGCCTACCGGGCGATTGGTCGATTCCGCGGAGGCGGTGAAGGGAGCGGCCGCCCGGCAGGTTTTCGCGCGTGGCTGTTCCGTATCGGCGTCAACGCCTGCTATGACGAACTGCGACGGCGTCGGGCGCGGCCGGCGGCATCGCTGGACGAACCGCACGGCTTGAGCGGTCGCGGACTGGATATCGAGAACCCGGCACCAGCCGTGGATGAAGTTGCCGAGACCGCCGAGCTTGGCCGGGTCCTCCAGGAGGCGCTACGCGCTCTGCCTTCAGACCAGCGGTTGGCAATCGTCCTCTCCGATGTGCAGGGCCTCGACTACGCGGAGATCTCTCAAGTAATGGGCGTTTCGCTCGGCACCGTCAAGTCGCGCATTAATCGTGGCCGCTCCCGGCTCCGGGCCTTTCTTCTCGCCCACGGGGAACTTTTGCCTTCCCGCTTCCGTCAAACTAGTGGGGACAGATGACCCATGCTCTGGCTCAATAAGCACGCACGCCTCCGAAACAGCCTCTCGCCGTATATCGACGGCCGCCTAACTGCGTCCGAGATTACGGCCCTCGAGTCGCATCTTGCCTCGTGCGAAGCATGCCGCCGCAAACTCGACGACCTTCGCGCGACGGTCTCAGCCTTGCATGAGATGCCCCAGGTGGAGGCTCCTCGGTCCTTCGCGATCACGCCGGAGATGCTCGAACCCAAGGCTGGATCTGCAGCTCGTCCGATGCCAATGCTTGGCACCGGTATGCGCCTTGCGGGCGCGGCCGTTGCGGTCTCGCTGGCCGTCATCTTGGTCGGTGACCTCACGCTCGGTGACAACGGCGGCGCATCTCCGGAGGCAGGCAGCCGGCCGGCTGAGGAGTCGCGCGCGACCGA
>VBJT01000253.1 GCA_005880075.1 Chloroflexota bacterium
CTCGATACTCATGCCTCTGCGGCGCGCCAGATCGGAGACGTCATGGAACTCGTCGCCTGTAAAGCGAATCGAATAGACCACGCCGGGATTGCCAGCGACCAAGAAGTCCGTGGGCTCCTCCTCCCACTCATCTGGATCGTCTCGGTGCTCCCACAACTCCTGAACCAGACGCTGTTGTTCGTCCAGCGCTTTTTGGCGTAGGAGTTTTTCTTCCTGAGGAGTCAGCCGCCGCGTCGCCATCGCGAAATTTCGCCTTTACTACTCGGCCACGTCGTTACGGGTCGCCAAAGTCCGGGGGTCTCGGGGTTTGTCGGTCTTATCGGCACAGTTAGCATTCTACCACCGCGGCTGGGTCCGATCATGAGGTATGAACCAGCGCGCCCTCTCTTGTTGACAATGAACCGAGGATCGCTAGTGAGGACGGACTCAACTTCATCTTGAGTTATGCCATGTGCCTCGATTTCGGGTCTGTTGTCTTCGTCGAACTCCAGATCAAGGACGTAGGGTGGCATCGGCGGCGATTAGAGCGCCAACTCTGTCCGCTGTTCAGCGTATCCGCGGGCCTCGATCGGCCATCTGCCCACCACCGTATCATTTTCGAGCGCGTAGAACACGTCGTGCAGGTTGATCGTCGGGTCGATGTGCGAGGGGACGAGCTGGAGGCGGTCGCCGGGCTTCAGCGTGGAGTCCGGCGGCACCGCGATCATCGCGTGCTCGTCGGCCAGGAACGTTACGGTCGCGCCCGGGATGTCGCGCACGTCCGGCATCCCGTGGTCCTGCGAACAAGACTTGTGCCCGCAGTCCGCTGACACGCTTCCCGGCGAGGGCCGGCTGAGCACGGTGCCGAGCACCCAGAAGGCCTGCTCGAACGGGAGGCCCTCTTTCCCGTATGCGGTGTCCATAAGCACGTATGACCCGGCCTGTATTTCCGTGACGCCGGGCATGCGTCCAGTCATGTCGTAGGTTCCCGTGCTGCCGGCCGAAACGATGTCCGTCGGGAAGCCGGCGTCGCGGAACGGCTGGAGCGTCGAGAGCAGGCGGTCGACCGCCTGCTTGGCCATCGTTTCGCGCCTGTCGCGCTCCTCAATGCCGGCGGCGGGACCTTCGTACCCCATCAGGCCGCGCAGCTCGACGCCCGGCGTATCGGAGATCCGCCGTCCTAGAGCAATGGCGGCCTCGCCCGAGGGTGTACCGGCGCGGAAGCCGATGTTGACCTCGACCAGCACGCTGACCGTTGTTTCGGTGTCCTGAGCAGCCTTTGACATCTGTTCGAGGCCGAGCTCCGAATCGACCGCAACCTTGATATCGATGCCGCTCTTCGCCAGGATCGCCACGCGCGCGCACTTATCGAGGCCGATCACCTGGTTGGCGATGAGGATGTCGTCGCAGAAGCCGGCCGCGACCTCCGCTTCCCCGACGGTCGCGCAGGTGAGGCCGACGCACGAGCCCGCAGCAAGCTGCCGCCGGGCGATTTCGGGCGTCTTGTGGGCCTTGAAGTGCGGCCGCAGCTTGGTCGGGCCTTCCGCGAAAAACTCCGCCATACGGTGTATGTTTCGCTGCATCGTTGGGACGTCGAGGATGAGGGCAGGCGTGGGGATGTCGTGGATGGTACGAGGCTGGGTCATGTGAGAGAGTTTGCCCTTACACCCCCGATGCTGCAACTGCCCGGCGGTCCACGGTGAGAAACGCTAGGCTTAATATGTGCTGGGAGACATCGGCTGGACGCTGGTGGCGTACGCGATTGCGTTCCTCATCAACATCGTCCCGGCGTTCATGCCTTCCACCTGGATGGTGCTGGCGTTCTTCCACATCCAGTTCGACCTGCCGATCTTGCCGCTGACTCTCGGCGGCGCGCTTTTCTCCGGCCTCGGGCGGATCGTCCTCGCGCGGGCGAGCAGCCTGTACACGCGCTATGTGCGCAAGCGGGACAAGGAGCTGGACGAAATCAAGACCTACCTCGACAGGCGGCGCAATCAGGTAGGGCTGGCCACGTTCCTTTACTGCCTTCTGCCGCTGCCGACGAACAGCCTCTTCGTGGCGGCCGGGATGATTGAGGTTAGCATGCTGCGGGTCATGATCGGCTTCTGGGCCGGCCGGGCTATCGCGGACACGTTTTACGTCTGGTCGACGAGCAAGGCGTTCGACAATTTCGGGAGTGTATTCAAGGACTACTACCAGGACTGGCAGGCGGTGGCGTTACAGGTCCTTGGGCTCGCTGGCGCGGCGGTGCTGCTCTTTGTGCCGTGGCCGCGCTGGGTGTTTCGCTGGATCAATCGCGGCGAGAGCGAGAAGGCACGAAGTTAGATGGCCGGGGTAGGCTAATCGAGCGGGATTTCGAAGCGCCAAGGGCCGGGTTCTTCAGGCCTAGTATCCGAAGTTGAACCGATCCAGTGCACTTTTTCTGCCGAGATGACTAGCCGCCTTGCCGTTTTAGGTACCCTTCGGAAAGAACGCGGTGGAGCCGCTCGATTCGCCTGTACTCCCACTAGAACTGACAGGCATTCTTTCGTATTCACCTCCTCGGTCATCGCCTGCTTCCCAATCAACATGAGGAACACCGACGTCCGGCCAGTCGTCCCGACGATGTCGCCTCTGGAATAGCCGCCGCATCGCGTTCTTCGCCTGTAAGCTACGAATCCGATGGTTCAGCACGAAGCCGCCGTTATAGACTTCGACCGACAACAGCGTCACTTCAGTGTCGCCAGACGTCTGGGTTTGGCCGACGCCAATTACCCGCTCAAGGCGCTCTCTCCCGGCAGCGGTCCATCGCATCAGCTTCTTGGGGTCTGGCCTTGCCTCCTCGAAGGCTTCCCTGCGGGCCCG
>VBJT01000149.1 GCA_005880075.1 Chloroflexota bacterium
CCCGCGTCGCTTCCTATCTTTCGCCGAAAGGGATAGACCTCGTTCAGGAAGCGTATGCGTTTGCGGCCGAGCGGCACGCCGGACAGACGCGCAAGAGCGGAGACCCGGCGATCACACATCCCCTGCATGCCGCCGAGACGATCGCGAATCTTCAGCTCGACGCGAGCACAATTGCGGCCGCGCTTCTTCACGATGTCCAGGAAGACTGTGGCGTAACGAACGAAGAGATCGCTAAGCGGTTCGGCTCTGAAGTTGCCGTGATGGTGGAGGGCGTGACTAAGCTCGGGCTAATCGGTGGGCAGGCGGCCGAAGCGCGCAGAGGCGAGGAGCATGCGCAGGCAGAGAATCTACGCAAGATGTTCTTGGCTATGGCGCAGGACTTGCGCGTCGTGATCATCAAGCTGGCCGACCGGCTACACAATATGAGAACGTTGTGGGCGCTAAATCTGGAGGACCAGAGGCGAATCGCCAGGGAAGCGATGGAGATATATGCGCCTCTGGCGGCGCGGCTGGGCATCTGGGATATCAAATGGCAGCTCGAGGACCTGTCGTTCCGGTACCTGCACCCTGACCAGTACAAGTTCGTCGCCGATCTAATTGACGCTAAGCGCCAGGTCCGAGAGACGTACGTTACGCAGGTGACCGATGTGCTACGCGAGAAGTTGAAGAAGCACGGCATTCGGGCAGAAATTCAGGGGCGGGCAAAGCACATCTACAGCATCCACAACAAGATGGACAAATATGCCGCCGAAGGGAAGAGCGTAGACGAGATATACGATCTCCTGGCCGTGCGTGTGCTGGTAGAGACTGTGACCGATTGCTATACGGCACTTGGTGTGGTCCACGGGCTGTGGCGCCCGCTGCCGGGGTCGTTCGATGACTATATAGCGAACCCGAAGGAAAGCATGTACCAGTCCCTGCATACGACTGTCATGGCCCTGAACACGCAGCCGTTGGAAGTGCAGATCCGGACCTACGAGATGCATCGTGCGGCGGAATACGGCATCGCCGCACACTGGCGCTACAAGGAAGGCTCCAAGCGGGACCTGCGGCACGAAGAGCGACTCGCATGGCTACGGCAGCTTCTCGACTGGCAGCGGGAGATAGCGCAGCCTGAGGAGATGGTCGAGGCGGTGAAGACAGATATCTTCCAGGACCAGGTGTTCGTGTTTACGCCGAAAGGCGAGATCAAGGACCTGCCAACCGGTAGTACACCACTGGACTTCGCCTACCGGATTCATACCGACCTAGGCCACCGCTGTGTCGGGGCGAAGGTGAACGGCCGGCTTGTTTCGCTGAACTATCAGCTGAAGAACGGCGAAGTCATCGAGGTACTAACCAGCAAGTCGTCGAAGGGGCCGTCGCGGGACTGGATGAACTCGAACCTCGGGTTCATCCGTACCACGCACGCGCGGGAGAAAATCCGCCAGTGGTTCAAGCGTCAAGAGAGAGCCGAGAACATAGCGCGGGGCAAGGAGATGGTGGAGAAGGAGTTGCGACGGCTGGGAGCGAGCCTTGGAGGGATGGAGCGAGAGATTCTCAAGCTCTTTAAGTTCGAAGACCTCGAAGACTTCTTTTTGCGGGTAGGGTACGGCGAAATCAGCGCGCAGCATATCTCGACGAAGCTGGCTTCACTGCTCGTTGAGGAGACGCCGGCGCCTGTGGAAGAGATCGCTCCGCCCGCTCGATCAACATACACGACGAACATTAGTGTCCTCGGAACCGGCGACCTTCTGACCAGACTCGCGCGCTGTTGCAATCCCGTCCCGGGGGATAAGATCATGGGATATGTGACACGCGGCGAAGGGGTGTCTGTCCATCGAGCGGACTGCCGCAATTTGCTAAACGAGGATGAAAAAGAGCGGCTCGTCGATGTGGAGTGGGGCCGCAGAGGCCAGCTTTACCCTGTAGCGGTCCATATTGACGCCTGGGACCGCGTGGGTTTACTGAGGGACATCAGCACGATGGTGGCTGAAGAGAAAGTGAACATGGTCGGAGTACACACCGAGGGCGGTGCCGACGGGCACATCACGATCTATGTGACTCTGGAAATGGCGGGTGTCGAGCAGCTCACACGCTTGCTTACGAAGCTTGAGGGTATTCGAGGAGTCGTCTCAGTGAGCCGGCGAGTGGAAGGCGCGCGCAAGCGGGCTTAGAACTCGAACAAAAGCAGTGCCAAAAGCCTCTTTACTTCGGTAGGACATAGTTTCTATATTTCGCTGCAGCGATGTTGGCGAAGACGAACAGCTGCGCGGTCATCGGCCTTGACGGAGAGATCGTCGAGGTAGAAGTAGATATCAGTCACGGGCTTACGGCGTTCAACGTCGTCGGGCTGCCGGAAAAGCCGGTTCAGGAGGCGAGAGAGCGGGTGAGGTCCGCTATTCGCAATTCGGGGTACAGCTTCTCGAACCAGAGAATCACAGTTAACCTCGCGCCCGCCGACCTGCGCAAGGAGGGCCCTGCGTACGATCTTCCGATTGCGGTCGGCATACTCATGGCTTCCGGGCAAGTGCCGGAAACGATGGGGCGTGCCCTCTTCCTCGGCGAGCTGTCGCTGGACGGGCGACTGAGGCATACGCAGGGGATCTTGCCGATGGTCGGACTGGCGCGGGACCGTGGGTTTCATACCATTTACGTCCCGGAGCCCGACGCACGCGAAGCCTCGTTGGTGGATAGGGTCGGGGTGATTCCCGTGACATCGCTTGGCAGGCTGGCGGCGCACCTACTTGCACTGGACCCGATCGCGCCGTTTGCGCCGAACGGCGGTAGCCCTCTGCCAGCGAGCGAGGCGGCGGAAGGCGTCGACTTCCGGCATATCAGGGGCCAGGAGCATGTCAAACGGGCGCTCGAGGTCGCGGCGGCGGGCGGTCACAACGTTGTAATGGTCGGGCCGCCGGGCGCCGGCAAGACCCTGCTCGCAAGGGCGACCCCGACAATATTGCCCAGTATGACGATGGAGGAATCGCTCGAGGTAACCAAGATATACAGTGTGGCCGGAATGCTCCCTGGGGATACTCCGTTGATCCGCAAGCGGCCATTCCGGGCGCCGCACCACACGATCTCGCACGCGGGGCTGGTTGGGGGTGGCCGTCAACCGCGCCCGGGAGAAATCACTCTTAGTCATAGGGGTGTGCTCTTTCTCGACGAGTTGCCGGAGTTCGCGCACTCGGTGCTGGAGTCGATCAGGCAACCGCTGGAGGACCGGCTTGTAACCGTGAGTCGGGCGCAAGGGAATGTGACCTTCCCGGCGAACTTCATCCTAATGTCGGCAATGAATCCGTGTCCGTGTGGATACTGGGGCGACACGAGCCGCCACTGCAGTTGTTCGGATTCCGCTGTCACCCGTTACCAGCATCGAATATCGGGACCACTGCTCGATCGCATCGATATCTTCGTAGATGTGCCCCGTGTGGACTATGAGAAGCTGGCGGACGGGACGTCTGCGGAAGGATCTGAGGAGGTCCGCTCCCGGGTTGAAGGCTGCCGAGAAATTCAGCGTCTTCGCTTCTCGGAATCACGGCTCGCTGCCAATGCCGAGATGGGTCCCGTGGAAGTGCGAGAGTTCTGCCAGCAATTTCTCGATGATGCGGCGGGTTCGCTTCTGCGGACGGCCGTGAACCAACTGGCGCTATCCGCCAGAGCGTTCCACCGCGTGCTGAAAGTGGCACGAACTCTCGCAGACCTGGCGAAGAGCGAGGTGATAACGTCGGCGCACGTGGCTGAGGCGCTACAATACCGGCGGCGCGGCCAGGGCTGAGCGAGCGGATTGGGTTAGACTCGGCGTGTGACGGCCCTTTCGCTTATGGATATAGACCCGCTGCGGGCGGTTCTGAGCCGGCGGCCGCTCGGGCTCTTTTCAGATATCGATGGGACGCTCTCGCCGATTGTGGAACGGCCGGAGGATGCCGCCGTCACACCCCGCTCGAGAAGCTTGCTGGAGAGTCTCATCCGCGAAGGGGTTCGCGTAGCGTTAATTACGGGGCGGCCGCTGGCAACCGCTCAGGCGATGGTGGGGATCGATAATGCCGCATATGCGGCGAACCACGGGCTCGAGTTCTGGATCAATGGCATGTCAAAGTTCAAGGCTGATGGCGGCGATTACTATGCCTTGCTTGAGCAGGTCGGAGATGCGGTGGACGAACTAGAGTCAATGGGGATAACGATGGAGAGAAAGGGACAGGGTGTTGCTTTCCATTACCGTCAGGCGTCCGACGAGGTCGCTGCGCGAGCTCGGATTGAAGGCGCTATCAGGCGGGCGCCCGCGGCCAAGGATTTCCAATGGATCGAGGGTCGGAAGGTCATCGAGCTTCGGCCCGACATCGAAGCAAGCAAGGGAACGGCAACCCGCGAGCTGGCGAGCCAATTGGAGGTGCAGGGACTCGTCTGTCTCGGCGATGACCGCACGGACGTTGCAATGTTCGAAGCGGCCCACGCGCTCGCCAGGCGGGGCGTGAGGGCGCAGTCCGTGGCAGTGCTCAGCCCAGAGATACACCCCGATGTGTTGGTAGCGGCGGACTACGCCGTCGAGGGCGTTCAGGGAGTCGAGTGGCTGCTGGCCGAAATACTCAAAGCGGTTGGCGCGACATCGCGATGAGGTCAGAAAACTGACGCTCGAGCCAAAACGTGATGTCTTCATCCTGGATCAGGGATTTCAGTGCGGCGGCTCTTCGTTTTCGTTCCTCAGCAGGCATGTTGAGTGCCTGATGTAGGGCGCGCACCGTTCCCTCGAGATCAGTCGGGGCGATGGGAATACAGTATTCCGATAGTTGCTCGAAGGATCCGGCAAGCTCGGAAAGGATTAACACACCGGCCTTTTCGTTGACCAGCGGCCCCTCCTTCGAAACAAGATTCATGCCATCAATAATGGGGTTAACGAGGAGCACGTCGTAAAGAGACATCCCCGCGATCGCCTGTGCGTAGTTTTCCTCGTAGAAAACGCGGATGGGCTGCCATTCGAGGTCGCCGAAGTGGTCATTGATTGAGTCAATGAGCTCGAATATCTCATCCGTATATGTCTGATAAACACCGAGTTCGCTTCGAGAGGGCACGAGGAACTGTATGAAACCTACATCTCGCCTGAGTTCGGGGTGACGCTCCAAAAGCAGCTCGTAGGAGCGAAGGCCGCGAATGATGTTCTTGCTGGGTTCGGAGCGATCTACACGCACGATCGTCTGCTGTTGCATGAGCGGCCTGAGGCGTGCCTTATATTCTTCGACTTCAGGCGAGAGGGCGTATTTCTGAAGGCCGGCGGCGTCGACGGAGATGGGGTAGGCGCGCACTCGGGTCGTTCGTCCTCGATACCTGAGCAGGCTCTTGCCATAATCGATATCGACACCATGAAGCAGCGCTTCACAGCAGTGCAGAAAGTTCCGGGTATCGCCGACAGTTTGAAGACCGACGATGTCTGACGCGCAGAGGTCTTCATGAATGCGGCGGCGCATGAACTCCGGCAGAACGCCCCAGTAGCGCGGGCCTGGCCATGGGATGTGGGTGAAGTGCATGATAGTCGCTTCCGGTACTTCCCGACGGATCGCGGCCGGGGCGAGATAGAGGTGGTAGTCCTGAAGGAGAATGTAAGGAGGTTCCGGCTGCTGCTGGGCCTCGTGGACCACCGCTTCGGCGATCGCCTCGTTGACCGGGATGTAGCCACTTTCCCAAGCCTCGTAGACGGCGCGGCCGATGTTTGGGGTGCGCGGTGTGTTCCACATAAAATGCTGGACAAACCAGAGCAGCGGGTTGCAGAAGACGTAGTAATGACGTTGGTATGTGGATTGGGGGACGGTGACAAAGCGGACGTAAATTTGGTTGTCCGGAACGTTGAGAAGGGCGCCCCCCGCGCGCTCAGCGGCGAGTCGGTCGCCGTCCGTCATGGCGGATGCGACCCAGGTAGCGGGAACGAAACGGGCGGCGGACAAGAGCGCCGTTACCATGCCGCCGCTACCGCGATGGGCGACAAGCGAGCCATTGGCTTCAATGCGGTATTCCATTGGGCCGCGATTACTGGCGATGATTAGCTGGCGACGCGCGAGCAGCTCGTGGGTGAGGACTTCAAGGGCATCAAGCTTATCGCGTGGCGAGCCCGGTCCGTTCGACGTGGCCATAAGGTACCGTTAAACGAGGCGTGCGCAATCAGCATGGCCGAGCGCGCCGGGGCTGTCAACTTAAGCTGTCTTGATGGGTCTGGTTCGTCGCCGCTATTATGAAGGCGGCCGCCCCCGTAGCTCAGTCGGATAGAGCGCCGGCCTCCGGAGCCGGGTGCACAGGTTCGAGTCCTGTCGGGGGCGCCAATAGCCGGCCAGGGCAAGCGACCCTTCGATGACAATCTTAACAACAAGCCAAGGAATCGGTCCCTCCATGGAGATGAACCCGGAAAGACCGAGGAGCAGCTGAATGCTTGAGTGGAATTATGGTGATTCGCCAAGGAGCCGCCGGCACTCCGCATGCGGACCGCTGTTGCACACCAGTTGGGCGGATCCTAGCCCTGACGCACGAGGCCGCCCTGACAGTCGCGGCGGCCGCCACTACTTTCCTTACGAAAATCATACGGACGGAGCCTTGACCCGAGGTCTCCGCGTCCCTCACGATGCCATTGACGCCGGTCTAGTAGCACACGACGGGGAGCCCGCAATCTCTCGCATAATTGATTCGCTGCCGCTAAAGGCACTCGTTTCGTTCGTCCTCATCTGCGCCGCTGCCGCCATCTTCGCGAGAGATGCGCACGGAGCATCCTTGATCACGAACGGGTCATTCGAAAGCACCGGCTCGTCGTGGCTTTCTCCGTGGTACCTCCAGACCAAGACTGGTGGGGCAGGGACAGTAAGCCAGACGAGCGCGACAAAGAGCGACGGCGCCTACTCTGCGCTGGTTAATGTGACGGGGGCGTCAGCCTCCCAGCCGTGGGTTGTCCAGCTATCTCAAGAGAAACTGGCGATTACTAACGGGCAGACCTATACGGTCACATTCTCCGCCAAGGCGCCGGCCGTGCGCAGCCTCGACGTCGTACTTCAGCAGACGGCCTCATCGTATGCCGTGTATGCCGAGAACCGGTTCTCGTTAACTACCGCTTGGCAGGTCTTTAGCTTCTCTTATCCAGCGGGCGTATCGAACCCGGACGTCTCGCTGCACTTCAACCTGGGCGGGGCAACCGGAAACGTATGGATCGACGGTGTCTCCGTTGTTGCCGGAAACCCGACTCCCACGGCATCAGCCACCCCGACGCCCACGCGAACGCCAACGGCGACGCCTACGCGGGCACCGCCCGCCACGCCGACGGCGACCTCGCCAGCGCAGACGCCGACGCAGGCACCGGGCGGGGGAACTGTATCGCTTTTACCGGTGGCCGACGCGACCGTCCGCGCCGATTCGCCGTCCACTAACTATGGGAGCGCGACAACCCTGACCTCCGACGGGTCTCCGGTTATGGCGGCATACATGAAGGTTGACTTGACCTCGCTAGCAAGTATCTCCATCAAGACAGCCATGTTGCGGATGATGGTGACTAACGGGTCCAGCGGGAACCAGTCACTCAAGCTCGGCACGGACACCAACTGGGGCGAATCGACGATCACCTACAGCAATCGCCCTGCGCTCGGCCCCGCATTTAAGACATTCGCGGGAGGCGCGCAGGGTTCGACGGTTACCATTGATGTAACCGCTGGACTTGCGGGCATGGCAGGACGCCTCGTAACGCTGGCGATCGATTCGGCGAGTTCGGACGGCTACGCCTTCAATTCGAGAGAGAGCCCGACCGACAGAGTTACCCTTATCGTCGACACGGTTAACGGGGCCTCGCCAGGCCCGACACCTACACCGACCCCGAAGCCCAGTTCTTCCTCCACGCCGACACGGACACCGACAGCAACGCCGACACCAACGCGGACGCCAACCGCTTCTCCATCTCCCGCGCCTACCGTTACGTCTGTCTCACCCGGCGGGAAGGGGGTTGCCTTGCGGCCCTTTGTGCAGTATTGGGGCAGCAACAGGGCGGGCATGGACAGCGATTTCGCCGACATGAAGGCGGGAGGGATCACCTGGGCGAGAATCGATCTCTTCAATACTCCCTCGCCTGACCCGAATTTCGACTACGCGGTGCAGTCCGCCAAGGCGCACGGGATTAATCTGCTCGTGACGGTCCACAAGACTCCGCCCGAAACGGATTTAGGGACGGATGCCGACCGGGCGGTGTACCGTACCTGGCTGGGCCAGATGGTTGACCGCTACAAGTACCACGTCAAGTACTGGGCGATCCACAACGAGCCGAACTTGCATTACGAGTGGAACATCGACGATAACGCCGGAAGTAATCAGACGGCCTACGAAGCGTCAGTCGCGCGCTATGTGCAGCACCTTCGCGACGGGTACGAGACGGTGAAGGCGAAGGACCCGTCGGCCCTCGTGCTGTTTGCGGGCCTTTCAGAGTGGACGGTCGAACGCTACATGGATGCCCTTATCAAGACGGACGCTTATCGCTACTTTGACATTATCCCGTTTCACCCGTACGGCTATAATCCCGACCGCGTGCTGAGCCGCTTCAACTCTTTTAAGGGGAAATTGAACCTGAATAGCAACTACAGCCGGAAGCCAATCTGGGTTACGGAGATCGGGTTCAACACATCCTGGTCGAACAAAGCAGGCTACGTGACGTCAGAGGAAACGAAGGCCAGTTACCTCGCACAAACGCTGCCGAGACTAAAAGCTGCCGGCGCGCAGCTGCCGATCTTCTGGTACACGCTTCACGAGAGCGAGGACGTGGGCGGTTTCGCGCTAGAGCGGAAGAACAAGACCACACTTCAAACGACGTACCTTCCCGCTTACTACACGTATCGCGACCTGGTATATCCGCAGTAGAATCTGCACTACACGTCAGTTTCTGGAAGGAGTCAGACGTTGAAGGCTGCGGTATTCCACGGCGTCAATCAACCTCTCACCGTCGAAGATATCGACATCGGCAAACCGATGGCTCGCGAGATCGTCGTCCGTACGGTCGCCTCGGGTGTGTGTCACAGTGATTTGCATTTTGTGGAAGGGCTCTGGCCCTTTCCGCCGCCGGCAGTGCTCGGCCACGAGGCGGCGGGGATCGTGGAAGAAGTTGGTGAGCAGGTCACCTACGTTAAGCCCGGCGACCATGTGATCGCCTGCCTCTCCGTCTTCTGCGGGCACTGCGAACAATGCCTGACCGGCCATCCCAATCGCTGCTTTAACCCGGAGACGCGCCGAGCTCCGGACGACCCGCCGAGGCTCTCGCAGAACGGGCAGCCTGTTAACCAGTTCATCAACATCTCGAGCTTCGCGGAAAAGATGCTTCTGCATGAGAACGCTGTTGTGAAAATTCGCGAGGATATGTCTCTTGAGGCCGCGGCGCTCATCGGCTGCGGGGTCATGACTGGCGTGGGTGCCGCGTTAAACACAGCGAAGGTCGAGCCAGGCTCAACGGTTGCGGTCTTTGGCGCCGGGGGAGTTGGGCTGGCGGCGATCCAGGGGTCGCGGATCGCCGGCGCGCGGATGATCATTGCAGTTGACATCTCGGAGAATAAACTGGCGACGGCTAGGGAGCTCGGGGCGACGCACGTAGTGGACGCTTCGTCCGGCGATCCGGTCACGAAGATCCGCGAGATCACCGGCGGAGGTGCGGACTACGCATTCGAAGCTATCGGCCTGAAGGCGGTGGCGGCGCAGGCGTTCGAGTGCCTGAACGTCGGCGGCACAGCTACGGTGATCGGCATGATCCCGATCGGCGAGAAGGTCGAGATCGACGCTCGCATCCTGCTCAGCGAGCGGAAGCTGCAGGGCAGCATCATGGGCTCAAACCGCTTTCGCGTGGACATGCCGCGCTACATCGACTTCTACTTGCAAGGACGGTTGAGGTTGGATGAGATGATTACCCGCAAAGGCCGCCTCGAAGATGTCAACGAGGCGTTTCGAGCCATGAAGGCGGGCGAGGTCGCGCGGACGGTGCTCACGTTTAACTGAGGAGAGCGAACGTCACTTTGGATCCATCGAGCAGGACAGCCGGTGGGTCAGAGCCGGGAGCTGGTTCCTAGAGAAAGCTGCGAAAGAAGTCGATCACCGCAGCGTTGAAGCCAGGCGCGTCTTCGATATTGACGGCGTGACCTGCATCGAGGTGAACGACCGAGATGCCGGCGATGGCTCGCTCCGCGAACCGTCCCTGTTCGCGGAAACCTTCCTCTTGATCGCCAGCCACCAGAAGGGTGGGTACCTGCGTGCCAGCGATCAGATCGCGCACTGAGGAGTAAGGGATGGTGTGGAGGGCTGTCCGGGCTATGCCGATTGGATCGTGGAGTCCATAGTCTGCGATTAAGGCGTCCTTCGCCGTTTGCGGGAGACGCCGGCTGCGCGTTGGTGCGAAGGGATGTTTGTCCA
>VBJT01000211.1 GCA_005880075.1 Chloroflexota bacterium
TATAGCATAGCGCCGGACCCGCCGGACGGGTTCGTCGACATCACCGACGTCTCGCGGATGACGGCGCAGTTCGGCAGCGCCTGCACACCCTAGACGCGGGCGCAGGGGGCCTAGTCTTCGCCTGTGTCGGCGAAGCGCGAATAGATGCGGGTGCTGGACTGTGCGCTGTGTCCCAGCATCTGCTGGACGTTGCTCAACGGCATGCCGCCTCCCAGCTTGCGCGCCGCGAAGGAGTGACGGAGCGTGTGGGGCGTGATTCTTAGTCCATCGCCCAGGGCCTTCGCGTACCCCTTGAGAACAAACCAGAAACCCTGCCTGGTCAGGCGGCCTCCGCGAGTATTCACGAATAGAGCTCGCTCCTCATCATTGCGCGCCAGTAGCGGCCGTGCCAACTCAAGATACGCCACGATCGCTTCACAGCACCGTCTGGGGATCTGCACATCTCGCGCCTCGCCACGTCCGCCCGGACAGCGTACGAACGGCCTCTTGCTTTCGAGGTTGATGTTCTCGAGGTCGAGCGAGACGAGCTCGCTGACGCGCATGCCCGTCGCGTAAAGCAGCTCGATCATCGCCCTGTCTCGTTTGGCCTCAGGAGTTGAGCGTCGGGCCGGCTGCTCGAGGAGCCTGGCGATCTCCTTGACGCCGATCGGCCGCGGAAGCACGCGGGCGACCCTCGGGCCGGCGACGCCGGCGGTCGGGTCCGCGCTGAGCGCGCCCTCGCTCGCGAGGAAGACGAAGAAGGAGCGCGCCGCCGCCAGCTTGCGGGCGATCGAGGCGTCGCGATAGCCGTTTTGCTTTAGCCTCGCGACGAACTCCTCCATGGCCGGCCGGTCAAGAGCTGAATAGCCGCCGCCGGCCCGGTGCGTTTCGATGAAGTACGCCAGCTGCTCCAGATCACTCCGATAAGCGGCGATCGTGTTGAGAGACGCGCCCCGCTCAGCCAGGTGGCCGAGGAACTCCCGCACCGCTTGGGCCAGGGTGGATGACCCTTCGCCGGTAAATGCTCGTGCTAGAGCAGCCAATTTGTGTTCTCCTCCATCTGCGCCGTCGAGTGTTCTAAGAATAAAGCTATTGCGCACGTTGTCAAGCGGCGCGCGATCCCGTTCGTGCTGAGGCTCTCAAAGCATCGGTGCTGAGGCTCTCGAAGCATCATCCCCGCTGCTCGCGGTTTAGGGCCGCCCGCCCTACGCCTGGCGCACGTAGCAGGCCTGGGGATGGCACACGGGTAACTCCTCGCCCGCACATCGCGTCTTACCTCCCGAAATGAAAGACGAGCTCTCAGCGGCGGCTAGACGGCTGGCGTCCTTGCGGCGCGTTTACGCGAAGACCTGCCCGGTATGCGGCACGCACTTTGAAGGCATCGCCAAGCGCGTGTATGACCGTCACGCCTGCCAGGTCAAGGCCTATCGTAGGCGCAGGAAACAGCGCGAGATCGCGATGAGCTAACGGCGGTTCATCGCCGTCGAAGATTCCTCCGAAAACCAGCCCGATTCCTTTTCCTCGTCCTCAGGCGTTATTCTCAGTAGAATAATCGTCGCTCTGCACGTTGTCTCCGCATGTTCATTCGCCGTCGCACCACGCCCGCTATTGTCGTGAAGTATCGCCCCGCTCATCGCTCTATCGGGCGGGCGGGCTCCGGGGCAGCCCTCTGGCTCTGCCTGGCGGCCATCGCGCTCCTCGCTGCCTGCGGAGCCCTGGGGCAGGGCGCCGAGCCGTCGGCCTCCTCTTCGCCCTCTCCGTCGCCAACCCGCTCGCCAACGTCCGCGCCCACGCCATCGCCGACTCCCGCTCCGACGCCTGCACCCACGCCGTCGCCGTCTCCCCCCTGGATTCCGGGGACGCCGTGGCCCGGGCCTGTCAATATGCCGATTCTCATGTACCACCACATCAACAGCACACAGACGACGTCTGACCTCGATTACAGCCTGACTGTGACGGACGCCGATTTCAACCGCCAGCTCGACTATCTGCGCTGCGCCGGCTATACCTCGGTGAGCCTCTCGCAGCTATACGATGCCGTGTACAGCGGCGCACCGCTTCCCCAGAAACCGCTCGTCCTGACGTTCGACGATGGCTACGCCGACGCCTTCACGAGCGCGTTTCCGGCGCTGCAGAAGCATGGGTTCACCGCTGCTTTTGCGATCATTACCAATAATGTCGGCTTGGCAGGCGTGTATATGACCTGGGAGCAGATCACGTGGATGGCGAATAACGGCATGGAGATGACGTCGCACACGCTCACGCACGAGGACCTCAACATCTCGCGCGATGATATCGTTCGCCAGCAGCTTACGCTTTCGAAGGCGGCGCTCGAAGAGCACTTGCAGCGGCCGGCGCTTTTCTTCGTCTACCCGTCCGGCGAGCCGTTCCGCCACGGCACGCCCGCACGCCAGGCGCAGGTCGTGAAGATGGTGCAGGAGGCCGGCTACAGGGGCGCGCTGACGGCCTCAAACAAGCTCCAGCAGAACCCGGGCGCCCCCTACGCCTTTAACCGCATCCGCGTGAGCGGCGGCGTGGACATACGCAAGTTCGCGGGGAACATGGGCGGCGCCTTGCCAGAAAAGATAGGCTGTTAGCGCCGGGCGGTTAGTAGTTTACGGCCGAGTCCGTTGGGACGACTTCGATCCAGGTACGGCCGCGGTCGAACGTGATTTCGCCGCCGGCCGAGTCGAAGAAGCGAGTGCGGCCGGATTCGCTGTCCTTGCGCCAGCTCCCGACCTTCGCGACCCCGTCCTGGAAGACGACCGCCGGGCCCGTGCCGACCGTGTCGATGATGTTGTAAGCCTTGATGCCCGAAGGCCGCAGGGGCGCGAACTGCACGGCAATGTTGCGGGCGGTAAGCTGCTCGCCCGTGATGGCGTCCGTGTGCGGGGCGCCGCCAAGCGAGCGGACGTAGCCGTTGGCGGCCGGGGCGTAGTACCAGGTGACGTCGAAGTCCGACCCGGGGCTGCCGAAGGTCACGTTTACGATGGGCGCTGCGCGCTCCGCCGGGTTCGCCGGGCGCTGGGGCTCGTCTTCCTTGAACTTCCACGGCTCCAGGATGGGCGGGCCGTTGAAGCTGTGCGCTTGCGCGGAGCGCCAGAGAAGGCCGGTGTCCGTGAAGACGTTGTGCGGCGCGAAGCGGCTGTCGTCGCGATAGCCGACTTCCTCGCCGAGGATCAGGCCGTTCAGGTCGCGCACACCCAACCGCGCGAGCACCGGCCAGACATCGACGGAGCCCGGGTCTTCGACCTGGCCCCAGTGGGTATAGATTGCGCTCAGCTCGGCGGCCCACTGGACATAGTAGAGGCGCGCGGAGCGGACGTACTGGATGCGGCCGGCCTCTGTGCTCCAGTAGACGGCCATGTAGCGCGTGATCCCGCCTTCGGCGATGGCCTCGTAGACGAGGTCTGCCTGGTTCAGGCCGGCCTGCGGCCGCGCGTCGGGGTGGTTCTCGATCATGACGGCGAGAGGCGCCTTGGCCTGTAGGCTGTCGTAGACGGCGCGGTCGAGCATCAGGCCGTTGATCGGGCTGGCGACTTTGGGTGGAGGCGGCGGAGGCGGCGGACTTGGGCTCGGCGACGGGCTGTCGGAGGCCAGTTGCTCGATCACGGGTGAGGAGGAGCCCGAAGGGACGAGTATCGCCCCTACGATCAGCGCCGCCGCGATTACGCCGACGCCGGCCGCGCCGACGATGAGCCGCGCGCCCGGCCTGGACAGACTCTGCCTTATCGCCCCCATGTTGACTTGGAACGTATGTCTCACACATAAGTTAACGAACGACGCACGAATACGGCTCGCAGCGGCATTGCCCGGCGCCGAAGGCGGGGCGGCGCTTGATAGTGATAGGCCTTAGGCTTGATAGCCTTTCGAAAAAGTTCGTTCCACGGCTGCGTGAGCTAGTCCGGGCAGGTGACCGCGGTGCTGCGGCTACTCGTCCCAATCAAGGACGTCAGCGAATCGCCGGGGGAGAAGTTCGTGGCGCCGGCCGAAATCGTGCCGGTCGCGGAAGATGTACGGCGGCGGTACGCGGAGGCCACCTGCACGGTGCAGTCGCCTGCTTGATATTCGTCGGCACCGCTCTCGGAGGCGATTTCGCCGCTGCCTGTCCATTGCAGGTCTACTTGCACGTCGAAGCAGTCATCGAAGGCGCGCTGCTTGAGGCGGCCGTTGTGCAGGACCTTGGCGCCGCAGACAGGGACCGTGATGTGGAGGGAAGCGCCCGAAAGGTCCTCGCTCAGGTCAAAGCCTCCCGGCTGGGTGTCCACGCCGCCGGCCAGGTCGATCGTCCGGATATCGCCGCCGCGCGAGCCGGCTTGA
Organism: Chloroflexota bacterium; assembly: GCA_005880075.1. GTDB lineage: Bacteria > Chloroflexota > Dehalococcoidia > SM23-28-2 > RBG-16-64-32 > CF-163. Next base: position 4,300 of record VBJT01000211.1, read on the forward strand.
AGGACCTCGATGTTGGCGTGAAGGCCGCGCTTGGTGCCTTCGGGCGACGTTATTGCGGTCTCCGATACCACGACCTCGACCGAATTTCGAATGCCATCCGATTCGCTGTCGAACGTCGCCGACGCCTCCTTCGTCGTCTCTGTTGTCAGCGAGGAGGATGCGTCCGCCGTCCGGGCCTCGACCAGAGCGAGGCTAACAAGCAGCAGTGCGACCGCAATTTTCGTGAATGACAGTGAGGACGCCAAGGCGCGCAGGGCCTCCTTAGAAGCGCCCGGGAGGAGACTCGAAACCCTGGAAGATGGTGTCTCGCCCTTGCAGGCGCCTTCCGTCCAGTACGCTCGTCACTGCGTCGACATCGAAAGCGCCCGGACGCCCGAGCATTTTGCTGATGATCTTCTGAAGACTCATTGCGCGCTCCTTCTTTCCGGCTGCCTTCCAGATTAACTCGCGTTTGGTGAACACGGCGGTTAACCATATCTTAACGATGGTTAATAGTCGGTTAAGAAGCCCCGGCCGGCCTGCAAGAGATGGGGCCTCTCTTTGCCTGTTGATTGGAAAGAAGGCAACCGGCTTGTCCTTG
>VBJT01000212.1 GCA_005880075.1 Chloroflexota bacterium
GCTCTTGCAGATTGATCGTCGCGGTCGATACCACGACGCGATCATCATTCGCGACGGCGTGGCACGCCGCCGGAATCAGGTACGCCAGCGACTTCCCCGTTCCTGTTCCGGCTTCAACCATTAGCCGCTGCTCAGCATTAAGCGCCCGAGCGACGGCCATCGTCATCGTCTCCTGCACCACACGCCGGTCGAACGCCGGGAACGCCTCGGGGTGGTCCCCCGCTAAGCGGAGCGTCGAAAGGACGTGCTCTTCTGCCACAGCCACCGGCTTTCCTTTCGGCGAAAGTGGCTCAGGCGGACGCGTTGACTGTCGCCTGCCCGAAAGCGTCCCTGGTGTCCGCACAACCGCCTCTTCCGAAATCTCCCGGAAGAACCCGCGAGAAGGCCACGCTGTCAGCGCAAGCCACTGGTCCGCCTGTCCAAGCACCTCGGGCGCAAGCGCAGCGCACCGCCTTCGCAGCGCAATGAAGAGTTGCTGTGCCGCCTCAGCGTCCGCGAGCGCCCGGTGCCGCACGTCCTGCGCGATTCCAAAACGCTCGCAAAGCGCGGCGAGCCCGTAGTCCGCCAGCCCAGGCAGCAGCATTTCGGCCAGGAGGTGCGTGTCGTACACATTCTCGCTGTGGCGCACGCCGGCGCGACGCAGGAACTGTATGTCGAATCCGAGAACGTTCTGGCCAACGATCGGTGAGTCCCCAACAAAATCCTCGAGCGCCGGCGCGACCGACCAGATCGGCGGTGCCGAGCGGACCGCCTCGTCCGTGATCCCCGTCAGCTCGACGACAGGCGGTGAAATCGGGCGACCGGGGTTGACCAGCGCTTGAAATCTGTCGAGCACACCGTCAGCACCGAACTGGACTGCGCCGATCTCGATGATCTCGTCGTTTTCGAGATCGAGTCCCGTCGTCTCAAGGTCCAACGCGACATAGGTAGCACCCAACTCGGCGCCAATTCTATCATCGGAAACCGCGGCTGCATAGAACGCATGGTCTAGCTTTGCGTTCCGAATGTAGCGGAAGCCTTCACGCGTCTGCTCTTACGCCTCGACCGGCTCCTCCGAATATGGCCGAAGCGTCTTCGTCGGCAGCCCTTTTGCTGCATGAAATCGCCTCTCCCGCAGCTCCTCCAGCATATGCTCCTGGTCGCGCAATTCCTCCTCGAAGACCGTCACGTAGTACCCAACGCCCTGCGTCGAATGACAGTCGCTCGCTCCGATCCCTCGCTTCCCCAGCGCCTTCGTAACCTTCAGCGCAAACTGATTCTCGCGCGGCGTCGACCCGCCGTTCGCCACCTCGATCTCGTCGACCAGCTTGAACACCGGCATCCGCTCGGCCGCTTCCTCCGGCGTCATCTCAAACGGTGGCCGCCCGTCGCGCCGGAAGTGGATCGGGTCGAAGAAGTGCCGGAATGGGTGGGCGACGATCATGAACCCGCCCACCTCATCCAGCACCCGCCGCAGCTCCAACGCGCGCCGGATTCCCGCCACGTAGCGGTCTAACCCGATCACGATCACGTGTCCCATGTCTGTCGAGACCTCCATCCCGCGGCTCACGAACAGCCCGCTGCGCTCGCGGAACTCCTCCAGCAGGTGCGCCTCCCACACGCGGTCATGCTCGCTGATGTTCACCCCCGTTAGCCCAATCCGCCGCGCCTCCTCGATCAGCTGGTCCGGCGTCAGCGACGAGTCCGCCGCCCCGCGCACCGTGTGCACATGCATATCTACGATCGTTCCAGTCATCGCGCTCTAATCTTAGCGGCTGGGCGGTCTACTCGACGATGGCCGTCGCCTCGGCCGCAGGCAGCGTCCGCGCAATCATCAGATTCGCTTCAGCACCATGAAAATCTCCAATCACGAACGCCCTTATCTTCCGTACTAAAGACTCAGCCTCATCGCGGGAATCGACTTTTGCCGATATCGCTGGCCCGGATCCGGCCACTTCGAAGGTGCGTGCCCCGGCGTAAAGCATGGCGTCACCCAATTTCACCAGCGGCTCCTGGTACATCACGTAGGCGGGCACATGGAAGACGTTGTACCGCTCATTCGTTTCGACAGCCGCACCCGCTCTCAGTTTCTCGACGGCCCGTTGTGTCCATGAACCATCTGTGAAGTGGTCTGCTGTAAGTGACAAGTACATGCGCTTTGTCTTGTCTACTAGAAACATGAAAGGCACTCCGATAACGAACCAAGTCTCTCGCACATCCGGCAGGGAGCTCACACGCTCGCCTTTTCCCTCCACCAGCGCCGTTCCTCCGTACAAGAAGAACGGCACATCGGACCCAATTGCCGCCCCGACTTCGGCCATTTCCTCGACCGCCAACCCAAGTCCATACAGCCTGTCCAGCAGCCGCAGCACGGCCGCCGCGTCTGAACTTCCCCCACCCAACCCACTGGCCACCGGAACCCGCTTCTGAACCCGAATCCGCACTGGCAGCGCCCGCCGCACGTGCCCCTCGAGCGCCCTAGCTCCCTGCACCATGAGGTCGTCGTCACCCAACCTCTCCCCGTCCACAGTTTCGAAAATCGGCGCCTCCGACGGCTCAGCCTTAACCTCATCGCACAGATCAATCGTCTGCATGACCGAGCGGATCTCGTGATACCCATCCTCCCGCGGACCGAGCACCTCCAGAGTCCAGTTGATCTTGGCCGGCGCGAGGGTCCGGAGATTCCGCACTGCGCTGTTCACTGTTCACTACTCACTATTCGCTACGCCCGGCTCCTTGCTCCTGCGGTACGCAAAATACGCTTCGCGCCAGTCGCTCAAGCTCAGGTTTGCGGGACGCTGCTCGGGGTCTATTCCGGCCCGCGAGAGCACTTCACCCGCCTCGGAAGGCGGAACCCGGAGCCCGATCGCCAGGGAGTTCCGCAACCGCTTACGCGGCGCCGCGAACCCCGCCCGCACCAGGGTCAGAAACGCCTCGCGGTCGTCCACCTCCGCATCCGATGTATCGAGCACATCAAGCCGGACAACAGCGGACCGTACCTTCGGCGGCGGTTTGAAGGCGCGCGGCGGCAGGTGGAACAACACGCTCGCGTCGGCCAAGGTCTGCACTTCCACGCCCAGATAGCTCATCCTTCCGGGTGGCGCCGCCAAGCTCTCCGCCACTTCCGCCTGCAGAGTAATAACGAGCCTGCTCGGACGCACCCTCGCCTCCAGGAACCGTCGGACAATCGCTGTGCCGATGAAGTACGGCACATTACCGACGACTACGTAAGGAATGCTTCCACGACCTACCACAAGCAACTCCTCCGGCGATGTTTCCATTACATCCGAGGCAAGGACGGTAACGTCCTCGTTCCCTTTGAACTTTTCGGTGAGTCGTGAAGCGAGCCGGTCATCAACTTCTACGGCAACTAATTTGTCCGCTCGGTCGGCCAGCAAGCTCGTCAGCAGGCCCGTCCCCGCGCCGACCTCGATGACAGTCTCGCCTTCTCGGATCTCCGCCGCATCGACAATACGCTTTAGGGCCGCTCGGTCCGTCAGCCAATGCTGCCCCAATGACTTGCGAGGGCGCGCCCGCGAATGCACGCTCACGCCAGA
>VBJT01000150.1 GCA_005880075.1 Chloroflexota bacterium
AACATGGGACTCTACGAGATCCTCTCGCACGTCTCCATGCCCGAGTGCAGCGTGCGAATCATCCGCATGCTGGAGCAGGAGCACGTCGCTGCGCACTACCACGAGAAATGCGCTCAGATCTACACCGTCCTCGAGCACGAGGTCGAGGCGCGCGTCGGCGACCACACGCTCCGCCTCCGGCCATACGAGACCGTTCGCATCGAGAAGGGCGTTGTCCACAGCGTGCGCACGCTCCGGGGCGAGTCGCTCGTCCTCAGCCTGTCGATCCCGCCGCTCGACCCGGACGACCAGCACCCGGCGGAGTAGCTGCTACTAGCTGCATCGACAATCAGCAGAACCGGACGTATTCTATAGCCGCGAGATCTGTCGCAATCTGACTGTTCCCGAATTGGGATAATTTCTAGCGCGTGCCACAACTTGACGCGCGCGTTAGGGAGTGGTACATACGAAACGCATCACTGAAGGAGGTAGCCCCTTGACGCAGGAAGCAGCCACCGCTGCTGAGAAGAAACCAAACCCAATTGTCCCCTTTATGAAGCTGCCCGAGAAGTACCCGGACGAGCCGGCGTACCTCTGGGGCGTGGTGTGCAAGAGTTGCAATGCGAAGTACCTCGGCGCCCGCACGGCCTGCGGCAACTGCGGTTCGACTGGGCCGTTCGAGAAGACGCGTTTCGGCGACGAGGGCGAGATCTATTCGTTCGCCGTCGTGCACCAGACAGTACCCGGCCTCGAGGCCCCGTACGTCGCCGCCATCGTCGATCTTGACGATGGCGTTTCTGTACGCGCGAATGTGTACGGGCTCGACATCTCGAAGCCAGGGCCAGAGTGGTTTGGCAAGCGCGTAAAGATGTTTACGGAGAAGGTCCGAGTCGACCGCGAGGGCAATGACATCATCGCGGCGAAGTTCAAGGTAACGGACGGCAAGTAGGGGCGAGGCTTACCTCGCCCAATCTGCGACGAGCAGAAGGGAGAACACCATGAGAGACGTAGCTGTTGTCGGAGCCACGATGCTGAAGTTCGGCCGTTATCCGGACAAGGACGTCGTCACGCTCGCCTCTGAGGCAGCGATCGGCGCCCTGAAGGACGCGACCTGTTCGATCAAGGACGTCGAGATCGTTGTCAGCGGCAACCTTTACCAGTCGAACGCCATGATCGGCCAGCGCATCATGAAGGAAATCGGCGCGACCGGCGTGCCCGTCGTCAACGTGGCCAACGCCTGCGCGACCGGCTCGACCGCCTTCCGCGAGGCCTGGATGGCCGTCGCTTCCGGCGCTTACGATGTCGCGATGGCGATCGGCAGCGAGCAGATGGGCAAGATGGGTCTGCTGGGCGCCGATGGCGCTTCGCGTGAGTACAGCACCGAGGGCGTGATGGGCACGGGCCTCATGCCCGGCGTCTTCGGGCAGGCGGGCGTCGAGCACATGCGCAAGTACGGGACGACGCAGGAGCAGTTCGCGAAGGTGGCGGTCAAGAACCACAAGCACTCCGTAAACAACCCGTACGCGCAGTACCAGATCGAGACGCCGCTGGAGGACGTCCTCAACGCGCGCCCGATCGCCTGGCCGAACACGCTCTACATGTGCTGCCCGACCGGCGACGGCGCTGCAGCGGCGGTCCTCATGTCCGCGGAGAAGGCGAAGCAGTTCACCCAGAAGCCTATTTGGGTGGCCGCTTCAGTCCTCACCTCGGACCCCTACACGCCGCGCAACCCGACGATGTTCGATATCAACACTGTCACCCGCATCGCCGCAAAAGAGGCTTATGAGAAGGCAGGCATCGGTCCGGAAGACCTTAGCCAGGTCGAGTTGCATGACTGCTTCGCGACGGCTGAGCTCCTGCACTACGAGAACCTGCAGCTCTGCGGCGAAGGCGAGGCCGGCCGCATGATCGACGAAGGCGCGACGTACGTCGGCGGCAAAATCCCTGTCAACGCCAGCGGCGGGCTGCTTTCGAAGGGCCACCCGCTAGGCGCGACAGGCGTCGCCAACATCGTCGAGATCGTGTGGCACCTGCGCGGAGAAGCGGGGGCGCGCCAGGTCGAGGGCTCGAAGGTCGGGCTGGCCCATGTGATCGGTCTCGGCTCGGCCTGCACGATCAACATCCTGAAAAAGTAATCACTGGTCAGCTATCACCGATCAAGAACGGGAGGGCCGCGTTTCGGCTGCGGTCGGGACGCGGCGTCTTCGCTTCGAGAAAGAGCGAGGCCATAACGACGGAAGCGGGAATGGGCGAGGCGTTATTCGCTCCTTAATGGCGTATGCGGGGAATAGGTAGCGGCGTAGACTAAAGAAGAAGAAGGGGCACAACGGAAGAAGAAGCGGGTTGGAGATAACGTTCCTGGGCTCCAGCAATGCATTCGCGGCGGAAGGGCGCTACTGGAGTTCCTTCCTTGTCGATGAGAAATACCTGTTCGATGCGCCGCCCACGCTGCTTCCCCATCTCAAGCAGCTCAATGTGCCGCTGACTGATATCGAGGTCATCTTCCTTACCCACCACCACGGCGACCACTTCATGGGCGTCCCCTTCCTGTTCCTCGAGTACCTGTACATGACCGAGCGCTCGAACGACCTGTATATCGTCGGCCCGCCCGGGGTTCGCGAATGGATCGAGGACTTTGCCAACCGCTGCTATCCGAACATCACGCGCGACGCCGGCTACCGGCGCATATACGTCGATGCGTCGCCCGGCGGGGAGCAGAAGGCGGGGCTCGTGAACTTCTGGTCCGTTCCGATGTGCCACGTCACGGAGAGCATGGACGCCTTCGGCTATCGTGCGAAGATCGGCGGTAAGACGGTCGCCTATACCGGTGACACGATGTTCTGCGAAGAGGTGATCGCGCTGGCGGAAGGCACCGATGTGCTCGTGGTGGACTGCACATACAGCGAAGGCTGCGGGCCGGAGCACATGGGCCTCGATGACGTGAGGGTCATCCGCAGGCGCATCGCCCCCGAGACGACGATGGTCCTTACGCACCTTGGCGGCCAGCCGCACCTCGATGGCCTGGCCAACGTCGTCACCGCCGCCGATCTCAAGACTTTCCGCTTCTGATAGCACGGCGCAGCGCCGTAGGGGTTGAGCAAATGCCCTACGCGATACGTCAGGTCGACCGAAGGCGATTGCGGCTTCTTGCCAGCCACGGTCGCAGTTGCTCAACCCCTACACCCCGCATAATCTGAATGCCATGACTGAAATCATCGCAGTCGTGGGCGCGGGGAATATGGGCACGGCCGTCGCGCAGGTCCTCGCCTCCAATGGACACACCGTCCGCGCCTGGAGCATCGAGACCGACGTGCTCGAGGAGATGCGCGACCAGCAAGCGAACACGAAGTACCTCGAAGGTGTGGAGCTGCACCCCGGAATTGAGGCCGTGTGGGATCTGGAGAAAGCCGTTGCGGGCTCGGATGTTATCGTCCTTAGCGTGCCCTCGCAGATAGTGGCGGGCATGGCGCGCGACCTCTCGCCGCTTCTGCGGCCCGAACAGATCGTACTGAACGTGGCCAAGGGGCTGGAGTCGGGGACGAACTGCCGCCTGAGCGAGGTTATATCTCGCGAGCTAGGCACTAAGACTCGGCCGGCCGTCGGTAGCATGGGCGGCCCCGCCATCGCTATCGAGACGGCCCGCGGCATGACGACCGCTGTTATCGTCGCCTTCGAGGACGAAAATTCTGCTCGACGGGTACAAGGGCTGTTGCAGAACGAATGGGTGAAGGTCGACACGACCACGGACCTGTGCGGCCTGGAGCTATCGTCCACTCTCAAGAACGTGTATGCCATCGCGCTTGGTGTCTGCGACGGCATGGGGCTCGGCGCGAACACGAAGGCGTTCGTCGGCACGCTTGCGATGGACGAGATGGGTCGCATCTGCGAGGCGCTGGGGGGGCGTCATGCCACAGTGCATGGCCTCGCGGGCCTCGGCGACCTGCTGACCACCGGCTACAGCAAGCACAGCCGCAACCGCACGATTGGTGAGATGCTGGGCAGCGGCGATGACTGGCGGCGGTTTAGGGATGAGAAGACGGTCGAGGGCGTAGTCGCCTGCGGCGCGATCAATCAACTGATGTCTGAAAGCGGTCTCGACCTGCCGTTGCTCGGGACGATCGATGCTATCTTGTGCGAGCGAGCCGCGGCGCCGGTCGCGATGGGTGAGTTCTTCGGCGAATTTCGCTACAGATGAGCGGCGGTCGGTGGAGGCCCTGAAGGCGCTGCGCGAGATTCGATAGGTTGGACTAGAGGCCGGCTTCCTCGAGCGCCTCATCCAGCGTGTGCCAGGCCAGCGTCGCGCACTTCACGCGCACCGGGAACTTGCGCACGCCCGAGAGCGCTTCGAGGTCGCCGAGCGATTCTGGGTCGATGCTCTCCTCGCCCCGCATCATCGCGGTAAACGCCTCACTGAGGCGTTTCACTTCGTCGAGCGGCTTTCCGTTGATCGCTTCGGTCATCATCGAGGCGGACGACTGGCTGATCGAGCAGCCGGAGCCCTTGTAGGCCACATCGGTGACGCGGTTCCCGTCCACCAGCAGCTCGACCGTGACCTCGTCCCCGCAGAGCGGGTTCAACCCCTCGTGCGTGGCGCTCAGCGCGGGGAGGGAACCGCGGTGCCGTGGGTTCCGGTAGTGGTCGAGGATGATCTCTTTGTACAGGTCATCGAGCTCGGCTTCCTGGCGGGCGTATTCTTCGCGAAGGCTCATGCGGGCTCCAATTGGACTGCCGTTGCTCCGCTCGGTCCTTCGAGAGCCTCAGGACGAGCGGGAAGGGGCGTCGACCAAGCCATAGGATTTGCCAAATCTCGCTTCATCGCTTAAAGAAGTCCCGCGTCGCCTCGAGCGCATCGACAAGCACGTCCACTTCGTCCGTCGTGTTGTACACGTAGAAGCTGGCACGCGCCGTCCCTGAGACGCCGAGCGTGCGCATTAGCGGCTGCGTGCAGTGGTGTCCCGCTCGGATCGCGACGCCGTGGTGGTCGAGTACCGTGCCGATGTCGTGTGGATGCAGGTCGCCGAAGTTGAACGACACGACGCCGCCACGTTCGCGCGGATCAGGCGGGCCGTACATCACGATGCCCTCCAGCTGGCTCAGCCGGGTCAGAGCGTAGTCAGTGATCTGGACCTCGTGCTCGCGCACATTATCCATACCCAGCCCGTCAAGATAATCGATCGCCGCGCCAAAAGCGATGACGTCGGCGATGTTCGGCGTTCCGGCCTCGAACTTCCACGGCAGGTCGTTCCACGTCGCGCCTTCGTACGTGACCTTGCGGATCATCTCGCCGCCGCCGAGGAACGGCTCCATCTCCTCGAGCAGCTCCGCCCGGCCGTAGAGCACGCCAACTCCGGTGGGACCGAGCATCTTGTGCGCGGAGAAGGCGTAGAAGTCGCAGTCGATGCCCTGCACGTCGACCGGTAGGTGCGGCGCGCCCTGAGCTCCGTCCACGAGGAACAGTGTGCCGTTGCGGCGCGCTTCGGCGGCGATCTTCTCGACCGGATTTATGGTGCCGAGGGAGTTGGAGACGTGCGGCATCGCTGCGATGCGCGTCCGGGCGTCGAACAGGTTCTCGAGCCCATCGAGGGCCAGCGTGTGCGTATCCGTCAGCTCGATGTAGCGGACCGTCGCCCCCTTCTCGGCCGCCAGACGCTGCCAGGGAATGAGGTTCGAGTGGTGCTCCATCTGTGTGAGGAGAATCTCGTCCCCCTCGCGCACGTTCGCTCGCCCCCACGTATACATGACCAGGTTGATCGCCTCCGTCGTGTTGCGGGTAAAGATGATGGACTCGGGCGAGGGCGCGTTAATGAACTTTGCCACCTTCGCGCGTGCCTCTTCGTAGGCGGCCGTCGCTTCTTCGCCGAGGCAGTGCACGGCGCGGTGAATGTTGGCGTTGTAGTTCTCGTAGTAGTTGACGAGGGCGTCGATCACCTGTCGTGGCTTTTGCGATGTCGCCGCGTTGTCCAGGTAGACGAGTGGTTTCCCGTAGACCTGTCGCTCCAGGATTGGGAAGTCCTTCCGGATGCTCTGAATATCCAATGTCACGCCACCACCTCCGCGCCCACAAACCGGGGGAGGGCACTAGCGGTCCGCTCTTCGAGAAACAGGCGTAGCGGCTCGATTCCAATTTCATCCAATATTTCGCTGGCGAAGCCTTTGATCAGCAAGCGTGAAGCCGTCTGCTCGTCGATCCCGCGCGACCGCAGATAGAAGATCGCCTCGTCCGCTACGGCTCCGGCGGTAGCGCCGTGCCCGCACTTCACGTCGTCGGCGTAAATTTCGAGGCTCGGCTTGCTGTCCGCCTCCGCCCGGTCCGAGAGCAGCAGGTTCTTGTCCTCTTGGTAGGCGTCTGTCTTGTCGGCCCCCGGCTGGACGTATACCGTGCCGCCAAAGACCGCGCGCGATTCGTCGTCGAGAATGCCTTTGTAATAGAGCCGGCTCTTGCCGTGTGGCTTGGCGTGGTCGATGCTCACTAGATTGTCCAGGTGCTGCTTCCCTTTGGTGACATAAAGGCCCCTCAAGTCGGCGAAGGCGCCCTCGCCCTCGATTAGCACTTCGAGATCGAGGCGCATCAGTCCCGAGCCGACTTCGTAGACGACGGACTTGTAGACGGAGTCAGGCCCTAGGCAGGGACGCACGTGCCCAATCGTATACGAGTCCGCACTCTCGAGTAGCAGGCGGTAATGCGTCACACTTGAACCATCGCCCAGCGCGATCTCGGTCACCGGGTCAGTAAAGTGGTTGCGCGAACCGAGGCTCAGAAACGTCTCGATCAGCGTCACTTCCGCGCCCTTGCCCGCCACGACGAGCGTACGCGGGTAAGTGACGACGGGATCAGCATGGTCACTCGTGATGTAGACGAGATGGACAGGTGCGGTCAGCCGGCCGTCAGCGTGAATGAAGGCGCCATCGCCGAAGAAGGCCGTGTTCAGTCCGACCGAGGCGTCGTGACCGGGCTCGCTATAGCGTGCGAGGTGCCCGTGAACGAGAGTCTCCTCCTCCCGGACGGCTTCTGTAATCCGGAGGATCGAGCCGTCATCAGCATCAACAATGCGAGACGCGTCCGGAGAGTAGTAACCATCGATGAACACGAGGCGGGACATACCCTCATCGAATGGAAAGATTGCCGCGATTTCGGCTGAGGACGGCATGACGGCCGGAGCGTTGGGCAGCCGAAACTCGGTGCGAGCGACGGGCCTGACGTCGGTGTACTTCCACATCTCGTCGCGCTTGTCGTCGATCGGCCAGCCCATGCGCTGGAAGTAGTCGAAGCCTTCGCGGCGGAGTTCGCGGAGCCAATCCGGCTCCAGCTTCCGCGTTTCGCGGAGCGTGTCGAACTGTTCGACGTATCGGTCAGTTGCTTCTGCTGTTTGCGTCATCGCGGCCCTTACGATGGCCGGCCGGTCGCTCCGACTGTTTCCGCTTCTTCGGCCGGCTCGCGCAACCACTCGTAGCCCTGCGCCTCGAGCTCGTGCGCGAGGTCGCTCGCGCCCGAGCGTACGATGCGGCCCTCGATGAGCACGTGCACGTAGTCGGGCTTAATGAAGTTCAGGATCCGCTGGTAGTGGGTCACCAGAACGATAGCCTTGTCAGGCCCGCGGAACGCATTGACGCCATTTGCGACGATCTTCAGCGCATCGATGTCGAGCCCCGAGTCCGTCTCGTCTAGAAGCGCCAGCTTGGGGTCGAGGACCGACAGCTGGAGGATCTCGTTACGCTTCTTCTCGCCGCCCGAGAAACCTTCGTTTACGTTGCGCTTCATGAGGTCCGGGTCGAAGTCCATCGCCTTCGCCTTCTCCTCTAGCATCTTGTTGAACTCGCGAACGCTCAGCTTCACCTCGCCGCGGGCCTCGCGTAGCGCCTCGAGCGCCGTGCGCAAGAACTCCCGGTTGCGGATCCCCGGTAGCTCGACGGGGTATTGCATCGCGAGGAAAATGCCTTTGCGCGCCCGCTCGTCCGGAAACATCCCGAGGATGCTCTCGCCCTCATAGAGGACGTCGCCTCGGTCGATGGTATACCCCGGGCGGCCGGCAACCACGTTCGTGAACGTACTCTTGCCGCTCCCGTTCGGCCCCATGATCGCGTGCACTTCACCCAGGCCTACGGAGAGGTTCATCCCGTCGAGGATCTCATTGTCCCCGACGGAGACGTGAAGGTCGCGGACTTCGAGAAGGGGACGGCTGTTGTTCGAAGTCATCGCTTAGCCGACGGTGCCCTCGAGGCTGACCTTCAGAAGCTGGGACGCCTCCATCGCGAACTCAAAGGGCAGCTCCGCGAAGACGCCCTTGCAGAAGCCGTTGATGATCATGTACTGCGCGTCCTCTTCCTTGATCCCGCGCTGCATCAGGTAGAAGAGCTGGTCGTCGCTGACCTTTGAAGTCGTCGCCTCGTGCTCCATGTGCGCCGTCGGGTTCCGCACCTCGATGTATGGGACAGTGTGGGCCCCGCACTTGCTGCCGATAAGCAGCGAGTCGCAGCGCGTGAAGTTCCGCGCGTTCGTCGCCGTCGGCATGATCTTCACGAGCCCGCGGTACGTGTTCTGACCTTCGCCGGCGGAGATGCCCTTGGCGATGATGGTGCTGCGGGTGTTCTTGCCCATGTGGATCATTTTGGTGCCGGTGTCTGCCTGCTGGTGGTTGTTGCACAGCGCGACCGAGTAGAACTCGCCGACCGAGTTGTCGCCCTGGAGGATGCAACTCGGGTACTTCCAAGTGATCGCGGAGCCGGTCTCGACCTGCGTCCACGAGATCTTGGAGTTCTTGCCGGCGGCCTTGCCGCGCTTCGTTACGAAGTTATACACGCCGCCCTTGCCGTCCTTGTCGCCGGGGTACCAGTTCTGAAGCGTCGAGTACTTGATCTCGGCATCGTCAAGCGCGATCAGCTCGACTACGGCCGCGTGCAGCTGGGTCGTCTTGCGCATCGGCGCCGTGCAGCCCTCGAGGTAGCTCACGTAGCTCCCCTTGTCGGCGATGATCAAAGTCCGCTCGAACTGCCCCGTGCCTTCCGAATTCATCCGGAAGTACGTCATCAGCTCGACCGGGCAGCGGACGCCCGGCGGCACATACGCGAACGTGCCGTCGCTGAAAACGGCAGAGTTCAGGGTGGCGTAGAAGTTGTCACTGTACGGCACGACGGAGCCGAGGTACTTCTTGACCAGCTCCGGGTGCTTCTGGATCGCCTCCGAGATCGGGCCGAAGATGATCCCCAAGTCCTCGAGCTGCTTCTGGTATGTCGTCGCGACCGAGACACTGTCGAAGACGGCGTCGACGGCCACGCCGGTGAGCGCCTTCTGCTCCGCCAGCGGGATGCCGAGCTTGTTGAACGCCGCGACTAGCTCTGGATCAACCTCGTCGAGGCTCTCCGGCCCCTTCTCCTTCTTCACGGGCGCGGAGTAGTAGTGGATGTCCTGATAATCGATCGGCGGGAAGCTGACCTTGGACCACCGCGGCTCGCGGTATTCCTCACTGGTCCAGTAGCGATAGGCCTTCAGCCGCCACTCTGTCATCCACTCCGGCTCGCCCTTTTTGGCCGAGATCAGCCGAACAACATCCTCGTTCAGCCCCTTCGGCGGGACATCGGCTTCGATCTCGGTGACGAACCCCCACTTGTAGTCAGAGGCAAGTTCTTCCTGCGTGGACGTTCGGGAGATTACCTTCGGCGCTGCCATGTATTCCTCGTAGTGCCGAATTTTAGAACATTTGACTGTGTAAATCTACACTACACCCGAATTGTAGCATGCGGGGCCTGTCGGGGCAATCGGCGTTCGCATTGCGATTTCGCATCGTTGTAGGGTCGCAGAATGCCGGAAACTCACATTCGACACCGATATTCATCTCGCCTGAGACTCGTTGTGTGCTGCGCCCCAGCGCTCCGGCGTCGAGCCACGTTCGCTAAAATAGGACCATGATCGCCGACCGTATTTACCTCGACCACGCGGCCACCACGCCCCTCGACGAGCGCGTCCTGGAAGCGATGCTCCCCTATCTCCGCGACCACTGGGGCAACCCATCGAGCCTATACGGCGAGGCCCAGGAGGCGCGACGGGGCCTCGAAGGCGCACGCCGCTCGATGGCCGAGGTCCTTGGCTGCAAGCCCCAGGAGCTTGTCTTCACGTCCGGCGGCAGCGAGAGCGATAACCTCGCCCTGCGCGGCGCCGCTTAT
>VBJT01000213.1 GCA_005880075.1 Chloroflexota bacterium
GCTGCTCGGGCTCGGGATAATCTGGGCGTGCTGGCCGGCGGGGAAGGGTCCGGCGTCCGAGACGCATCTTCGGAGCGTCTCTACGTGGGTGTTGTTGTGGACTGCGGTGGGAATCGGCGTGGCGTTGCCGACACTGCAGGTGTTTGCGATTACGATGACGGCGAACCACTTCCTGCTGGACGCCGCGGCCGGGGGAATTGTCGCGCTGCTTGGTATCGGCGTGGCGGTCGCCCTGCAGCGCTGGGGGTATCCGCTCGCCCGGGAATCGCTGCGACGGCTGCCGCTGCCGGGCGGCCGCCGCCTGCTGGTACCCGCCGACGCAATGCCGGAGCGGGCGCGCGCCGCTCGCTGGCGGTAAACTCTTTCGACGAGAGGCCCCGCATTCTTCGGCGATTGGTTGCGGATGTGGCGACCTGGTGGGGCGCTTCGAGTGTAACGTCAGTTCCAGTGCTCGTAGCCGGGAATTGCGCTGAGCGCGGCGTACACCTCCACGCTCAGGTCGGTGACGTGGGGGAGCCAGCGCTCCCAGTCCTGGCGGGCACGTTCCGCCTCGCCGCTCGTAAAGGCGATCTGAATCGAACCCTGGTCGGCAAGCTCGTAAAGGGCCGTCCAGTTCACGCCACGACGGCGGCAATCGGTGCGGAAGGCGCGCTCGACGCCGGGGATTTCCATGACGTGGGGCAGGTGGACGGTCTCATACCAGCGCACGAACTCATCCATCACGGAAGGCTCGATGGTGGCGCGGACGACGAGATAAGGCTTGCTCATTCAGCAAAAACCCTCGAGGTTGGTATGGCAGTAGAAGCTGTCAATGAAGGTACGCACTCGCTGCCCGTCGAACTGGTCGAAGGCATCCAGGAACTGCCAGGCTGTAAGGGCGACCGCGTGGTCCATCGTCGAATACGGCGTCATTACAACCTTTTTCCCGCGGCTATTCGCATCTGCGACGACGGTGGCAAGCGACTGCTTGAGCGTGTTGCATGCGTCGGCGCTCAGCGGCTGAGGCGCATTGCAGTCATACCAGACGACGACCTGTGAGTGCTCCATGTTGTGCACCAGCGTTTCTTTGGGCACAGGCTCGTCGTGGACGCCGGGCGTGGCGACCGCGGTGGTATGCGGGCCCGAAGTTGGCGGGTTGCTGTTGTAGTTGTAAGACTCGCCCTCCGGGATGTGCGTTCGCCCGCCCGGATCAGGCGGGACCATCTGAACAGGGTATGGGTAGTTTTTCACGGCCGAAGCCATCTTGTCGAAACCACCCTTACCCACTATCAATGTCAGAACAGCGGTTGGGCTTCGGCCGCGCGCGATCGGGCGGCCCTGCGGCTCATGCGCAGACTCGTTCCAACTCGAGAAGTACTCGCTCTGCGGCCCGGCCGATATCGTCACCCGAGGTCGATTCGACAACTATATGCGGGGCTTCGATTGGCTCGGCGTCGCCTCGCATCATCTCGTAGACATCTAGCGTCGCTTCAGAGCGGTCGAGCGGGTTCTCGGCTGCCAGCCTGCTCTCCATGCGCCGCCGGACCAACTCTTCATCGGCTCGCACTTCCACGACCAGCAAGCGCGCGCCGCTGCGCTCCGCGATGTCGTAGAGAGGCCTTCTGTGCGTCTCCTTGAGGTTCGTGGCGTCGAACAACACCGGAATACGCCGTAGCAGGAGCTTTTCGAGCAATCCGTGACAAGCGGTAAACAGCCTCGCGCTCTCCTGTTGGGAATACGAAGGCCGCTCAACGAGAGCTTTGCGGAGCGCGTCGCTTTCGGCTATGGCAAAGGGGTGGCGGCGGGCGACTTCCCGCGCGAGGTGCGACTTACCGCTGCCCGGAAGGCCGCTGAGGACCACAAAGGGCGGGTGCTCTACCGGTCCGGGCAGCTCGCCTAGTATCCCCTCGAGCACGCTCACGTCGCGCGCGACGAGCGGGCGACGTTCCTTTGTCGCCGCGGCGGGCGCCGGCACCGGATCGATGGGTTGCCAGGCCAGCCCCAGAAAGCCCGGACCGGTATGCACGGCCATCACGCTCGTGAATTCGCTGATGAGCAGCTCGGCCGGGTTCAGGTTGTCGCGCACCCGCTGCGCGAGCGCCCGCGCCTGCTCGGCTGCGTCTGCATGCATGACGGCCACGCGCAAAGGCCGATCGCGTGAAGCCGTCCGCCCGGCGTACTCCACCATCCGCTCCATGCCTTTCGACACCGTGCGCACGCGGCCGATTGCGCCGGTTTTGCCGGAAGAGGCGGCGATGACAGGCTTGATCTGCAAAAGCGACGTGACAAAATGCACGATCCACGGGACGCGACCGCTCCTTGCGAGGTAGCGGGTCGTCGCCAAGACCCCCACGAGATTGGCGCCGGCGGCCGAACGGTTAGCGGACGCGATGGTCTTGTCCAACGTGACGCCAGCAGCTGCGGCTCTAGCAGCATCGAGGACTGCGAAGCCGTGGGCCATGGCGATCCCGCCCGTATCGAGAACGCGCACCTCGAAACCTAGAAGCTCGCGCGCAGCAAGGTCTGCGGCATTCACCGCTGAGCTGTGCGCCCCGCTATATCGCGAGGAGAGCGTGAGGCAGAGAACGGCGCTGGCGCCATCCTTTCGCGCCGCGCGGAAGGCCTCCAGGAATTCGCCCGGCGCCGGGGCGGCCGTGGACGCGCGTTGCTCGGGATCGCGCAGGCGGGCGTAGAATTCGTCCCGGGAAAGCTCACCGTCTCGAAACAAGGTCCCGCCGAAGAGCAGTGCCAGCGGGACGATCCGCACACCGTAGCGCTCGACAAGGTCGGGCGGAAGACAGGCGGAGCTATCCGTAACGATCGCGATTCCGGGCATATTACTACGAGGAAGACAGGCGATGCATGGCTAGCGTCAGTATATCGGTTCGTTGCCGCGCCCAAGGTGCCATGCTATACTCGCGAGGAAAGAACGAAGACGCGATGCCACGTACAGGATGCTGACAAAAGAAAAGACGGCGGAGCTCGCATCCGCCAACAAGTTGCATCCCGGCGACACCGGCTCAACAGACGTGCAGGTTGCGATCCTCTCAGAGCGAATTAGTCAGCTCACAGAGCACCTGCGTCAACACCGCAAGGACAAGCACTCCCAGCGCGGTCTCATGATGCTCGTGGGACAACGGCGTGGACTGCTGCGATACCTTAGTCACACAGAGCCGGCGCGGTACAAGGCGTTAATCGCAAGGCTTGGCCTCCGCAAGTAACGGCGGGGCCTTTCTCGTTCATGGATAGTCGGGCACATTAGGGCGCCCGACAGGGCCGGAAGACCGGCGTTCGCCTCGAAGGCGGAACATAAAGCGGGAGCCCCATGCAGCCAGCCAACGGCTACTCCCCAAAGGAATAGAGGCATGGGAATCGGAATGTTTCCTGTAATGCCCCTCGTCCGGGCATAAGCGGGCAAGCTCAACAATTGGAGGTCCTATGTTGAGAGCAGAAGTTTTCGAACGGGAGATCGGCGGCAGCATACTGAGCTTGGAGGTCGGTAAGGTGGCGGGCCTGGCGAATGGAGCGGTGACGATGCGCTACGGCGACACCGTAATACTGGTCACCGCCGTCATGAGTGCGGAGCCGCGGGAGGGGATCGATTTCTTCCCGCTGACCGTCGACTATGAGGAGCGGTTGTACGCCGCCGGGAAAATCCCGGGGGGCTGGTTCCGGCGTGAAGGCCGGCCGAGCACCGCCGGCATCCTCACGGCGCGCCTCACAGACCGGCCACTGCGGCCGCTCTTCCCCAAGGGCATGCGGAACGACGTCCAGATCACTGTCACTACGCTATCGGCGGACCAGGAGAACGACCCGGACATCCTCTCGATCATTGGGGCGTCCGCGGCGCTCACGATATCTGATATTCCGTTTGGCGGGCCGGTCTCGGGAACGCGCGTGGCGTACATCAACGGGGAGTACGTGGTCAATCCTACGTTCGCCCAACTGA
>VBJT01000151.1 GCA_005880075.1 Chloroflexota bacterium
CCATGGAGCGGCGGCCGCGGCCCCAGCTGAAGCTCGTGTGATAGAGGATGGCGTCGATGTTTTCCGCCTCGCCGATGATGCGCAGCGTCTGCTCAAGCTTCGGCGGCTCGAAGATCGCGATCGTGTCGACGGGGTTACGGACGCTGGTGCCTGCGACCGGGTTGATTTCGCTGAGCGCCCTCTGGGTGTTCTGCGGCAGGACCGGGCAGTTGAGGCCGGCGTCGTCGATCTCGTCGGCGGCGAAGACGCTGAAGCCGCCCCCGCCACCGACCACTGCTACGCCGGGGCCGGCGGGTGCGCTCATGTAGCGGAAGGCGACGGCCAGGTCGGCCATCTCCTCGACGCTATTGACGCGCACGGCATTGACCTGGCGGCAGAGGGAGTCGAATACGTCCAGCGACCCGGCGAGGCTGGCGGTATGCGACATAACGGCACGGGTGCCCGCCGCAGTGCGCCCGCCCTTGAGGACGACCACGGGCTTGGCGCGCGCGGCTTCGCGCATGGCCTGAAAAAAGCGCCGGCCGTCCTTCACGCCTTCGATGTACGCGCAGATCACA
>VBJT01000152.1 GCA_005880075.1 Chloroflexota bacterium
GTCGATGTCGGACGCGTTGCCGTATGAGACGACTTTCGAGAAGCGGATGCCGCGGACGGCGGCGGTGTAGACCATCTCCCCGGCGTTGCCCCCGCTCTGCGAGATGAAGCCGACTGGCCCGACCTCCGCGGGAAAGCCGGGCATGAAGGCGAGCTTCGATTCGGGAACGTATAGCCCCATGCAGTTCGGGCCGAAGACGCGAATGCCGGAGCCGGTGAGACGGCCGACGACCTGCGTCTCCAGGTCGGCCATCTCGTCATCGCCGGTCTCCCGGAAGCCTGCGGTAAAGAAGTGGACGCTGCGCACTCCTTTGGCGATGCAGTCTTCGACGAGCTGGGGCACGATGCGCGCGGGAACGCTCAAGATGACGTGATCGACCGGCCCTTTTATATCAAGGACGCTGGCGTAGCATTTGAGTCCCTCGATCTCCTCGTATTTGGGGTTGACGGGGTAGACGGCCGGAAAACCGAGCTCCATGAGCGAGAGAAGAAAGCCCAGGCCGACGCCGGCGAAGCCAGGCTGCTGAATGGAGACGCCGGCGATGGCGACGGACCGGGGGTGGAAGACAGCGTCGAGGGAGGAGGCGGCGGGTTTTAGCGGTAGTCATAGGACAAACATTGACGTGCGCGTGAGGTTTGGAGCGAGTTTAGCAGGAATTCGGCTAGCGGCAAACCTTGGTTGGAGACTGTCGAGCTTAGGGAGAGCCTGCGAGTGATGCTATTCGATCTCGAGCTCGCGCTTGATGTCCCGCACGGCGTCAACCATTACCTGGAGCTTTGCCTCGGCCTCATCCGTCGTGCGGGTCTTGAGCCCGCAGTCGGGATAGATCCAGAGGCGCTCGGGCGGGAAGAGCTTCAGCGTGCGGCGGATGCCGTCCTTCACGATCTCCACGTCTTCGATGAAGCGCGTGTGGATGTCGGTGACGCCGACGCCCAGGTCCTTGCCGCTGTCGAATGGTGTCTGCTGCATTAGCTCGAGGTACTCGAAGTCTGTATTCATAAAGGCGAGGTGGATCTGCTTGACCGGCAGACGCAGCATGTCGGGATAGATCTTCTCGACCTCTCCGTAACAGATGTGCGTGTGGAATTCGGCGTCGATGCCGTCGACGGTCAGGTACATCGCCTCGACAGCCAGATCGAAGTCCTCGTTCGGCCGCGTGTGGATGGCAGGCTCGTCGATCTGGATGTATTTCGCGCCTGCCTTGACCAGTTCCTCGACCTCGCGGCGGATGATCGGCGCCATGTCGAGGACCGCCTCGCGGCGCGAGGGGTAGTAGTCGTCGAACGACCACTCGACCATAGTATAGGCGCCGGTGAGCATGCCCTTCACGGGACGGTCGGTCAGGCTCTGGGCGTAGCGCCACATCTCGACCGTCATCGGGCCGGGCCAGGTCAGCCTGTCGACGATGATCGGCTTGTGATAGTAGCGGTTGCCGTAAGAGCGGACTAGTCCGCCCAGCTTCATCCCGCCGATCGGGTTTCCGCCCGGCTCGCCGGCGAAGTAGGCTACCATGTCGCCCCGCTCCATCTCGCCATGCACGAGCACGTCGAGGCCGATCTGCTCCTGGCTGCGGATCCAGTATTCCGTGGCCTTGCGCTCGAGCTTATCGAGCTCGGCGCGGTCGATCTTGCCCTGCGAGAACTGGGTCCGCGCCTGGGCGAGGTATTCGGGCTTCGGATAAGAGCCAACGGCGTTTGTTGTTAGTGCGGGCATTGCTTTCCTCTTTGGCTGGCGTTCTCTGTCTGGTCGATTGAAGGTTTAGCCCTCATTGACGGAAGCAGTCGCTTCGAGACGGAGGCCGTCTTTAAACCTTACCCCATCGACGCCTACGCTGCTACCGGTTGCGCCTTTCGCGCGCCTTCGACCATTCGCTTCAGTTTTTCGAAGGCAGTCTCCCTTGGCAGGTACTCGAGACCGCAAGAAGGATTGACATAAATATCGGCCGGTGAGACCGATTCCGAAAGGCGGCGGACCGACTCCGCAATCTGCTCGATGGACTCGATGCGGGTGTTGCGCCCGTCGACGATTCCGGCGCCGAGCTTCTTGTCGAAGTGGACCGACTTGATCGCCTCCCAGTTGTCGCGCCCGGAGACGAAGTCAATGCCGATGGTATGCACCGGCAGATCAAGAAGGGCAGGCAGGATGCCTGCTGCGCTGCCGAACCACGTGTAGACGGCCGTCTCCATCTGGACACCGTTCAGCATTCGCCTCAAGGCGCGCGAAAAGATCTCGATATCTTCCTTTTGGAAGACGATCACCGGGTCGTTCACCTGAATGATCGGCGCGCCCGCCTCGGCCAGCGCCTGCACTTCGTTTCGCAGCTCCTCTGCCAGCGCCAGCGCCAGCTTCTCCCGGCTGCCGTAGTGCTTATCGAGGGACAGCGCGGCCAGGGTGTAGGGGCCGGTGATGATCGCTTTGATGGGCTTGGCGCTGTTCTCGGCTGCGAACCGGTAGTCCCGGACGAGGATCGGCTCGCGCCAGGAGACGGGGCCGGTCACCTCAGGCCGCCGATAGTAGGTATTCGTATCGAGGTAGCGTTCGAGGCTACCGATTTCCACGCCGCCGAGGCGCCGCATGACATAAGTCTGGTCATCGTCCCAGCGGACCTGCCCGTCCGTAACGATGTCGAGCCCAGCGTCGACCTGCTCGCCGATCACCTCGACCGTAACCTCATCCTCGATGCGGGTCAGCTCCTCGCTCGTTATCTCCCCGCGGTCGCGTCGGTTGATCGCCTGGCGAAGACGCGCAGGGCGTGGACGGTTCGGGACCTTGGGGTAGTTTCCGACGACGGTTGTCTGCATGGTTCAGTCCTTCTCTGCTTTCGAAGATTGGATCTTCCAATACCCCTCGAGCATCTTCAGCCCCGAGCGAAGGTTGAAACCGAAGCGGAACGAGCGTTGAGCGCGTGAGACAGGGAATCAGCTCAGCGAATACGGGCGAAGGCCAGTCTAGCATCGCATCCGAAGGCGGTCAAACCAAACCCGAGCGCGCGGCGGTTATATGTTCGCACTATATATGTTATGGTAGCTGCCACGTTGGGGAGTTCCAGGCAATGGCACCGCCGCTGCGACAGTATTGCCTGGAACTCGGCCGCTAAAGGCGTCCAAAGCAGCACAATCGACCGGGCCCTAAATTGCAAGGTGGGTGGGCCGATGCTACACTAATTGGCGATTAGCGCTCAACAAAGCTGGCTTACATCCGAACTATCTCATCAAGACAGAGGCGGCCTGCGGGCCGCTATTTATGTCAAAGGTCTGAAATCGAGGTGACTGGCTGATGTGGAAGACGATAAAGCTCGGGACGGCGGGCGTCGCGCTGGCGTTCGTGATCCTAATGGTGGGCGTGGTCGGCTATGCCATCGGCGATACCGGCGCTTCGAGTTCCGGCACTTCGAGTCAGGGGGGCCAGAGCAGCGCGAGCCAGGGCTACTCGATTCTCGACGAAATTCAAGGCATCCTGAAAGAGGACTTCGTCAAGCCCGAAGCTGTGAACCCGGATACGCTGCAGAAGGGCGCGATCAACGGTCTCATCCAGTCTCTCGGCGATCCGCACACCGTGTACATCTCGCCGGAAGATTTCTCCGTCGGGATTGATATCATCTCAGGCGCTTTTCAGGGCATCGGCGCCCAGGTCGATCAGGACCCGGCCACCGGCGCGATCGTGATTGTTGCCCCCTTCCGCGATTCGCCCGCGGAAAAAGCGGGAGTACTACCGGGCGACGTGCTGCTGTCCGTCAACGGCGAATCGGCCGAAGGCTGGACAGTGGCGGATGCCGTCAAGAAGATCCGTGGGCCCGAAGGGACTCAGGTTACGCTGAGCGTCCGCCACACGGACAAAACCGAGGCAGAGTTGACAATTGAGCGTGCCACGATCCAGATCCCCACGGTGTTTCCCGAGGAAGTGCGGGGCGCGGATGGCAACCCGGTGAGCGACCTCGCTTATCTGGAAATCCAGCAGTTCACGGAGCAGACCGCAGGCGACCTGAACAAGGAGCTCAAGCGGATACAAGATTCAGGCTACAAAGGAATAATCCTCGACCTGCGTAGGAATCCCGGCGGCGGTCTGGACGCCACCGTTGACGTGGCGGACATGTTTCTCGACGACGGCGTCGTACTCACCCAGGTGGACCGCAACGGCCGCGAGACGGTCTATAACGCCAAGCCTGGCCATGTCACCGACCTTCCGGTAGCGATCCTCGTCGGTCCGGGCTCGGCGAGTGGGTCCGAAGTGCTCGCAGGGGCGCTCCGCGACCACGGGAGGGCCAAACTCATCGGCGAAAAGACGTTCGGCAAGGGCTCGGTTAACCATATTCGCAACCTATCAAACGGGGGCGCGCTATACGTCACGATCGCCCGCTGGCGGACGCCGAACGGCGAACTGATCGAAGGCGTCGGGCTCCAGCCCGACGTGCCGGTCGCCCTGACGCCCGAAGATGTGCAGGCTCACCGCGACCCTCAACTCTTCGAAGCGATCAACCTGCTCCAGGGCGGCGCTCAAGCCCAACATCAATAAGGTTATGTAAAGCCCTTCCCTGCTGGAGAGCGGCTTGGGCGAGAAAACAGTTTCCCTCAATCGAAAGGCGTCGCATGACTATCACATCCTGCGTACCGTCGAGGCGGGGCTCTCCCTCTTAGGCACCGAAATCAAGTCGATCCGCGATGGACACGTCAGCATTCGCGAGGCCTACGTTCGCCCTCAGGACGGTGAAATGTGGTTGGTAGGCGCGCACATTGCGCACTACCCGCCGGCAGGCCGCGACAACCATGAAGCGACTCGTTCCCGCAGGCTGCTTCTCCACCGCCGGGAGATATATGAGCTGGAGCGAGACATCCAGTCGGCGGGGACCACCGTCGTCCCCTTAAGGCTGTATCTCAAAAACGGCCGAGCAAAACTGGAGATCGCCCTCGCGCGCGGTAAGAAGTCTTATGACAAGCGTGAGGCGATCGCCAAGCGCGATGCGGAACGCCAGATGCAGCGCGCTATACGCAGACGCAGCTAAGCGGATCATACGGCTCGCAACAAAAACGGCCCGCCGGTCGCTGTATGGCCGACGGGCAAGTTTTGTTCCGGTGGCGAAGACTCTTACTCGATGAGCCGGCGAACTGAGATGGAGCTAAGCGGGTTGAAGGTCCCAATGAAACTGGCGGACTGGGAGTAAATCGCGTCCACGATCGTCACCTGGACCTCCCAGTGCCCTTTGCCGCCCGAGCAACTGGTCCCGCCAACGCAACTATAGCTTTTAAGGTAAGCGAGGGCCCAGCCCTTGATTGTAACCGTCTTCACTGGACTTCCATTCAGGGTAACGATCGGCACAATTATCAGGCGCGGGCTGGCAGGGCAGGTGACGCCGTACTTCGGAGTACCGCTGCTGTTCACCCCGAACACTTCGGCGAAATCGTCCTTACCGTTGCCGCTCTTATCGCAGCCCGGAGTGGGCTCGGCTGACAGGCGCTGGTCGATGCCGTGCCCGGTGCCGCCGACTTTATTGCCGTCAAGGGCATCGACGACCGAAGTCTGACATTCCGGCTCGGTCTCCCCCTCCGCACAGTACACGGTGTCCGCCATTCCGTCGTAAATGTTGGACTGGTATTCGTTGGAACCCCCGCCGTTGCCATCCAGATCCAGCGCGCCGTACCAACCAGTCGTCCCTATGCCGGCACCGACCTTGACGCTGCAGTTCGTATCGACGAGCGGATTACCGGTGGGACCGAGGCAAGCGGAGTCACCCAGCACCATCGCCCATGGCATCAAGTTGCTGGTGCCGGAGAGGGACCCGACCTGTGCGGCCGCGCTTGCAGGCACGGCGCTGACCGTCTTCCCGAGCACCCGGCCGAATACCCAAGTAAACTCACGCTCGACTTCTACGTATAGCGTATCGTTGGGATAATCCGTGGTGCGCACATCGATCGTCTTGATTTCGCTGGAGGAAAGGCCGTGCTTTGCCGCCCATTGGGCTGCCTTGGTCTTCGCTGCGCCAGGATTCATCGGCAGCTCAGCGACGCCTGCAAGTGCAGCGGCGTTGGCGGTATTCTGAAGATGACGCCGGTTCTCGAAAAAGAGGCCAACGTCAATGGCCATCGCGGTGAATCCCAACAGGACTGTGAGCGCTAGCACGAAAATCAGCAACGTCTGTCCGCGCTCCTCTCGCCTGTATTCGATCTTCGTGCTCATTGCCTTTCCCCCAAACATCACTAAATCCGTTACTAAGGCTATCGCGGCCGCGCGACTGTTTGGGTTTACCAGAAGTTAACGTTGGTGAATGATCGGTGAAGCTCTCAGAGAGCTAATGCGCGCAAGCAAGCGGCGGCCTGTTCGATCAGGCGGCCCCTTGCTGGAGGAAGAAGGGAGGCTAGTCGATTAGCCGGCGAATTGTAATGCCCGAATCTCGGTCATAGGCGCCGAGAAAACCGGCCGACTGCGAGTAAGCAGCGTCCACGATCTGGATCTGCACCTCCCAGTGGCCGTGCCCGCTGGAGCAGTTGGGCGCTTCGACGCACGAGTAGCCGGAGAGGTAAGCCAGGGACCAGCCCTCGATCGTCACCTTCTTGATCGGCACATTCGTGTAGCTCACGATCGGGATGATTACGAGCCGCGGGCTGTCCGCGCATGTCGTCACGTAAGTGGGGTGGCCGCCCGGGTTCGTCTGAAAAACCTCGCCGAAGTCATCCTTGCCGTTATGATTGGCGTCGCAGATTACCGTCGACAGCCGTGTATCGATCCCCGCCCCGGTCGGTCCCACCTTATTGCCCGTGAGCGTATCGATTACGGAGACCGCGGAGATGCAGCCGGGCGCGGGATCGCCGTGAATACAATACCTCCAGTCCGTTGTGCCATCGATGATGTTCGCCTGGTATTCGGAGGCACCGCCCCCGTTGCCGTCAAAGTCGAGAGCGCCGTACCAGCCGGTAATGCCGCTGCCCGCACCCACCTTGACGCTACAGCCCGCGTTTAGGATCGCGTTTCCGGAGGCGTCCAGACAGACGGATTCTCCCTGGAGCAGCGCCCAGGGCATCATGTGATAACCGCCCGACAGCGAGCCAACTCTCGCCGCGGCATGGGCGGAGACTGCGTCGCTGAATCGCCCCAGAACCCGCGCGAAGATCCAGTTGAACTGCTTTTCGACCTCAACATACATGGTGTCGTTTGCAACGACGGTGGTTCTCACTTCCAACTTCTTGATCTGCGCGTTGGGAATCCCGTTCTTCGTCGCCCACTGGCGCGCTCGGTCGATTGCGACGTCCGGGTGGAGCGGCAGTTCGGCGGCGCCGGCGAGGGCTGCCGCATCGGTGGTGTTCTGGAGATGTCGCCGGTCATGGAAGAACAGGCCGAGGTCCGTCGCCATCGAGACCATGCCCAACAACATCGACATGCAGAGAATCGCGATGGTCACTGCTTGCCCCTTTTCGGCCGCGAAAAGTAAAGACGGTTTTCGGCGCATTTTCGACCTCCAGACCGGGTTCCGCAAACACCATAGCAGCCAGCCTGTGGGGGTTGGGTAAACGAAATCGCCAGTTCAGGTGGGCCATTGGTTAAGATGGTTCATGTCGAACGCCGCGCCGTCTCCCTCCCGCGTGATAGAATAAAAGCACGGGGACGAAAGGGTTCGACAGGGAAGGTTGAGCCCGGATTGCAGGTCGAGTTCGTCACCAACTCGTAAATCAGGTGGCGCTAAAGTAACTGGCAGAACAAACCAGTACGCTTTGGCTGCCTAATTTAGGCTAGCCACGTTGGACCCAGGCCTCGCCCCGATGGGCAGGGTCCGACGACGCAATGTCGGGGCGCTGTCCCTCCGACGCCGATAACGGGGGACCTAAGAACCATCGGCTGGCGCGGCGGCAAGTTTGCCGCGGACGTACGCCGCGCGAGATCCAAACGACGGCTAAGCCTGTAGGAGATTCGGGGAGGCTTTCCTCTGGACGAGGGGTTCAATTCCCCTCCGTCTCCACCAGAGTCGACTAACAAGCCGGCACAGGCCGGCTCTAAGAGCGTATCAGGACCGCTTCCTCGGTCTCGAGTAGTTCTTCAAACAGCGAACGGTAGTACACGATCGCCTGCCTCAGCTCAGCCGCCCCCGCTTGGCCGCCGTCATCTGCTTGGGCGATGCGATGCGCACGACGGTAGTTTTCGATTAGGACAGAATCTCCCCTGGAAACACTAGCAGGCTCTCGTTCGAGGTAGCCGCGTGCCTCCATTAGATCCTTCGCCAGGCGGTCGGCGTCCGCAATTGCAGAACGCGGGTCGTCCCCGAAAACCTCCTGTATTCTTCGCCATTCGCCCGAGAAGCGCGCCGCCTCGACGCTCGTTAGTGGGTTGGCTGTCAAGCTGTCTAGACTTTGCGCCGGCCCGATTTCCTCCTGGGGCGCTATACGGGCGCCCGTCGGCGTGGGTCTTCGCCCAAGCCCCATCGCCTGCCTCATTCTTAGGTCGCGCTGCTTTCGGTCCTCGTCGTAGAACAAGATTGCGATCCCAACGAGCAAGATAGCGACGACAACGCCAATAAGCAGAATCAAGATCGTCTCCATCTCGCTGCCTCCTCTCTCAAGGGCGGCACCCTTCCGTCAAGGGCGAGCATAATCCGTCAAAGCTTGCACGACAGTAACACCGAGCGGCGCTGGGGTTTCAGAAAGCTAGCGGGGTCGCGACCAGATTCAGGCAGGTTCGGAGGGTTCAGCGTCGGCTTCGCTGCGGCGCAGGCCGGAGCGAGGAAGGTCGATTTCCGGGGCATCGAGCGCAGGCGGGCGGCCCATGAATGCCCGCATCGTCCAGTCGACGATCTGCGGCGCGACGGTGTTCAGAGCAACCGCCGCAATATCTTCCGGGGAGATGTACGCATCGCGGAATCCGAATCGGATGGCCTGCGAGATGCGGTGACCGACGACGCTGGCGTCAACGAAGCGCGCAACGGGTGGCAAGGACGGCACCTCGAGCTCCTGCGTCATGTTCTCCATAAATGAAGTCGACGTCAGTCCGGGATAGATAGTGCTCACGCCGATCCCGCTGCCAGCGAGTTCAGAGCGCAGCGCATCTGATGCCGCCGAAAGAGCGAACTTGGTGGCCGAATAGATGCCCATGTACGGCGGCGATACCTTCGCGGCCACCGACGCCACGTTCACGATATGCCCGTTCCGCTGGGCCTGCATGTACGGGACGGCCGCCTGAATGCAATGGATGGCGCCCCAGAAATTGACTTCGAATAGGCGGCGCATGTTCTCGGGGTTCCCGCCGGCGATAGGTGCGAAAAGACCCGCACCGGCGTTGTTGACGAGGATGTCTACGCCGCCGAACTCCTCGGCTGTTTTGCGGACCAGCGCTTCAACCGCGAGACGATCGGTCACGTCCGTCGGCACCACCAGCGTCCGGCCGGGAAGCGCGACCAGGTCAAGCGCCAGCGCTTCGAGCCTGTCCCGATTACGGGAAGCGAGCACGACATTCACTTGCTGACCGGCGAGCTCGCGCGCCGCTGCCTGGCCGATGCCCGACGAAGCGCCGGTGATGATCGCGGTGCAGCCTTCGATGCGCATCATATTGAGCGCTCGCCGAGCCATTCGGCGACCTTCGGCCAAAGCCGCCCAACGGCGTTCTTGCCGGCCACGAGGCTGACGTGCCCTCCTTTTAGGAGGACGTCCTCGGTGTCCGGGCTGCCGACCAGCGAAGTCAGTGGCCTCGTCGCCGCATAGGGCGCGATATGGTCGTGTTCCGCCATAACGTTGAGAACCGGGCAGGTGATCGCTTTCGTGTCCACCCGCCTGTTGTCCAGCGTGAGAGTGTTCTTCATCAGTTTGTTCTCCCACATTAGCTCGCGGATCATCTGGCGGTAGGCCTCACCGGCGAACGGGATCTGCTCGTTCGTCCACTTGTACATGACGCGGTAACCGTATACGAAGGTGGGGTCCCACAGATTGTCCAGCAGGCGGACATAGCTCATCCAGCGGTCCATCGGCCGCAGCATCTCGAAGGAGCGCAGCATGAAATCGGGCGGGATGTTTCCGATGGCATCGACTATACGGTCCACATCAAACCAGCGCCGATCCGAGAAGTGCCGGAACAGCCCCATGCCGTCCATATCGACCGGCGTGGCTGCGCAGACCATATTGGCGATGGGCGCGTCCGGGTTGAGTCCCGCGTACATGAGCGCCAACTGGCCACCCATGCAGTAACCCAGGATGCTGTAGTCCTTCTCCCCGGTCGCCTTCTGCACCTGCTCGAAACAGCGGGGCATGAAGTCCAGCACATAGTCGTCCAGCTTCAAGCGCTTGTCTTCCGGCCGGGGAATGCCCCAGTCCACCATGAAGACGTCGAAGCCCTGCGCCAGCATGTACTGGACGAAGCTCTGGCCGAAGGTGAGGTCAAGGATGAACGGCTTGCTGACAAGCGACATGACGAAGACGACAGGCACGCGGTACACCTCGTCGGTCATGGGGCGATAGTGATACAGGCGGAGCGTCCCGCGTGAGTAGATGACGTCCTTCGGAGTGACGCCAACGGGCGGCTCCTCACGGGCGAGGAGAATATCGAGACCCTTCTCGAGCCGCTGGCGGTTCTTCTGGACCTCCGTTTGGGCGGCGCCGAGAAGTCTATTTACATCGGGCTGACGGACGGTAGCCACGGCTGCCCTCCTTGGAGCGGGGATGGACTGTTACTTCGATTCGTTTTTGGACGTGCGGGGGCGGCGCGTTCGGCGCGGCCGCAGTTGGGTGACGGCTGCCGTGGTCGGGATGCCGGACGCGGAAGCGAGGTTGTTCAGGTTCGTCTCGAGCGTCGCCAGCCGCTCCTCGATGTTATGGAGCCGCTCGCCGAGTTCGACCACGTCGCTGTGTGTCGGAAGGTTGAACGTGTTCAAATAGCGCTCCATCCCCTGGTTGAGCGCGCGCTGCACGACGGAGTAGGCCTCCATGTAGCTGCCGGCGACGCGGCCGAAAGAGTCTCGGCCCATGACCTCGGCAAAGAAGCTGTTCCATTGGCGCTCCGTTTCGGTCAGCCAGTTGCGCCACAGATCCATCGCCTCGCCGGCGGCGCCATCGGTGCGGGTGCTCGTCTCAGGCATTTACTCCTCCTCTGCCGGCTCGTCCGGGCTATGAGCGGCCTCGGACCGCCGGGCGGCGGGACGGTTGAGATTGTCTAACGAGTTGAGGGCGGAATGCAATACCTGCTGATAGCGGCCGAACAGCTCCAGCCACACGTCGAGCATCGCCTCTCCGGCCTGCGTGAGGGCGTACATCCGCCGCGCAGGCCCGGACTCAGACGTATCCCAGAAGGACGAGACCAGTCCGGCGCGCTCCAGCTGTCGGAGCGTCCGGTATACCGTTGTCGAATCGAAGCTTGCGAGGCCGGCCTTTCCCAGTTCCTGCACGAGCTGATAGCCGTATGCATTCCAACGGCGCAGGTAGGCCAGCAAGCTGGAGCTGAGCAGATCGCCGTGCAGGCGAGGACTAAATGGAGAGCCCGCCGGTTTGCCGTTACGGGCTGCGTCCTTTCCCGGGTTTTTCTTAGCTGTTTTCGCCATTTTCTGGAATTCGCCCTCTCAAGGGGTTGACATCAAATTGCTACTATGTGTATTCTGCACCTAGATGAATTCTTTGTCAATAGGAGGTTAGAGCAAATGCCCAGGACAGAAAACGTGGACAAGTTCTTCACTGCGGTAAACGAGGCGTACGACGCCCTCCTCGACGCCGCTAAGTCGGCTAACGACCGCGGCTACCGAGTCTCTCGGCAACTTATCGACGAGGTTGAGCGCGGCCAGCGCGAGGCGATCGACCTCACCCGACGCATCGCCTCTTCCCCGCGAGACGTGAGCGGCTTCTATACCGCCGCGGTGCGTTCGGCGACGGACTCCCAGGGACGCGTGCTCGACCTGACGCGCCAGCTGCTGGACGAGCTTTCGGACAGCCAGCGTGAGGGCCGCGAGGTTGTGCGGCGCGTGATTGAGTCCAACCGCTCCGCCGGTCAGGCCGCGATCGAGGCGACGCGAGAGGCCGTCGGCCGCGCAGGTACGGCGGTCCAGAGCATCCGCAGTCGCGCCACCAATGGGCGCCCGAAGGCGACCGCGCGCAAGAGCGCCCGCGAGTCATCCGGCACCACCAGCTAGTCGCCTCCCGCTCCCGCAGCGATGAGACGCCCCGGTTTTCCGGGGCATCTCTCTTCTTGTCCGCAGCTTTCCGCTGACGGTCCATCATTTTGGAGGTACGGCGCCCCGGAACGGTTTCGGAAAAGTAAACAACTGAAGACTGACCGGTGACTGCTGACAGCTACGCCCGCCGATTGACGTAACGGATTTCCCCGGCGCAGCGTCAACCATAACGATGAGCTACTCAGACGAGACCCCCACCACTGTCGCCGGCTCAGGTTGCCCGGTCTGCGGCTCCCGCGCTCAGGCCGGCTCCCTCTTCTGCGCGGCCTGCGGGGCCTTCCTCAAGACCGAGGATGGCCGCCGCACGAAGAAGCGTGAGACGCGCACCGCCGTCGCCAACGGCCACTCCGCCGATGTCCCGGGCGACTACTCGCTCGTCCAACTTCTCGGCGAGGTGGCCCACCTCCAGCGCGACCTCCTCAAGCAGTTCCGCCAGGGCCAGGCTGTGCAGGCCCGCCAGTTCTCGCGCGCGCTCGAAGCCCAGGCTCTCCAGCTCGACAAGGCACTCGCGCATGCCGCCGGTCAGGTGGAGGCGTCCGAGCAGCGGCTCCTCCTCTGGCAGCGTTGGGCCGCCGGGCTCGCCGCCGCCGTCGTCTTCGTCCTCGTCGTCTCCACCCAGCTTCTCTAACCCTTAAGGCTGCGCCCGCGCCGATTGCTCGGTGCGCTGCTCGCTGGAGCGGCTCGTCCGAGCGTCTTCCACCCGCGCGTTCAGGACCGCACCTCCTAGGAACAGCAGGTTTGACCAGTACAGCCAGACGATCGCCGCGATCATCGCCACGATCAGCCCGTACGTCCGGTTTGCGGACTCCGATTCCGAAAGATAGATCGAGGCCGCTATCGAGGCCACCACCCAGGCCGCTGCGAAGAGGAGCGCCCCCGGGGTGACCCAGCGAAACGGCTCGTCGCGGTCCGGCCCCTTCCAGTACAGCAGCGCCGCCGCCAGTGCGACGACTAGCAGTGCCAACGGCCAAACGACCGCCGGCCACGTCCCGTCCAATGATGTCGTCGAGGCCATCAACGAAAGCTCCCCGAAAGACGATTACAACACTCGCGCCGACAATCATCGTGCCAAGCACGAGCGCGAGGGCTATCGCGAGGAGCTTGCGCCGGATGAAGCCGCGGCGCTCCTCGGTGCGGAAGATACGGTTCAGCCCCTTCATTGCCGACCCGACGAGGTTAGAGCCTGCCCAGGCGACGCCGATGAGGCCAAAGGCTAACGCGCCCTGCCCCTTGCTGTCCACGACGTCGTTGAGGAACCCCTCGACTACGGCGCTGGCGTTCTGAGGTAACACGTCCTGAGCCGATGAGACGAGACGCTCGCGCATGTCCTGCACGCCGAAGACGTCGTCTACGGTGGCCGCCAGTCCGGCCAGCAACAGGAGGAACGAAAAGAGCGCGAAGAGCGAATGGTACGCCATCTCGGCCGCCAGTCCCGGCACGTCGGCTTCGGCCACGTCCTTCACCGTCTGCCGGACGAGCTCGACCGCCCCTCGCCTGGCCGCCGTTGTTGTAGCCTCGGCCTCTCGCGAGACCAGCGCTCCGCGCGTCGTTACCATTTGGCCCAGTATCGCCAGTCGGGCCTTGCAGCCGCATACACGCGGCGGTGGAAGGCGTATCGAATGCCGCTATTAGCGGACTACGGCGCGATCCAGACGTTGATCGATGCTTGTTGGTATGTCACTTCACCTTCCTCGAAGCCAAACGATAGGACTGAAGGGCCTGGATGGGCGTCGGCAGGTACTTCGAGATACATCTCGAACGTGGCGCTGGCCTGTGGGGGCATCGGATTTACGGACTCGCAATTGAGCCGGTGGGAGCTGAAGCTCCCGGTGGCGCCTTCGAGTTCCTGGTGATAAGTGGGACATTGCGGCCACTCTAAGGGCGCTGGCGAGCGGTCAGGACAAGGAGGTCTACAACTGGTCACCGGCGGCTCGTTAAGTAACGTGACGAAGAACCGTAGGCGTTCACCCGGATGGGCAAACGCCGGCGCGTCGATCTTCGTCTGTACCGCATATCCACTCCCGCTGCAGCAGTCTTCCGGCTCCAACTGGGCCCGATACGTCTCGCCCGCGCAAGGCGTGCCCCACCCCCCGGCGGGGCCTGGCTTGACTGTAGCATTGCCTAGCCTCGGCCCTGGACTAATGACCATCTGCGTCACTGGCGGCACCGTACATGGGAAGGTGTCGATCTCACCGCCAGCCGAAAACCCGAAGCCAGGCGACGGCAAGGATATACCGGGATACTCAGGGCCATTCTCCAGGTAGATGATGTTCCCCCCTATGCGCTCAGCCGATAAACTCAGATCCCCGTCAGCTGTTGCAAAGCCGACGTCAAGCGTTGAGCCAACGAAGCAGGGTGCAGCCTTATTCCTGACGCCGATCGCCCAAGATGAGGTGTCTTTTGGACCGGCGCCGATATAGGAAGGGTCCGCCGCACTTACGTTCAGTTGAAGATCAGCCGCCTGGCAGGGCGGCACGCCGGGGATCGTGAACGGATGAGCGTTGCTCGATGCTGGGAGGTCAGTCCAGGGCACAGGGTTCTC
This sequence comes from Chloroflexota bacterium, assembly GCA_005880075.1. GTDB lineage: Bacteria > Chloroflexota > Dehalococcoidia > SM23-28-2 > RBG-16-64-32 > CF-163. The sequence continues at coordinate 14,670 of VBJT01000152.1, forward strand.
CGCTGAGGTGAGAATGAGGCCTTGCTTCGGCGTCGACGGCGGTTGTTGCGCATCCGTCGGGCCGTCGGTGCGAAGGACGCCCCAGGCCAGCACGGGCAGCCCCGCGGCCGTTGCCGCGACTGTGGCCGCCCCCGCGATGCGCGCCCACAACGGCCACGCCGGCCACCAGCGTCTCCGCTCCGGAAGCGCGACCGTCGCCGCTTCCTCGCGGCTCGTCACGCCGAGCTTCGACAGTATCTCTGAGACGTGGAACTTCGCCGTTCGCTCGGTGATGCCGAGACGCTCGGCGATCTGTGAGTTGCTCGCGCCGGCGCGCAACAGCTCGAGCACCTCCCACTCGCGTGGGGTGAGAATATCCGGATGACGCGGGCGCCCTCGACTAGCCATTACGCCAAATGTAGCGCCTTCCGCGCGGAATTACACTGTCCTCGGCCCAGACGACCTTGCAGGGATCGTATCGCAAGCCCATTCAGCACTGAGCTCCGTGTGCGTTTACAATATGACGCACCATTTCCGCTAAGGAGGATTATCGAATGGGCGGTCTAACTGCACGGGTGGGCGGCATCTGCGCCGCCCTTTTCGCGGTCCTGTTCATTATCGGCATGGTGCTGCTGACCGATAGTCCGGACAGCGACGCGCCGGACGCCGACTACACCAAGTATGTCAACGACAGCGGCAATCTCGTCCGAAACATCATCGGAGCTTACGTCGTGATCGCCGCCTTGCTGATATTTCTTATCTTTCTCGCCGCGATCTATCGCCGGCTACGCAGCGCCGAGGGCGAAGACGGCGTCTGGTCGCTCATTGTCCTGGTGTCCGGCATCATCTTCGTCGCAATGGCGATGGGTGGCGCTATCCTTCTCGCGAGCATCGCCGGCGCGATCAAGTTCGGTTCGACGCCGGCGCCGTCGGCCGAACTGGCGAGGTTCCTCCCACAGGCTGGGTTCGGGTTCCTGCTCCTCTGCGGCGGACTCTCGGCGGCTCTTATGTCGGCGGTCATCAGCTTCCTGATCTTGCGGACACGTACGCTTCCTGTTTGGCTTGGATACACCGGCTTCATCGCCGCTGTCGCCATGGCGTTTGCCGTGATCTTCATACCGGCGGTGCTCTTTGTGCTCTGGATGCTGGCTCTGGGTGTCGTGATGATTATCACCAGCGAGCCAGAACGAGCGAGCGCTACGGCGTAGCTCAAGCGAGAACCGGCCGCGCGGCCTAACAGGCAGCTAACAGTCACCGGAATGCTGCGAGATGCGCCCTAAGGCGCCAACGCCGCCGGCGAGGATTCCGCGAGTACGGAGCCCACGCGATCGTTCAGGCTTCCGGCGAGAACTCCCACCCTGCCCTGAAGGCGCTGCTTCTCGCTTTCGCTCGGCCCGATCGCTGATATCGCGGTCACGCCGGTGAGCCTGCCGCGTCTGAACAGGACCGCTGTGTACCAGACCGTTACGGTCGAGCCATCACTACTTTTGATGTCTATGTCCTGGTTGCCGCCCACGGCCTCGTCCGCCACCGTCACATCAAACGGCGACGAGGACTTGATGGTCAGATCGCCGATCGTTTTCCCTAGATACTCCTTCAGCTCATCCCGAGAGTCGGAGACGTACTTTCCCGCTCCCTCCTTCGTCCCAAAGACATAGACGCCGCTGCCCGCAAAGAAAGTCCCGGTGCTGGCCTGCCGCTGGTACAGGTTTCGGTATCCACCTGCAAACCCGGCCGATTCCAGGTCGGCGCGCTCGCCAGTTGGGTCGAAATCTTGCTCTGAAGCCGTCTGCAGGTCTTGCACGCCGTTTTTCTGGTCGGCCGCAAAGCCGGCGAAGTCAGGGCCAAGGTCAGGGAGCGTGAGGACCATTCGGGAGAGTTGGTCGTTTGTGATTTGGCCGGTGGTGTCGTCGGTCGCTCCCCCTTTACTGCCGCGGTCATCACCGTCACATTCCCCTCTCTGGTTAATCGACTGGGCCTGCTACCTTCGGCCATTAGGTGAGCGGCAGTGCCGGTATGTCGACGTCGCAGTGCGGCAAACGCGGTGTTTACTCTTATGTCGCTCAGGCAGCAATCCTCAGCCTTCAGATGGCTGCGCCCGCTCCTCTTCCGAGACGCGCACCCGCTCCGCCGCTTCCGACATCAGACGCTGGCCCTGCTCGCCGCTGAACCGCTGGTCACACGATTCGCAGGTATAGTAGGAGACTGCATCAGTTTTGCCCATGTCCCCCAGCTGGTCCCAGTGCGGGACAAGCGACCCGTGCGGGCACGCGATATCTGCGATTGCTTCATCTTCTTTGGCCCGCACCGTCTGCCTGTCGCCCTTCCGTCCGAACAGTTTATCTAGAAAGCCCATCTTGAGCGTCTCCCTTCTCGCCTCAGTGGGCAGTCGCCTTCGGAAGTGGTCTCCCTCCGCTTCCCGCCGCCTCGCCGATGGCGCGCCCACACTCTATGCCCGCGTCGCCGGTTTGTCTAGTTTGCTTCAGCTGTTCAGCGCATCATTTTTTCTGAGCGCGATCAAATACGCACCTCCGAAAGCCAAGGCGCAACCAGGCCAAAGGGGACGGGGCGCCCTTTAGCGGGAGGGCAGAGCCTAGCTCACAAGCTCGCCGCGCAGGACGATGCGGTTCGTGTAGTCGCCGCCGAATACTGGATCCCCGGTGCGGTAGAACGAGCCGCCGCAAGTGATGATCGTCACAACATCGTTGCTTGTCGGATACATCATCTGCAAGGCCGTGGGGTCGTTCGGGTCCATCAACGCGTTTGACGTCACCCTGTACGCGACTTCGCGCCCATCGTTGTCGCGGAACTTGATGATATCGCCTGCCTGCACCGAGGTCAGATTGTAAAAGACCGCGTGTCCGTTCCACGTCACATGGCCGGCAAATACGGCGTTGCCGCCGCTCCCCGGCTTCTGAGAGAAGTCATACCAGGCGACGATCTGCGCTGCATCGGGGCCGGTCGGCACGATCGGAATCCTGTTTTCGTCCAGCCCGTACCTGACGACCGGGGCGTCTACGCCTATCTTATCGATAATCATGCGATACGATTCTCCCAGTCGCTCGACCGCCGGCGGCGGAGTTGGCGCGACGGTCGCGGAAGGCGTTGCCTGAACGACGGGCGCCTCCTCGTCCGACCCGCCCTTTAACAGGAAGAAGCCAAGGGCAGCAATCGCCACCAGCCCCAAACACCCCATGCCAATCAGCGGCTTCGCCCCGACCGCGCCCCTCATCGACGTATGTAATCTTCGCCAGCGCCGAAGCGCCACTCGTTTTATCATCATCTTCACCTCGTTCCAGAATTGGAACGTCCTCCCCGTGTCTTAGGTTACGACCGACCATGTAGCGAGGAATCGCAGCGCGGGCTCGCGATTGCCTAACAATTCGCTCACGAGACCGAAAGCAGGCGCTGATCCGCCCAAGTTTCTCGGCGCGGCGAAAAAGCAAGCGTCGACCGACGTCTGTAGTCCCTTGCTACGGCGCAACCGCAAGAACGACGACGCCCGCGACGATGGCGAGCGACGCCCAGACCCGCCACAGACCGAACCCCTCTCCCAGAAGCACCACCCCCAGCGTAGCGCCAAAGACGATTCCGATTTCTCGTGAAGGCGCAATATAGCCCACGCGGCTCGTCTGGAGCGCGAGCAGGACCAGCAGGTACGCCAGCTGGATGAGTATGCCGGCCGCGACGATGCTCCAGCCGCGCGAGCGCCATTCCCAGCGGACCCCGCCCGGGCTGATCCTCGCCGCGGCCGTCGTCGTGATGAGCGCGTGACCGGTCATCGCGAACTGGTTGAGGACTACCGGCGATACCTCATCGAGAGCGTTCTTGTCCCACAGTGAATAGCTCGCGATCAGCACTCCGGTTGTCAGGGCGGTTCGCCCAGCCGGTTGGTTGAGCACCCGCAATGGTGCTGCGATGTCCCGTACAGCGTGCGGCTGAATATGCAGCGCGTAAACCCCTGCCGCGATCATCCCGATCCCTAGAACGGCAACTGCCGAAATGTGCTCGTCCAGCAGCAGGGCGGCGCCGATGGGTATTATCGCCAGACCAACGCCACGCGATACGGGATACACCGATGAGAGGTCTCCGAGCCGGTATCCGCGCGCCAGCGAGAGCCCGTACACACCGTGAAGAGTTGCCGTCACGCATCCAAATGCGATTGCTTTAACGCCGATGCCGTCGATGGCAGCGACGAGAATCGCAGGCCCCACGAGTGTGAGGGCGCCAACAACGCCCGCCGACCCGAGGAACGCCAGCTTGTGCTCGCTTCGCTTCAGAAGGAAGTTCCAGCTCGCGTGGCAAAACGCCGACCCAAGCACGAGGACAAGGGCCGCCGCCGTCATGGCGTGCGGGGGAGGTTCAATCTGATGCTATAGATCGTCGGCCCGGGCCTTGCGGGCGTGATGGCGTTGCCAAAGCCCATGCCCGGCGATGACGGCGATCGTCGCGAATGCGATGCCTATCGTCAGAAGAATCCCCCAATCGTGGCGGCCTTGCCCGCCGGAGGCTGTCGGCTCGTCCGCGCCGGGGCGCGACGGCTTGACGTTGGCGAGGGTGGCCCCGGTGGCTGCTCCGGGCACGAGGCCATCCGGGGCGCGGAGTTCAGCGAGTGAAGCCTCTTCAGCCACTGAGGCCGGCGCGCGGCCCGAAACGCGCACGGTCTCTCCCGGCGCCGGCTGCGTCGATCCTAACTGTGCGTCGTCAAAGTAAGCGGCTGCGGGGTCCCCAGACGCCGGCCGGAGCATTAGCCGAAGTTTGACTGTATTGGCTTCGGCAGGTGCTTGAATAGGTCCGCTGGTAAGTCTGTGGAACGCCCCTGCTGCTTGCTTGACCGAGTCTAGAGAGTCAATCGAGGCGATTGCCTGCCCACTGCCGTCCCCGTTTGCATACCAGGACAGTCGCAAGAACGCAGATTCTGATCCCGCGCCCGCTAAAGCTTCCACCGATGCTTCGTAGTAGCCTCCGGGCTGGATGGAGACCGTCTCGAAGGCCCACTTCGTCGCTGTCGTATCTGAAGTCAAGACCAGACCCCGTGCGCCTTCCGTTCGGTGGTCGGTCACGGTGCCTATCTCGCCGCCTTGCTTATGCCAGGCGTATGGCGTCCCGTCGCTCCGCAGTTCTAACCCGCCGTTAATCAACTGCGGGAATGAATCAGGCTCCGTGTTGCCCATGGCCGGGGTTGTCGCCTTTGGCGTTGAGCCGGGACGAGGTGTCCGCGTGGTTGTGGGAAGCGGCCCGGGTGTCTTGCCGGGTGGCTGGGGGGTGGCCGTGGGGCTGACCTGCGGCGGCGGCGTAGGCTGGGGTGGCGGTGTCGAAGGTGGTGGCGGGACGTATGAGGGGCCCGAAAATGCAAAATCGTCTAGATGGATGGTAAAGGGTGAATCTGCCTGTATCAGGAGACTAGCACGTGCCTGTTGGGCAGCAGCGGGCGAAACCATCGCTCCGGTCGCGAGTGGATGGAAGGCGCCATCCGGCTGCGCCAGCCAAGGAGAGTCAGCGCTCAAAACGAGAGAGCCGCTTGAATCGAACCATGACACGCGAAGGAATACGCGGCTGACGCCGGACGCGGGGGCGGCAACCCAACCACTCAATTCGTAGTTCGAGGCCGCCTGCACGTTGATAACCTGGTAGGCGAACTGTGTGGTCGGCTGACCGCTCCCGGTAAATCGGGCGGCCTGTGATCCTCCGTGCAATGGCGCAGTCACGGAGTCGATCTGGCCGGCGTTTGTTGACCATCCTGCCGTGCCTTCCTCGAAGCCCCCGTTGATCAGCAATTCCGATGCTCCCGCGTAATGCTGAGGAGCCAGCATAAGGGCGGCAAGCAACGCGCAAATGACTGCCGAGAGGCGTATCACAAAAAACGGGACGTTAAGGGGCGGCGTGATAGCGCCATTCTACGAAGCGCGGGTTAGTTTTGAGAAGCGGTAATTCGGTGGATTTTCCGGTAATTTCGTTCACGGGGCACTCCCTCTCGTATAATCGATTTGATGGGAGATAGCGCTGCCGGACTTGAGGCCCGGGCATCTTTGCCGAAAGTAGGAAGGCCGGCCCACCGAGTGATCGCGGTGGATGGCTCTGCGGCATCGGGAAAGAGCACGATTGGCCGAAGGCTCGCAGAGAAGCTAGGCTACCCGTTTTTGGACACGGGCTTGATGTATCGCGCCGTAACCCTGGCCTCACGCGAGCGTGGCGTAGACACAAATGACGACACAGCGTTAACGAGATTGGCCGAATTCATTCGGATGGAAGTCGGGCCGGCGGCGCCACATTCCGGCGAGACCTGTTCCATCAGCATCGACGGGAAAGATGTTACATCGCAACTACGGCGGCCGGACGTCGAAGACGCGGTTTCCCTGGTATCTCGCGTCCCGGGTGTGCGAGAAGCTCTCGTTCGGCAACAGCGAGAAATCGCAGGTCGCCAGGCAATGGTCATGGCCGGGCGTGATATTGGAACTGTCGTTTTACCCGATGCTGATTTGAAGGTGTATCTGGACGCGTCAATCGGCGAGCGCGCGCGGCGGCGCCATGCCGAGTTTTCCAATCGGGGACGCACTGTCACCGAGCTGATCGTTCTGGAGGACCTGCGGCGACGCGACCAGATCGATAGCGAGCGCCCAATCTCGCCGCTACGGGCCGCCGACGACGCCATCGTCATCGAGACCGACGGGCTTTCCCAGGACGAAGTTCTCACACGTGTGATCCAACTTGCGGACGGCGTGCGGTGAAGGAACGTCTTCAGGAAGCGTTTTATTGGCTGAACATCTGGACCTGGATCAGGCCAGCCCTCTGGGTGGTGACGAGGCAAGATATCATGGGCAAGGAGAACGTCCCGCGAAACGGCGCCCTGATCTTCACGTGCAACCACTTCAGCATCGGCGACCCGCCTCTTCTCCTTGGCATATTCCCTCGACGCATTGTCTGGATGGCCAAGCAAGAGCTGTTCGATGCACCCGTGTTCGGGAAGCTCTACAACATGGGCGGCTTCATCCCGGTGCGCCGTTTCGAGGGGGACCTGCGCGCGATTCGTCGCTCGCAGAATGCGCTTCGCCGGGGTCGTGTACTGGGCATGTTTCCTGAGGGAACGCGCAGCGGCGGACATCTTGGCCGCGCCGAGCCGGGCACGGCGCTGATTGCACTCCGTACAGGCGCGCCTGTGCTCCCGGCCGCGATCTGGGGCACGGAGCACGTCGAGCTACCCAGAGATCTATTTCGACGGACCAGGGTTCGGGTTAGGTTCGGCGAACCATACCGCCTGCCGAATCCCGGCCGAATCACCCGAGAAAGCATTGCCCGAGGGAGTGACGAAATCATGCGCCGGATCGCTGAATTACTCCCAGCCGAATATCGCGGGGAATACGGCGCAACTGGTACGCCCTCGGCGACCGCCGAGGCAAGGACCTAACGCCAAAGTGCGAGTGATCCTTGCCCAGCCACGTGGATTCTGCGCCGGCGTGGAGCGCGCAATTGATATTGTCGACAGATCGATCCGCCTGTTCCGTTCGCCCGTGTATGTACGCCACGAGATAGTACATAACCGATATGTCGTAGACGAGTTGCGCGCAAAGGGCGCCATCTTCGTTGACGATGTAGATGAGATACCTGCGGGAGCGCCTGTCGTCTTCTCCGCTCATGGAGTCTCTAAGGGCGTTAAGGCGGAAGCCAAGAGCCGATCGCTGCGTGCGGTCGATGCGACCTGCCCGCTGGTTACAAAGGTCCACCGCCAGGTACTGCGGCTGCACCGCCTGGGTTACGAAATACTGCTAATCGGCCATGCCGGTCATCCTGAGGTCGAGGGAACGGTTGGTCAGTTGTCCGGCGGAATTCAGCTCATTCAGAACAGCGAAGACGCGGAGCGAGTGGAGGTGAGCAACCTGAGCAAAGTTGCTTATGTTACCCAGACAACGCTCTCGCTGGATGACACAGCAGAGATTATCCGAGTTCTCCGGCGTCGATTTCCTTCGCTGCAGAGCCCGCTTACAGACGACATATGTTATGCCACACAGAACCGCCAGTTGACGGTCAAACGGTTAGCCGACATCGTCGACGTGGTAATTGTCATCGGGGCCGCCAACTCGTCCAATTCTAACCGCCTTGTCGAAGTAGCTCAGGCGGTTGGTGCCCCAGCGCATCGTGTGTCGTCTGCCGGGGAACTCAGCCCGGATTGGTTCACAAACGTGCATGTTGTCGGCATAACGGCGGGCGCCTCGGTTCCTGAAGTACTCGTAACGGAGGTCGTGGACCATCTGCGGGACAAGTTCGGGGCGGACGTCGAAGAGGACGCTGAGGGCATCCCCGAGGAAGTCTACTTCCCCCTGCCGCAAGAGCTACGGGCCGTCGAAGCGGGCCGGACGCAACCCCAAGTGACTCACAAGCGTTCCTAAATAGCGACCACGCTAATCAGATCGCGGAGCGTCCCTATGTGTGGAATCGTTGGATATGTCGGCGAGCGTGAAGCTGCGCCGATCCTGCTTGACGGGCTGGCTCGCCTCGAGTACCGAGGATATGACAGTGTGGGTATCGCGGTGCTCGAGGAGAACGGCGAAATATCGATTCACAAGCGGGAGGGCAAGCTTGATGGCCTTACTTCGCGGCTTTTGGGGGCGACGCCGTCTGGCCATCAGGGGATAGGCCACACGCGCTGGGCAACTCATGGAAAGCCGAGCGACATCAATGCCCATCCCCACACGGACTGTACAGGCGATGTCGTCGTCATCCATAACGGGATTGTCGAAAACTACCAGCAGCTAAAGCAGCAACTGCTCGCCTCCGGCCATAAATTCACGTCCGAAACAGATACGGAAGTGATCGCCCATCTGGTCGAGGATCTACTGCAGGAGGGAAAAGACCTGCATGCGGCTCTGGAGCAGACCGTTCAGATACTGGCTGGTGCTCACGCCATACTGGTGATGAACAAGGACGAGCCCGGGACGATTGTCGCAGCTCGAGCGGGAAACGCAGGCGGTGTGGTAGTCGGTTACGGTAACGGCGAAAGCTACCTGGCGAGCGACCTTCCGGCCTTGTTGCCACATACGCGTCGGGTAGTTTTCCTCGACAACGGCGATGTTGTGCGAGTCACCGCGGGACGCGCCGTCTATCGAAATGCGGGTCGCGCAGTCGAGAGAGCGCCCCAGCAAATCGCTTATGATCCGGTCTCTGCGGCGAAGGGCAGCTTCAAGCATTTCATGCAGAAGGAGATCGCTGAACAGCCGGAGGCTATCCTCAATACGCTTCGCGGGCGGGCGCTCTTCGCCCAGTCGCTTGTCGAGCTGGAAGACTTGAAGCTTGGCCGCTCGCAGCTCAGAGCCATTAAGCGTATTGCCTTGGTAGGCATGGGTACCAGTCTTCATGCGGCGATGATTGGCCGGCACTACATCGAACGAATTTCGGGAATACCCGCTGAAGTAGAGAATGCCTCTGAGATGCGCTATCGCGAAGCGATAATCGGCCCCGAAACTCTCTTCGTCTCGCTTTCCCAGTCGGGTGAAACGGTGGATACCTTAGCCGCTATGGAGATAGCCAGGCAGAAAGGCTGCCCACAGGTCACCATCTGTAATGTTGTCGGCAGCCAGGCGACCAGAGTCGCGGATGGTGTTATTTATACACGATGCGGACCCGAAATCGGCGTTGCGAGTACAAAGACGTATCTAGCGGCGATTAGCGCCCTTTACCTGCTCGCGTGCTGCCTGGGTCAGGAACGCGGCGTCGTCGACCGTGAGCGAATGGGTGGACTGCTTTCGCCGCTCGCGCGTCTCCCCTATGCAACGGGAGAGGTGGTCAAGCGAAGCCCAGAATACGAGCGGCTTGCCCATAAGTTCTACCGCTGCGAGGACTTTCTCTTTCTGGGCCGCGGACTGCAGTATCCGGTCGCGATGGAGGGTGCTCTGAAATTGAAAGAAGTCAGCTATATCCACGCCGAGGGATATCCCGCCGGTGAAATGAAACACGGGCCGATCGCCCTGATTGACCGCGACATGCCTGTCGTCGCGCTCATCCAGCAAGACCCTCTCCGCGACAAGATGATGAGCAACATCGAGCAGGTAAAGGCGCGGGAGGGAATAGTAATCTCCATCGCCACGGAAGGCGACGAGGAAGCAGCGAGCAAATCAGACCACGTAATATACCTCCCGAAGATCTCCGACTTGCTGGCGCCCGTCCTCACGTCGATACCGCTGCAGCTGCTGGCCTACCATATCGCGGTCCGTCGCGGATGTGATGTGGACCAGCCTCGCAATCTTGCGAAGACAGTTACGGTCGAGTAGACGGCGACCCAGGAATTACAATCGTTGTCGATGGACTTATCCATTGTCCGGCGGCGTCTCGAACGGAAGGAGCAGGCGCTTTCGCCCCACGCCGTGCGGAGCGACCAGTCCCGCGGTCGCAGCAGTCGCGAGGAGTCGTCGCCGGTCCGCACTGAATTCCAGCGGGACCGCGACCGCATCCTTCACTGCAAGGCGTTCAGGCGGCTAAAGCACAAGACGCAAGTGTTCATTGCACCCGTGGGCGACCATTTCGTGACGCGGCTGACGCACACCTTGGAAGTCGCTCAGATCGCACGCACGATAGCACGCGGCCTAAACGTGAACGAGGACCTGGCCGAAGCGATCGCTCTTGCTCATGACATCGGACACCCGCCGTTCGGTCATGCGGGTGAGCAGGCGCTTGCCGACTTGCTTCCCGAGGGGTTCCGTCACGCGCAACAAAGTTTGAGAGTCGTGGACGAGCTGGAGCGCCTGAATCTGACCTGGGAGACAAGGGACGGCATTCTGAATAGCTCGAAGGTGCGAGAAGATATCTTCGCCGAAGGCTACGGTACGCCGGCTTCCCTCGAGGGTGAAATCGTGAAGGTCTCCGATGCCGTCGCCTACATCAACCACGACATTGCCGATGCCCTCCGAGCGACTGTCATCGCAGAACAAGAGCTACCGAAGGAAGTTTTGAGCGTCCTGGGCAGGCGGCACTCAGAGAGAATTAACACGCTCGTCTGCGATATCATCGAGAACTCTTGGGCGGCGACGGGTGAGAAGGCTGTTCCGCGGTCGGAGATCCGTATCGAGATGAGCGACGAGGTGGCTTCGGCAGCGAACTCGCTTCGTGAATTTATGTTCCAGCGAGTCTATCTGTGGGAAGGCCGAAGGGACGAATCCGAGCAGGCCAAGCGGGTGATTTCCACACTTTATAACCATTTTATGCAGGACCCGGAAGGCATGCGGACGGAGTTCGGTGTCGCATCGGACCCGCTCTGGCGGCGAGTCGCAGACTTCGTTTCTGGCATGACCGACCAATTCGCGCTCGCGACCGCGGCGCGGCTGGGCGCTCGCCTGCACTGAGACCACTTTGGGCGGGCCGCCAGCTTCAATTCGGTGAAACTATTTCTGGAAAATCGTCGGACCAAAGCCGAAACTTCTCGCAGGCGGGAATGTTGTATAATATGCGTGTACCAGAGAGAGTCTATTATTCCCTCTGCTGACCGTCCTGCGCCTGTCTGTCCGCCCCAAACCAGCCCTGACGCCGTGTTCGTATCAGCCCGAGGGCGGTTTCCATGAATGAAGTTGAGGAAGTCAAGGCGCGGCTCGATATTGTTGATATCGTCGGTCAGTACGTGGCCCTGCAAAAGGCTGGCCGTTCCTTTAAGGCGCCCTGTCCCTTTCATAGCGAGCGGACGCCCTCATTTGTAGTGACCCCCGAAAGGCAAAGCTGGCACTGCTTCGGCGCCTGCGGGACAGGGGGCGACTTGATTACCTTCGTGATGAAGAAGGAGGAAATTGATTTCCCGGAAGCGTTGAAGATGCTGGCCGACCGGGCTGGCGTCAAGTTACAGGGACGGCGCGAGGCCAGCGAAGAACAAAGACGGCGCGAGCGGCTATTCGCCGCGAATGAGGCAGCAGCCGATTTGTTCGGCAACGTCCTGGCGGACGACA
>VBJT01000214.1 GCA_005880075.1 Chloroflexota bacterium
CGCTTCCCCGTCCGCGTTGACCGGAACGGAGACGGCGGCCGCGATATCGCGCGTCGCGCCGACGGTCTGCTCGCGGGTCAGAACCTCGCCGTCCGGCTGGCCAAGGATGGCCGCGATGGCGGCGCTGCTCCCCTGGATCGCTTGAAAGCCGAGATGCTCGAACAGGATTGCGCTGAGCGCGTCCCAGGCGCCCGGGATCACTAGGATCTCCGGCGCGAGGACGAGTTCTCGCAGCCTGCGGGACTTCTCGTTCGCGGCGTCAATTACCTTCGCGCGGCAGCGATTCCATGTAGCAGAGTTATAGCACAGCGACCCTGGGGCGGTTGCCGGTACGCCCTAGCGAATTCTACGCCCGGTCGTGCAGCCGCTCTCGAACGAGCGGCATAACCGTCGGCATGAGGATGATCATGCAGAGCGCGAACACCCAGATGGCGCTGCGATTGACGGCCAATTATCGCCGCGCCGCGCAGCATCTCCTGCAGCTCCCGGCTCGTCATCGCCTCCCGCATCGCGGCGTGGCCGCCCGCCTCACGAATGCCCTCCGCCAAGCGCTTGAGCGCCGAAAGAGCGAACCTCTGAAAAGCGGAGCCGTAGCTGACCCGCGCCACGCCTATCTCCTGCAGCTCGGCGACGGAAGGCGTATCCGCCACCGCGAACGCGCTCACCGGCGCCGCGACTTCCTTCACAAGCGTGGCCAGCGTGTCGCGGTCCGAGACGCCAAGGTAGAAGATGCAGTCGGCCCCCGCCTGGGCGTAGGCATTGCCGCGCTTGATCGCCTCGGCCAGCGCGGCTTTCGGGTCGTCCCGCATGATCGCGTACACGTTGACGCGGGCGTTCAGGAAGAATTCGCTCTCAAGCGCGCGCTTCGTCTATCCCTACATCCGCCTGCGCCAGCGCCGGGGCGTCGTTCACGCCGTCGCCGACCATCGCTACGGCCTTGCCTTCCGCCTGGAGCCTCCGCACTTCCGACGCCTTGTCCTGCGGCAACACTTCCGCGAGCACCCGCTCGATACCGAGCTGCGAGGCCACGGCATTCGCCGTCCGCTCGTTGTCGCCGGTGATCATCACGACTTCGAGGCCCAACCGCTTGAGCTCCGAAACTGCACGCGGGGAAGTCTCTTTCAACGTATCCGCGACAGCTACGAGTCCGGCGAGCGCCCCGTCGACTACTACGAACATGGCCGTCTTGCCTTCTGCCTCCAGTCGTTCCGCTTCGGCGGCCACAGAACTCAGGTCGATGCCCCGGTCCGTCATGAGTTTGCGGTTGCCAAGAAGGACGGAGCGTGCCTCGACCTTCGCCTCGACGCCGAGGCCGGGAATCGAGTCGAACGACTCCGGCTCGGCGAGTTCGAGTCCTTGCTCTCTGGCGGCGCGTATCATCGCTTCGGCGAGCGGGTGCTCAGAGTTCTTCTCGGCGGACGCAGCCAGGCGAAAAAGCTCATCGCGCGTGACGGTCACACTCCGTACGGACAGACCTTCAGGTCTGTCCGCCTCCGCCCCGCTTCCGCCAGGCCGCCCGGAAGCCGCGATGACGTCGGTCAGCGACGGCTCGCCCTTGGTCAGCGTGCCGGTCTTGTCCAGCACGACGACGCCGATCTTGGACAGCGCCTCGACTGCGGTCGCGCCTTTGAAGAGGATGCCGTACTCAGCGGCTTTGCCGGTGCCGGCCATCATCGCCGCCGGCGTGGCAAGCCCTACCGCGCATGGGCACGAAATCACGAGCACCGTGACCGAGATGAGCAGCGCGAACCCGAAGACCTCGAGGCGGTCGAGACTGTACGGCGTCAGAAGCAGCTTAGTGTCGGCGTCGAACCAGAGGTTGTAGCCAACGAAGAACCAGAACAGGAAGACGGCGAGCGCCAGCGCGTGCACCGCGAGGATAAAGTTTCCAGCCACGCGGTCCGCGAGCGCCTGGATCGGCGCCTTCGAGACCTGAGCGTCCTCGACGAGCTTGATGATCTGCGCAAGCGCGGTGTCTGCACCGACGCGGGTTGCCCGGATGCGAAAGGCGCCGGTCTTGTTGATCGTGCCGCCGATCACCTCGTCGCCCGGGCGCTTATCCACCGGCATGCTCTCACCGGTCACCATCGACTCGTCGACGGCCGAGTACCCCTCGACGACGGCACCGTCAACCGGAACGCTTTCGCCCGGGCGGATGAGAATGATGTCGTCGATCTCAACTTCGTCCACCAGCAGCTCGACCTCCCGTCCGTCGCGGGTGACGGTCGCGCGCCTGGGCTGGAGGTTCATCAGCTTGCGGATGGCTTCGGACGTCCGTCCGCGTGTAAGCGCCTCGAGGTAGCGGCCGAGGACGATGAAGGCGATAAGCAGCGCCGCCGCTTCGTAGAAGGTCGCCTTCTCCCCGCCAAAGCCGGCGTCCGGGAAGAAGGTGTTGATGACGGCGATCAGGTACGCCGCCCCGATGCCCGTGGCGTAAGGGGCCCAAGACGAGTGGCGTCGTGAGGGCAAAGAGAAACAACTTCTCTCCCATGAACGAAGGCACGATGCCTTTCAGCGGCTCGTAGTCGCTGAACGTGCCCAGCATGACGATCGCGCCCAGAGGCCAGGCGATGACCATGTTGACGAGCTGACGCCGGATCTCGTGTCGACGGAGCTCCCGCTCGCGGTCCGCGCCTGCCTCGCCCTCGCCCTTCTCGGACACCTCGTAGCCGAGCTCGCGAATTGTCTTCTTGATCGCGGCCGGCGAGACGGCGACATCGAGATAGTCGACGCGAACGGTATCCGTCACGCAGTTCACGACGACATCGCGGACGCCCGCCAACGCGCGCAGCGCCTTCTCGATGATCAGATCGCAGTGACCGGGGGTCATGCCGAGCACAAGAAGGTCGAGGCGCGCGAGCGGCACTTCGTAGCCGATGTCCGTGACCGCCCGCTCCATCGCCGAAAGCGAGGCGACATTCGGGTCGTACGCAATACCCGCTTTGCCGGCCGAGAGATTAACGTTCGCCTGCTCCACGCCCGGGACGCGCGTGAGGGCCTTCTCGACCTTGCGGACGCAGGCGGCGCAGGTCATGCCGGACACATGCGGACTGCACCTGCTGGTGGTATTGGTGGATCTTGGCGTGGCCCAATCCGCCGCGGATCAGGAAGTAGTTGAGCGCTACCGCGGGTAGGAAGGCGACGGCAAGCGCGAAGGCTAGGCTGCCCCAGAAGAGCGCCTCGTCTAGCCCCGCATTCATCGCGCCAGGGACGGCGAGCACAATCGTGTTATCGATGATCTCCATCAGTACGATGGAGAACGTGTCCGACGCTAAAGCAATGCCGATGGCCGCGGCGAAGGCGACCCCCGCCCGGAGCAGCGGCCACAGCGTGAGCGAGTATCCGAAGAAGAACGCGAGCACAATCGCAATGGCGATCGACGGCAGGTTGCTCCAGCCGAAGGCGGTCGAGACAACTAGCCCCAGCACCTCGCCGATGGCGCAGCCCGTGAGGCACGCAATGGTGTCGAGCATCGCGGCTACCCTCGTTTCTCCGCGCGGAGGAAAAAGACATGGCCCTGCTTTGAAGGCAGTTCTTCGACTGTGGAGAAGCCCGCTTCTGCCAGCATCGACTTGATACTGTTCAGCCCATCCAGCTTGTGGGCGTGGCCCAAGAAGCCCATGACCCGGCCAATCAGCGAACGCCCGGACGTGAAATCGACGGCGAGCAGCCGGCCACCATGCTGGAGCACGCGGTGGATCTCCGCGAAGCCGGCACGCATGACGTCATCGGGGAGGTGGTGAAGCATGAAGCTGTTGAGGACAACATTGAACTGCTGATCATCGAAAGGCACCTTCTCGATCGCAGCGCTGCGGAAGTCGATATCGAGGCCCTTCTTCGCCGCCTTCTGACGCGCTCGCTCGAGCATGTCCGGTGAAGGATCGATGCCGGCGACGTTGCCGGAACCCGCGACTTCGGCAGCGGGCACCGTCTGCGCCCCTGTACCGCAGCCTACGTCGAGTACCCGCTCGCCGGACTTGATCCCGGCTCGTTCAATGATTTCCCGGTTGGTCTTCGCCTCTCCGCCGAGCGAGCAGACCCAGCTCATCGCATCGTAAAAGCGGGCCATCCAGCCGCGGATCATGCGGCCACGGGTCTGAGTGGCCTGGGTTTCTTCTGTCATGGATGCCTCCTTGAGCTACCCGCGGAAGCCCTAACGGTTCGCGCCGCTTCTGAGGTATGTCCAGAGATCGAGGTTGGGCGGCTCGATGCCATGCTGCGTCAAGACCGTGCAGATGTGGGCGCGGTGGTCCGTCCCGTGGTTGATCACCTGTGCGAAGAAGATGGAGAGCGGGATCTCGAAGTGCTGTCCACCGCGCTCGACACTAACCGTATCGTTGCCAACCGTCCGCTCGGCAAGCGTGAGCAGCTCCTCACCGCTGGCGCTGCCGCGCTCCCTTAATTCCGTGATGCCGGGGAAGCTGCCTTCTTTGAGCGCGTTGGGCTGTACGCCCTGGCCGGCCATCGCGGCGAGGTAGCGACCCTCGGCGGCGAAGAGGTGAACGAGCGTATCGCGAATGCTTCCGTAAGTGCCTACCGCTGTGGCGTCCAGCGCTTCTTCGGGCAGGTCAGCGCAGACGTCGAGGAGCCGCTCGTTGGCCCAGAGGTGATGCTTGTACAGTTCGACGAATGCCTCTCGCATAACGTCCTACCGGTTGGCGAGCGCATAGAGCTCGACCAGCTCGCCCATCACCTCGTCCTCCCGGCCGCCTTTGATACCGTCGATGACGCAGGTGTGGAGGTGATTGTCGAGCATCAGGCCTTCCATCTTCTCGATCGCCCGACGCACGGCGTAAGTCTGCTTTAGCACGTCGACGCAGTACTTGTCCTGCTCGACCATTCGCCGGATGCCCTGCAGATGGCCTTCAATGAAGGCGAGGCGTTTGAGAACATCAGCCTGCTTGTCTGATTGCATACTAGCCTCCGGAGTTTGTTTGGCAATTAGTGGTGCCGTGCCTACCCATACCCCCCCGGTGGGGGTTGCAAAGGACAGTGTAGCAACGGCATCGTCACGAGTCAAGCTTGCACAGTGTCCGGACTATTCAGGCGACAAGAAAAATCGGCCCGAATCCGAAGGGCCAGCTCAGCAGTCTTGAGCGTGCGCCAGTCCCTCAATCAGTTCCGGCCTCGGCGGGCGTCCTTCGAAGCGGCAGCATCATTGCCGCCGCCTCGCCACCGGCGCCGTAGGTGAGACAATAAGTCGTCTAGCCGAAAAACGCGTGTATAGCCAGCGGCGCCCCCGAAAGCGCCGAAGAAGGGGGCCAGCAAGAAGTTCGGCCAGCCTATTCCTAACATTATCGCGATTCCGGTGAACAATACAGCCCCGATCAAACACGACCTGAGGAGAGGACCTCTTGGGATTGGTGGCGGCTTCTTTGGAAGCATCTAACCGATTATAAGTGCAGTCACCGGCGGGACCTCGTAGCGACCTTCTGGGCCAGGGGCAAGACCGACGCTACACCCGCACGGCACGCGAGATTGGCAAACAAACTTCGCCGCGGGGCCGCTACGGCGTGAACGCCTCGTTCGCGCCGCTCACTGAGAGCCCCGGCGCCGGCCCGCCGCCGATTACGTAAATCGTGTCTCCCACGACCGCCGCGCCGAGCCCATGGCGGGCCGTCGGCATTGGCGGCATCGTTTCCCAGGAGTCGGTCTGAGAATTGTAAGCGTCGACAATATTGAAGGTCCCGGTCGGCGCTTCCCCGCCAAAGACATACACGAGGCCGTTCAGTTCGACGGCCGCGATACCGCTCCGGGCCGTCGGGAGAGGTGCTCGCGTCTCCCAACCGTTATCAGAGAGCAACTCGTGGGCGCTTAGGTTTTTGGAAGAGTCGCCCCCCAAACGTCCGCCGATGGTATCGAGCGCGCCAGCGGAGTTCACAGCCGCCAGGTGATCGCGAGGCGTCGGCAGGTCACCGCCACTTCCCCACTCACCGCTTCTCGGGTCGTAT
>VBJT01000153.1:0-15567 GCA_005880075.1 Chloroflexota bacterium
TCGAGCGCGGCTGAGGATGACAAGCCCGATGCCAGTGGGACGTCGCCGGCGATAGCGAGATCCACGCCCCGAAGGACATATCCGCCGTCGAGCAGCGCCCAGACGACGCCGCGGACGTAGTCGCGCCACTCGCGGCGGCCGGTACGGCGGGGCGCGCCAATGCGCCATTCGTCGCGTGCGCCGAATGCGGCCGAATAAGCGCGAACGGTTGCTCGGTCAGCCGCGGCGGCTGCGGCGACTGAGACGGTTCGATCGATGGCAACGGGCAGCACAAAGCCTTCGTTGTAGTCCGTGTGCTCGCCGATGAGATTGACGCGTCCGGGTGCTTCGGACACGACTTCCGGTTCGCGAAGGAACGCGTTCTCGAAGGTCTGCAGCAATGAGTCGCGTTCACTGGTCACAGGGTTTGCTAGCTTGCAGGTCTGCAGCTTGTCCCGTTCCGTCCCGTTTGCCCGTTCGTAAACTAGCCAATATCATATGACTCCCATGCCCGAACGCGCCCTCGACGGACTTACAGTCATCGAATACAACCGTACGGGCGCCGCTGCTTACGCCGCGAAACTCATGGCCGACCTCGGTGCGGAGGTGATCAAGGTCGAGCCGCCGACCGGTGATCCGGACCGGTACCTCGGCCCCTTCCCCGGCGGCGAGCCGCATCCCGAGAAGAGCGGCACGTTTCTATATCTCAACTGCAATAAGCAAAGCGTGACGCTCGACATAACTACCGACAGCGGTCTCGAGGTGCTCGAAAGCCTGCTGCGCGAAGCGGATGTGTTCGTTCATGACGTCCCGCCCGCTGAGGCGGAGCCACTCGGGCTAAGGGATGACCGATTTCGCCAAACAAACTCGCGGTTAATCTGGACGGCGATCTCGCCCTTCGGTGAAAGCGGCCCGCAGCGGGACTGGAAGGCGTACGACCTGACGACGCTCAGCGCCGGGGGTTGGACATGGCTCAACGGCTGGCCGGGACATCCCGAGATGCCGCCGCTGCGACCGTTCGGCCGGCAGAGCGCCTACCAGGGCGGCGTCAACGCGGCAGTTGCGACAATGGGCGCACTGTTCGCCAGATTGCGGACCGGGCGCGGCCAGCACGTCGAGATCTCGGCGCAAGAGTGCATCACCGCAATACTCGAGATGACGTTTGCATTCTGGCCGTACATGAACATACCGACAGCGCGTTGGGGCCAGCGTCCCATCCAACCCATCGACTTCTTCCAGTGCAAAGACGGCGGCTGGATCTTCGTCCTTTGCGTCGAGGAGCACCAGTGGCAGCGGCTGGTGGAGCTGATGGAGACGCCGGAATGGACGCAGTGGGACGTCGCTGCGAACCGATTCGTGCGCGCCTCCAACTGGGACGCGTTGCGGCCGTTTATGGAGGAGTGGGCGAGCCAGTGGACGACGGATGAACTGTACAGGGCGGCTCAGGAGAAGCGTATTCCGTTCGCGCCCGCTTCGACGCTCGGCCAGCTGCTGGACTCGGAGCATTTGAAGGCGCGTGGGTTTTTCGTCGAAGTCGCCTATCCACAGGCCGGGAAGATTCGGCAACCGGGCGCCCCGTTCAAGATGAGTGAGACGCCGTGGCAGATCCGGACGCCCGCGCCGGCCCTTGGCCAGCACAACGAAGAAATTCTGGGTGAGAGGCTCGGTCTCTCGACAGCCGAGATCGTGTCGCTCAATGGAGCGAAGGTCGCCTGATGGCGGGCCCGCTCGAAGGAATCCGCGTTGCCGACTTCACGTGGGTCTGGGCGGGCCCAACTTGCACCATGCAGCTCGCGTACATGGGCGCGGAGGTCATTCGCATGGAGTCGATGCGCCGAGTGTGCACGCTGCGGATGCTGCCGCCGTGGCCGGACGGGCAGCCGGGAGTCAACCGGTCCGGGTACTTCAACCAGTACAACCAAGGCAAGCGAAGCATCCAGCTCGATATCTCGAAGCCGGAGGGCATCGAGATCGCGAAGCAGATCGTCGGGATGAGCGACGTCGCCGTCGAGAACTTCGCCTCGAACGTAATCGACCGGCTCGGCCTGGGTTACGAGGAGCTGCGCAAGGTCAAGCCGGACCTAATCATGATCAGCATGTCGGGCTACGGGCGCGGCGGGCCGGAGAGCGGGTACGTCTCGTACGGACCGGCGCAGGTGCCTCTGTCCGGTATGTCCCAGCTCACAGGCTACGCCGGCTGGCAGCCGATGCATGTGGGGATGTCCTACGGGGACCCGAACGCCGGGCTGCACGCAGCGTTCGCTGTTCTATCGGCGCTGTTCTATCGCGAGCAGACGGGCAAGGGACAGTACATTGACATGTCCCAACAGGAGTCGACGATGGCGGTGCTGGGCGAAGGCTTCATGGAGTACGAGATGAACGGCGCAGAGCCGCCGCGCCACGGCAACCGCGTGGCGCACATGGCCCCGCACGGCGTCTTCATGGCCGCCGGCGAAGACCGCTGGCTGAGCATCGCCTGCGCCAACGACAACGAATGGTCGGCGCTCTGCGGGGTGATGGAGCGACCAGAACTGGCCAGCGATCCGCGATTCCGGACACTGGCCGATCGCAAGGCGAATGAGGATGAGCTAGAGGCGGACATCATGTCATGGACACTGATGCAAGACCCGCTGGAAGCGACTGAACGCCTCCAGGCAGCAGGCGTGGCGGCCTCGCCGCCGCTCATGAACCGAGAGCTGGCCGAGGACCGGCACCTCGCTTCCCGGGACTTCTTCGTCGAGAAAGAGCACCCCGAAGTCGGCGTCCGGCAGCACGCAGGTATCCCCTGGCGAATGTCCGAAACAGCGTGCGAGGTCTGGCGGGCGGCGCCGGTGATGGGACAGGACAACGACTACGTGTTCGAGGAGTTGCTGGGGATGTCGAGCGAGCGCATCGCGGACCTGAAGGCGCGGCAGGTTATCTACTGAGACGGCTGGTCATGTCCACGGGCAAAGTTAGGTTCGTGACCGCCTCCGACGGCATCAAACTAGCTGCTCACGTCAAGGGAGAAGGGCCGCCGCTCTACGCCCTTCACGGAGGCCCGGCCAACGACCGCGGCTCGTTTGGAAGCTACTTGGATCCCGTCGCGGCGTATAGGGAGTTGTGGCTCCTAGACCAGCGCGGCTGCGGCGAGTCGGATGACGGCTCGCTCGAATCTTATACCCTTGAGCGGCTCGCGCAAGACATAGAGGACACGCGTCAGAGCCTGGGTCACCAACAAATCGAAATCCTTGGCCACTCTCTTGGCGGCGTTCTTGCCCTGAGTTACGCCATACGCTGGCCGCGAAACGTCGAGGCGCTTGTCCTCGTCTGCGCGCCTGTACGGGGCTGGCGCGGCGTTGTCTCTGACCCAGGAAGCTGGCCGCTCTGGGGTCGGGTCATGTTGGAGGGTTTCAGGAAAACACCGGACTGGACATCGGTATACCTCAAGCACGAGTTGCGGGGCTACCCAGATGTCGGCGCGATCCGCGATCACATCTGTCGCTCACCGCGATACGATGCCAAGCGACTAAGGCCATTCATGATGGCCGGCTCCCGGCCCATCGACGTCAAGGTCATCGTAGGGGATGGCGTCAAGATTGTGGGCATTTACGGGTCACTCGACCGCCGGTTCCGAAGTGCCGCCGCATACCTACAATCGATCGGCGTGCCTGTGCAGATGATCGATGGCGCTTCTCACTTTCCGTTCGTCGAGCAGCACCAGTCTTTCCACGAGGCGCTCAGACGAGTCTTGCAAGAAGAGGCCGCCCCGGGCAGTCCTGAGTAGGGCCAGCCAAGACATCCTTGTGGTGACTCATCGGCTCACGCCTTAATCCTTACCTTGCCGTTGAGTCATTGCCGCCATTGACCGCGCAGCTTAGCCGGTGCTAAGTTCCCTCGTGGAGGGAAAGCCGGACGTGACATCTTCGCCACGCACTACCCACCTGCGCGCCGCCAAGCGGACCCGTCGCGGGCCACACACACGTCAGCAGATCCTCGACGCGTCGCTACGACTCTTTTCGGAGCGGGGATTCGCGCGCACTACCGTACGGGATATCGCACGGCAAGCGGGAATCACTGATGCGGCGATCTACTACCATTTCGAGTCCAAGCAAGAGCTCCTTGAGGCGCTGGTCGAGGAGCGCGGCTTCTTGAATAGCCTCCAGAACCTGGCCCGGCTCCAAGCGGACGCGCCGCTTAAAGAAACCCTCCATTGGGTCGCCCGCGGCGCGATCAACATCATGGACCAGAACCGGGACTTCTTGCGGCTCATCATCATGGAAGGTCTGGGCGGTGATGAGGCGGCGCTCGAGCAATACAACCGGCTGGTCGGTCTCTGGGAAGATGCCCTTACCTCGGTACTACGCCGATACCAAGACAAGGGAGAACTTCCGAGCAATTCTTACGGGACCGTGGCGCGGCACATCATATACACAATCCTCATGACTTTCCAGGAGAGCCTGCTCGGCCGCCACGTATCTCCGACAGCGTCGGCGGAGGATAGGCGGGCCGCTCTGGCCGCGTTCGTGGCGCCGGCGCTCGATCACATACTCGAAGGCCTGCCCAACAAATCGTGACTCATCACCCCAGCCATCGCGAACGCGCGGTGTCGTGACTTCCTTGAAGATCGGCCTCATCGGCTGCGGCTTCATCGGCCGCTTCCATTCGATCGCGATCAGATACCTGATCAAGCAGCGGCTCATCGATGCCCGCTACATGGCCGTCTGCGACTTCGAGGGAGAGCGGGCCCGGTCTTTTGCCGAGATCACGGGCGCCGAGCTTGTGACGTCGAATCCAAGAGAACTCATCGAGTCACCGGATGTTGACATTGTCTACATCTGTGTACCAACGGCCGGACACAAGGATCTGGTGCTGCAAGCGGCGGAGCAGGGGAAGCATATTTTCTGCGAGAAGCCGCTGGCGACGAATCTGGCGGACGTCGAGGAGATGATGGCGGCGGTCGAGGCAGCGGGCCTCAAGGCGGGTGTCGGGCTTATCCTGCGACACTCGCCAATCCTGACCGTCCTCAAGTTACTAACTGAAGACGCGACGATCGGCCGGTTGATGACCGCGGTGTTCCGGGACGATCAGTTCTTCCCGATACAGGGCCATTATGCCAGCATCTGGAGGAAGGACCGGGCGCTGTCCGGCTCGGGGACGCTGCTGGAGCATTCGATCCACGACGTGGACGTGCTGCGCTGGTTCGGTGGGCATGTCGCGACTGTGACGGGGAGCATCGACAATTTCGCCGGTCATGAAGGTGTAGAAGACCTGGCGACGGCCCACATCGAGTTCATTAGCGGAGGGTGCGCGGAATTGGTCTCGATCTGGCACAACGTCCTTCGCCGGCCGTCCTCACGCCGGCTGGAGCTGTTTTTCGAGAACGCCTTGTTTCACATCGAGAACGACTTTATGGGGCCGATTGGCTACCAGAAGCACGACGAGGAACCGATCGTCCTAACCGAGGAGGACGTAACCGCTCGGTATCTAGAGCTAATCGGCCTTCCGGAGGATCGGTTCAGCGGCGCTTTGCGCTACTCCCTGGAAGACTACTTCTTCCTGAATAACATCGCCCGAGGCGAGGACCCGATTCCGGACTTCAGGTTGGCGCTCGAGGCGCACCGCGTCGTGGATGCGATCTACCGATCCGCCCACGCGGCTGGCGAGACGATGACCGTCGGGTAAATAGGTCGCGATTTTTGGGAAGAGTGAGGGCCGGGTGGGTGCCAAAATTGCTCAAATCTTTACCTAACACGCTAACTCGCGTTCAAATGCACGCGTCTCTTCATTAGGAGGCAGTGTCCGAGGAAGGAAGCGTGATCATGATGGCGGCTAGAATTCCTGCAAACTCGCGGTTGCCCGAAGAATCCGGCCAAGCGCTGGCTGAGTACAGCCTTATCTTGACGTTTATTGTGGCCGTTGACCGCGCCGATAACTGGACCGCGAGATAGTACCGGAGGGCCGCCCGCGAAGCCGCTGCTGAAGACGGACTAGTGTTCCTCTGCGAGATAGGACCCCCACTCTTCGCCACGGCTCCAATCCAGCATGATCACTTCGATCTCTTCCCCCGGTTCGACTACATCAATTTCGGCCGGGATAAGGGTGAGGGCGTTAGCGCGCATCATAGAAGTAAGGATCCCCGAACCCTGCGCGCCGGTGAGGGATGCGTAGTGCTTGCCGCCGCGCTTGCTGACGATGCATCGCGCGAGAAAGAGCCGGGGGTCATTGCGGTTCACGATGCGCTCCTCAGCGATCGCGCGGAGGATGGGCCGACGCCAGTCGCCCTTTCCCATCATTTTCAGCATCGCCGGCCTGCCGAAGATCTCAAACGCGACCATGGCGCTGACGGGATTGCCTGGGAGGCCGATGTGGGGGATCCGCCGGCCGTCCTTTTGGAAGCAGCCGAATGCCAGTGGCTTGCCGGGCTTCATTGCGACCGTCCAGAAATCGATCTCGCCTTCGCGCGTGAGGACGTCCTTGACGATATCGTAATCACCTCGGGACACGCCGGCAGACGTAATCAGCAGGTCCGCTGCCAGGCCTTCGTGTATCTTGGCCGTCAGTTCTTTCACAGTATCCTTGGCAATACCGAGCATTAGCGGCACACCGCCGTAGCGGCGGACGAGCGCAGAAACGCTGTGAGCGTTGCTGTCGTAGATGCGAGCGCCCGACCGGGGCTGGCCGGGCTCGAGGAGCTCGTCGCCCGTCGATAATACGGCGACGGCGGGCCGCCTGATTACTTTCACGGCGGCTGTTCCTACAGAGGCGATCACACCGATTTCCGATGGCCGCAGGACGGTGCCTTTCTGGACAACCACCTGACGGGCCCGCAGATCTTCGCCGGCGCGGCGGATATTGGCGCCGGGCTGGGCGGCCTTGAGGACGTTGACTTCGGCGGCTAGCCTGCGTACTCCAGACGGCGCCGCCTGGAAGGGCTCGTCTGTTTCCTCGAAAGGGACGATTGCATCGGCGCCGGCGGGGACCGGGGCACCCGTCATAATGCGAACCGCCGCGCCCGGCTCGACGGTTCGATCGAAGGTGTAGCCGGCGGCAAGTTCGCCGATGACGCGAAGCTGGACCGGGGCTTCGGCGGTCGCCCCAGCAGTGTCCTCAGCGCGGACCGCGTAGCCATCCATCGCGGTGTTGTCCAATGGAGGAATGTCGAAGGACGAACTCACATCCTCGGCCAACACCTGCCCCAGCGCGTCTACGAGCGGCTGCTGCTCGGCCGGCAGCACTTCCACGTAGCCGAGGATGCGGCTCAGGGCTTCCTCAATCGAGATCATGGACGGGATGGAGTTGCCGATCGCATCCACCTCTGTCGGTTGCTAGCCCAAGCGCACGACCAGACAGGTCGTCGTGCGCTGCACTCCTTCCACGCGCTGGATGCCATCCGTGATCGCCCGCCCCATCTTGTCTAGATCGTCAGAATCGAGAAGGGCGATCACGTCGTAAGGTCCAGTGACCGCATCAACGGCGACGACTGTGGCGTCCGACAGGTTTAGCTTCTTTACCCCCTCACCAACAGCATTTGCCTTTCCTACAGCCGATTCGATCAAGACGTAAGCCCGCATTTGCGAAATCCTCCTCTATCGATTCAGACTTGATTGGCGCTGCAAATCATATCGCGGCGCGGAAGTCTGTCAAACACGCGGAGCCGCCGGCTCGCGTTGCCCGCGATTTCTTGTGCCGCCTATAATATGCCATGCTAGACTGCCCTTCGGTCCCTATCGAACGAGATGACTTCGGTGTCAGACCCTATCTCCGAAATCGAAGACTCTGCTGTGCGAGAGCTAGGCGGGGTAGGCGACTCCTCACAGCTCGAGGCGTGGCGACATGCGTATCTCGGCCGCAAGGGCAAGCTGACACTCGTCCTGAGAGGATTGGCGGACCTGCCGCTGGAGGAGCGACGAAGTCTGGGGGCGGAGGCAAACCGCATCAAGCTGCGACTGGAAGCTGCATATGAGGACCAACTGGCTCGCCTCGAACAAGACCGTCTGGCGAAAGTCACAGAGGGAGAGCGGTTGGATGTGACGCTGCCGGGATCGCCCCTTCCGCGCGGGGGACTACACCCAATCACTCAGACTCTCCGAGACGTTCTCAAGGCGTTCGAAAACCTGGGGTTCCAGGTGGTAGAGGGCCCCGAAATTGAGTGGGACCACTACAACTTCGAGGCCCTTCGCATCCCGGCTGATCACCCGGCCCGCGACATGTGGGATACCCTGTGGATCGATCACGAGCGCGATGGCAAGCGTTCCATGCTTTTGCGGACGCATACCTCGCCTAATCAGATCCGGATAATGGAACGCACGCAGCCGCCGATTCGCGTCGTTGTGCCGGGAAAATGCTACCGGTTCGAGGCGACGGACCCGACGCACGAGTGGATGATGACCCAGGTGGAGGGCCTGGCGATTGATGATGGAATAAGCATGGCCGACCTGAAAGGCACGCTGGCCGAATTCGCGCGGCGGATCTTCGGAGAAGAGCGCAGGGTTGCGTTCCGCTGCGACTATTTTCCGTTCGTTGAGCCCGGGATGGAACTGCGGATTGACTGCTTCATTTGCCGGGGCGAGGGCTGCCGCACGTGCGGCCGTACCGGCTGGATCGAGATTCTCGGCGCGGGCATGGTCCATCCCGAGATCATCGCCAATGCCGGCTATGATCCCGACCGCTACACCGGCTTCGCATTTGGCCTGGGAGTAGAGCGCATCGCGCTGCTTCGCCACGGCGTTGATGACATCCGTCACTTCTACGCGAACGACTTGCGCTTCCTGCAGCAGTTCTGACACATCTCTTGATGCGAATACCGCTGCGCTGGCTGGCCGACTATGTTGACATCAAGCTGCCAATCGAAGAGCTTGCGCGTCGCCTGACGACGGCGGGCGTGGAGGTCGGGGAAATCATCTCATCTGCGGGCGAGTGGGACGGCGTGTCGGTAGCCGAGGTCGTGGAGGTGGAGAAACACCCGAACGCGGACCGGTTGACGCTGGTAACGGTGCATCTGGGGAATGACCGCTTCGAGAGGGTGGTATGCGGCGCACCAAATGTCGCGGTTGGCCAGAAGGTGGCATTCGCGCCAGAAGGCACGCGCCTTATCGACGGTCATACGGGTGAGCCGACGGTGCTCAGGCGAGCGAAGATACGAGGCGTCGAATCAGCCGGCATGATCCTTTCCGAGAAGGAACTGCGAATCTCAGATTCTCACGAAGGGATACTGATGCTGCCGGAGAACGCGCCGGTGGGCGAGCCACTTGCCTCGGTCCTCGGCGAGACGGTCTTCGATCTCGACCTGACGCCGAACCGGCCGGACCTGCTTTCCGTCCTCGGTGTTGCACGTGAAGTTGGAGCCCTCAGTGGGAGCAAGGTGAGGGATCCTTCCGTGGTATATGAGGCTACCGGCGAGCGGATCAAGGGACGCGTCCAAGTAGACGTACTTGACCGCGACCTTTGCCCCAGATATGTTGCTGCGCTGATAGAGGATCTGAAGATGGACGAATCTCCCCTGTGGATGCAGCAGCGTCTAATTGCGGCCGGGATGCGTCCCATCAACAACGTTGTCGACATAACCAACTACGTCATGCTGGAGACGGGGCAGCCTCTGCACGCCTTCGACTACGCCAGGCTGAAGGAGCGGCGGATTGTCGTGAGGCGGGCAAGGCCCGGCGAACGGCTTAATCTTCTCGATGGTACTGAGCGAGAGCTGTCCCCGGAGATGCTGGTTATCGCGGACGCCGAGGATGCGGTGGGTGTGGCCGGTGTGATAGGAGGCGCCGAAAGCGAAGTGACGGAGGAGACGCGGGCGGTGCTCCTAGAGTCGGCTAATTTCAGCGCGACTAGCATCCGGCGGACGCGCCAGGCGCTGAAAGTCGAGACCGACGCCTCCAGGCGATTCGAGAAAGGGCTGAGTGTCCACCTCCCACTCATCGCCTCGCAACGAGCAGTGAAACTCATGGTCGAAGTTTGCGGGGGGCGAGCGGCGCAGGGGCTCATCGATGTGACAGCCATCAAGCCAAAGGACATTCGCGTAACACTGACGCAAGAGCGTCTCGAGCGGGTACTCGGAGTCGAGCTGCCTTCGGGTGAGGTGCGCCGAGTCCTGGAAGGACTGGGGTTTGGCTGCCGTTGGGTCCCGCCGGACCGCTTTATCGTAAGGGTCCCCTACTGGCGGACCGATGTATCGATTGCCGATGATGTCGTGGAGGAAGTGGCTCGAATTGTGGGCTACGATGAATTGCCGACGACGCAGCTTCGGGGCGAGATCCCAGCGGTACAGAGGCAGCCGATACGCGAGCTGAGGGAGAGGGTGCGGCAGGCGCTGGCCGTTTCGGGGCTGCGCGAGGTAATCACTTACTCGCTGACCGACCTGCCGACGCTTCAGAAGGTGCTTCCTCCTGAAGAGCTTGCCACGACGCCCCCCCTTCGAGTCGCGAACCCGATGAGCCGGGAGTTCGAGTATGCGCGGACGACCTTACGCGGCTCAATTCTCCAAACACTGACGAAGCACATTCGCGTGTCGGGCGGCCGATTGATCTCGGTGTTCGAGACAGGCCGCGTGTACCTGCGGAACGACAATGACCTGCCGCATGAGGTGGAGACTGTTTGCGCGGCCCTATGCGGGCGCAAGCCGGACCGCTGGGGCCAGCCAACCGGAGGTCCGGCCGGCTTCTTCGAAGCGAAGGCGCACCTTGAGCACCTTCTCGCCGACCTCCGTGTAGCCGCCGAATACCGAGAAGCGGTCGAGCACCCGTACCTCCCAGGCCGCACCGCTAAAGTGGCGATAGACGGCAGGCGGGTGGGTCTTCTGGGAGAGCTGCACCCAAGCGTGGCGGCTTCTTTCGAAATCAAGCAAGACGTTGCTATGTTCGAAGTTGACCTCGAGGCAGTAATGCCGCACGTGCCAGAGATAGTCCATTACAAACCGATCTCGCCATACCCATTGGTAAAAGAGGACCTAGCGGTAATCGTCGATGAGGACACCCCAGCCGGCCGCGTGATCAGCGTGATAGAGGATTCCAATCTAGTGCACTCTGTTTCGATCTTCGATGTCTATACGGGCCAGCCCATACCGAAGAGGAAGAAGTCCCTGGCGTTTTCGATCTCGTTCCAGTCGGGCGATAGAACGCTGACTGATGAGGATGTCGCCGAGGAGCGAAAACGGATAGTCGCGCGACTTGGCCGGGAGCTGGGCGCCACGTTACGAGCTTGAATAAGCCTCGGCCGTTCCTAAGCGGGTGTCTCGGCGACTACGCGCTCGATTTCCCGCGTCAGATCGGCAGGGGGAATGGGGTTGCCGGCCGCATCAGTTGGCTGCTTCTCAGCGATGCAAATGCGACGATCGGCGAGGGCGCGAAGAGTTTCGATGACGAGCGGGACTTCGCGGGCGACGCCCTGGTGCCGGATCTCGGCGAAGAGCGCATTTGCTTCGGCTTCTGCCGCCTTGATGTCTTCGACAGTACGGGCTTCCACATCCCGCCAAAGCGAGTCGAAAGAGGGGCCCCGGAGCGCATAACTGCAAAACGTTACCGGCGGGCCTTCGTCGAGTTCCGGGGTGGCGAGATGCATCATTACGCCGGCCCGTTGCGCACGCGTCTCGATGAGTTGCCAGATGACGTCCTGCCAGATGCCTTTCGGGCCGCCGGGAGCAGCCGGGTGGAGGTTCAGGAGATCATACTGGCTTAAAAATAGCTCCGTAAAGATGAGCATGTAGCCGGCGAGGACGCCGATATCGAAGGGATAAGGCTCGAGCAGGCGCATGGCCTCACGGTCGTATTCGCTACGCCACTCAGGGAGCAGCTCGCCTTTGAGAACGGGCTTTTCGCCTCGACGACGACGAAATTCGCGAGAGGACAGAGAGACGAGCGGTGCGCCGGAGCCGCGGACCTGCTCGAGGAAGAGGTCGGTGTTCTCATCTTCGCCTGGGTTGCGGTTGCAGAAGACGACGGCAATGCGGGCATCGAGGCGTCCAGAGGCTATCTCATCTTGTACGGCGGCGAGGAGCCTGCGAGAACCCGGGCCGCGCCCCGTCGAGAACCAGCCGATGTCGAGTGTCATGCGGGTTTCCAGCCTAGGGCCCGACGGAGATAGGCGTAGCGGCTGATGAGGTGAACGAGCGGTGACGAGAGGCGACCGGTCAGGCGTCCCCTACGGAGGGCGGCGATGAAATCGCGGGGGCCTTCGAACGGCGGCATCTCAACGTGGACACGGGCGACTTCCGATGAAGAGTGAGCGTCGCTGCCGGCGGTTACCGGAAGACCATGTTCAGAGGCGAACGCCCGGGCCTTGCCGTTGTGTGAGGAGAAGACCATGCGGGCGTTCAGGGCCTCGATGAAGTCGATCTGATCGATTAGGGCGAGCAGAACATCTTCGCGGAGTGCCGAGCGAAGTGAGTCGAAGGGGTGGGGAACGCCGACGATGCCGCCTTGATGCTTGATGCGCGCGATTGTTTCGGAGGCCGGGAGGTCGCGTGGGATGTCTTCTGAGAGGAATAAGCCAAGGATTTCGCCGTCGGCGCTCTTGACCTCTTCACCGATGATGACCGAGAAGTCGGCGATCTCACGGACGGCGAGGGCTCCCCGGATCGTGTTGTGGTCGGTAATGGCCGCCGTGGTGAGACCTCGGCGGCGTGCCTCATGGACGAACTGTCTGGGTGCGAGGATGCTGTCGGGCGAGTAGTGCGTATGGTTGTGGAAGTCGGCGCGGATGAGTCGCTTGGACGGAGGCGTATTTGGCCCGCTCATTCCTTCGATACATCATGCCGCGGTAAATCGCGGCGCATAGGCGAGCAAACGTTTGGCTGCTTGTCGGGTGTTGAGATTCCTCGCCACGACCCCGCTGCCGCCACTCCCCACCCCACGAGCTCGAAATGACAGAATTGGCTCTTCATTCGAGGGGGAGTTCGTCCCGAGCGGGCTCGGATTCGGAATCGGGTGTGTATTCGGAAGCTTCCTCGCGGATGGCGCTGAGGCCATCGGTGAACGACTCCTGGAGGCGCGTGATGCGCAGTTCGGCCTGCTGGAGAAGCTCTTGACAGCGCCGCGCGAGATTCATGCCTTCCTCGTAGAGCGAGAGCGATTCTTCCAGACTGAGGCCGCCCTGTTCGAGTTTTGTGACCGCTTCCTCCAGCCGGCTGTATAGCGCCTCGAAGCCCTCATCTTTGGAAGGCTGCTTAGAAGCCATACTGGCGCGAGACCTCGGCCGGAAAGCGACCGTCGTTGACGTGAATATCCAAGCGCTCGCGGCCCTTGACCTGCTTCACGCTGGTGACGGCCTGCTTGCCGTCGCGGATTTGGACGACGGCATAGCCCCGGGAGAGCGTAGCAGCGGGGTCGAGGGCTCCGAGACCAAGGCTACGAGCGAGACCGGCGGCGGCGTGGCGGAGTAGGGAGGCCAGCCGCTCGGCGTAGCGCGAGGTATCGGGTAGGGCTAAGGCAAGGCGGCGACTGGCCCGGTCGACATTGATTGCGTTTTGGCTGACCTTACTCGTGGCGGCGGACGAAACCGCGAGAAGAATGGCATCAATGCGGCGAGAAATATCCCGCCAGTCGGGAGCGACGGCCGCGGCGGCGGCTGACGGAGTTGGCGCGCGGGCGTCAGCGACGAAGTCGAGGATGGTGAAGTCGGTCTCATGACCGACGCCTGAGATGACGGGCACGGTGCTGGCATAGACGGCGCGGGCAACGATCTCTTCGTTGAACGGCCAGAGCTCTTCGATCGAACCGCCCCCACGCGCGAGGATGATGACATCGACATCGCGGACTCGGTTTAGCTGCCTGATTGCCTCGGTGATGCCGATTGCGGCCTCGACGCCCTGCACGGGCGTGGGGGCGAGGACGACTTCGGCGAGCGGCCAGCGGCGGGCAAGGACGTTGCAGATATCGTGGAAGACGGCGCCTGTGGGCGAGGTAACTACGCCGATACGGGTTGGAAAAGCAGGCAGAGCGCGTTTACGGGCCTCGTCAAAGAGGCCGTCGGCGGCGAGCTTCTCTTTGAGGCGCTCGAACTCGGCCTGGCGTGCGCCGACACCGGCGGGCTGCACAAAGTCGACGATAAGCTGGACGTTGCCGCGCTGCTCGTAGAACGAGACGTTGCCGTGGCCGAGCACCTGGGCGCCGTTTTCGAGCGGTGCGCCGCGGTACTGGCGCTGGAACATGACGCAGGCGATCTGGGCATTGGCGTCTTTGAGGGTGAAGTAGACGTGGCCGCGCTGGGAGCGGGTGAGGTTGGAGATCTCGCCCTCCACCCAGAGGTTGGTGAGCGTGAGGTTGCTCTCGAGGAGGTCTTTGAGGTAGCGGGCGAGGGCCGAGACGGTGGTGGCTTCGATCATGAGGAGGAAGGGGGAAGAGGGAAGGAGGAAGGAGGAAGATATAGCACGGCCTGCTTCGACTTCGATGTACTCAGTCTCCGCTGACAGTGGGGTGATGCTTCGATGGACTCAGCACGAACGGGTGTAGTTCGCACGCTCTCAGTATACGGCAGGCCAAAACGCCTGCACCTACAGCGTGACACTACTTATTGGCGCGTTCGAGGTATTCGCCGGTGCGGGTGTCGATCTTGAGAACGTCGCCCGCGTTGACGAAGAGGGGGACGTTTACGCTGATGCCGGTCTCGAGCTTGGCTGGCTTGGTGCCGCCCTGGGCGGTGTCTCCGCGAACCCAGGAGTCCGTCTGGGTGACGGCGAGCTCGACGGCGGCGGGGAGCTCCACGCCGACGGGTTCGTCGCCGTACATGAGGAGGTTGCAAGTGGCGTTCTCCTTCAGGTAGTTGAGCGAGTCGCCGAGATGGTTTTCGCCGAGAGGAAACTGGTCGTACGTATCGGTGTTCATGAAGTAGTGCAGATTGCCCTCGGCGTAGAGGTACTGCGCCGCTTGACGCTCGACGCGGGCGCGGGTGAAGCGGGAACCGGCCTGGACCGACTTGTCAACTATGTGGCCGGCCCGAAGGTCGCGGAGCTTCATGCGGACCTGAGCGCTGCCGCGGCCGATCTTGAGGTGCTCGACCTCGATGACCTGGTAGAGCGCGCCGTCGATTTCAAGGGTGGAGCCTTTGCGGAGATCGCCGGTTTCGATCATGGGGGTCCTTTCGATTGGCGGAATAGTAGCGGCGGCTGAAGGCAGCGAGCTACATGCCGGCGAAATTCCACGACGTGGCCATTTTACGGCATGAGCTTTGAAGGGCGGGAGAGGATGCGCGCTTTTCCGTTTTCGAGAACGGCCATGTCTTCGATGCGGACGCCGCCCCAGCCAGCAATGTAGATGCCCGGCTCGATGGTGAACACCATCCCGTCTTTCAGTTCGTCCTTTGATGTGTTCGCTAGTCGGGGCGCTTCGTGGACTAGGAGGCCGACGCCGTGCCCAAGGCCGTGGCCGAAGTTTTCTCCGTAGCCGGCCTGGATGATCACATTGTGGGCGAGCATGTGAGCCTCTTCGCCGGTCAGGCCGGTGCGGATGAGCTCCTCGGCGGTGCGCTGAGCGGTGAGGACAATGTCGTAGACTTCGTGGAATTTGGCATCGGGCTTGCCGATAGGCATGGTCCGGGTGAGATCGGAGCAGTAGCCGTCAACGATAACGCCCATGTCGATGACGACGGCGGTGCCGTGTTCGATGGCGTGAT
>VBJT01000153.1:15623-46014 GCA_005880075.1 Chloroflexota bacterium
ACACGCCGCTCTGTCCAGCCTGGCTCGATGCGCTCAGCAACGGCGGCGAAGGCGGCATCGCCGACGTCAACGGCCCGCTGGAGTGCTTGGATTTCGCCGGAGTCTTTGATGGCGCGTAGTTCTGTGACCAGCGGCGGTGCGGAGAGGAGCTTCGGGCGGACGGAAGTGGGCATTGATTCGGCGGCCTTCTTAATTGCCTGGAAGGCGGCGACGGTGAGCTCGCCAGGCTCAAACCCGATGCGCTTTCCGAGTACGCCGGCATCTCCAACCATGTCCGGCAACCACCTATCGAAGCCGCCGGTGGCGCGGAAAACGGTGAACTGCGGACACTCGCGCTCGGCCTGCTCGACGTAGCGGAAGTCGACAGCGATGTAGGCGCCGTCGAGGGTGATGAGGAGCCAGCCGGTAGATCCGGTAAAGCCGGAGAGATAGCGGCGGTTGGCGGCATGGGTGTGAAAAATGTCCTCGACTGGGGCTCCCACGAGGAAGCCGTCGAGGTTGGCTTTGGCCATCCGTTCACGAAGGCGGTTGAGGCGGTCGGGCGTTGTGGGCGTGGAGGCCCCGTTCATCCTTCGAGAGCCTCAGAGCGAACGGATAGGTATGGCATGGCGGAAACGAAACGATCTTGCCGTTACGGTCACTGCTTGCGTTTTCGCGTGATGGGGATAGCGAAGAGGGCTTCGAGAGCAACAATATAGCCATGCCAACCGAGGCCGGCGATGACGGCGTCGGCCGCGTCACCCGTGATGGTGCGGCGGCGGAATAGTTCGCGCGCGTGGATGTTCGTGATGTGCACTTCAATTGTCGGCTTGTCGATCGCCTCAAGAGTGTCGCGCAGAGTGTAGCTGTAGTGTGTCAGGGCCCTTCTGCAGGAAATCGACGATCGCGCCCTCATGGTTGGACTGGAAGCAGCGGACATCGACTTCGAGTTCTCGTGCGCGCTTGGTAATCTTCTCCTCGATGTCCTTCAGGGTTGTTGCGCCGTAGATCTCGGGCTGCCGCTTGCCAAGGAGGTTGAGGTTCGGGCCGTTGATGAGCAGAACCTTCAGTTCTGAGTCCGCGACGGATTCGGGAAGAGGATCGGTCTGGACGATACGCTGCACCTCCTCGACGATCGATTCGGCCGGTTCGGCCTCTTCGGTGTGCGGTTCGGTGGTTTCTTGCATGGGGTATTGTCATCGAGCGCGACAGTGGTCGGAGACACTTCTTCGGGGCGTCTCCACGGAGTGCCGCTACCTTCTGGCGCTACTTTTCTTTCTTGTCGCGGTCATCGTGTTTTCTGGCGTTTAGTCGCACCTGATTATAGAACGCCTGGGTATAGACCCGCCGGGACTGTTCTTCGGTAACGTGGGTGTAGATCTGCGTGGTGGAGGCGCTAGCGTGCCCCAGCAAGTCCTGGACGACGCGCAGTTCGGCACCACCATCCAGGAGGTGAGTCGCGAAGGAGTGACGGAGCAAGTGCGGATATACGCGCTCGTCGAGGCCGGCGCGCAGCGCGTGCCGCCGAACGATCTGCTGGACGGACCGGCCGGAGAGCCGCTGACCGGCGCGGTTGAGGAAGAGGGCGGGGGTATCGTCTACGGCCAGCCTGGGCCTGGCTTCCTTCAGGTACCGGCGAAGTGAGCGTTCTGCCGGCGCCCCGAAAAGCACCATCCGTTCCTTGTTCCCTTTGCCTCGCACGAGCAACGTGCGTTCGCCAGGCTCGAGATTGCGGAGGTCCAGACCTATAACCTCGCTGAGGCGGATGCCGGCCGCGTACATCAGCTCGAGGATGGCGCGGTTGCGGATGCCCTGCGGTGTCTCCTCACCGCCGGCTTCGATGAGGGCGGAGAGATGTTCCTTTATGAGGATAGTGGGAAGACGGCGCTCGCGTTTAGGTGCGTTGATGCCGGCGAGTGGGTTGGTCTCCAGGTGGCCTTCGCGCGAGAGGAAGCGGAAGAAATTGCGGACGGTGCTTACCTTGCGGATGAGGCTGGCGGTGACGACGCCGCTATCACGCGCGGTAGCGAGGTAGCGGCGGAAGGACTGGCGATCGGCCTCGAGCGGGCCAACGTCTTCTTGCTCCTCGAAGTAGCGGGCGAAGTCGAGCAAGTCGGCCCGGTAGTTGCGAAGCGTATAACGAGAGAGATTCTTCTCGGCGACCAGGTAGCGCTCATAGGAATCGAGGAGAGCCAGGAAGGCCGGCGGCGCTTTTGGCTGAGTCACGGTAGGTAGAACGTTGGGACCATAAGAGGATTAACGTTGTTCGGTGAGGTACCGCCGTTCTCCGCTCGGTCCTTCGAGAGCCCCAGGAAGAGCGGGCAGGAGACTGTACGGTTCGAATGGTACGCATGAGAAAACCGCTCGGCGCGCTCGTGTTTACGCGACGGGCGTGGCTTCGGGCGCTGGTTGTTCGACTTCGCCACGCCAGTTGCAGGCGGTGCATTTGGCTTTGCCGTCGCGCTCGGCGGTGATGAGGCCGCCGCAACTGGGACAGGGTTGTGCCAGCGGGCGCGTCCAGGTCGTAAAGTCGCATTTCGGGTAGTTGGAGCAGCCGTAGAAGATGCGGCCACGGCGGGAACGGCGCTCGAGCAACTCGCCACCGTCTTTCGGGCAGCGCACGCCAGTCGTAACCGTGAGCGGCTTGCGGCCTTTGCACTCAGGGTAGCGGGAGCAGGCGAGGAAGCGGCCGAAGCGCCCGCTCTTGATTACCATGGGCGAGCCGCATTCGGGACACTTCTCGTCTGTCGCCTGAGGTGCTTCCTGCTGCTCTTCGCCTTCGAGCGGGAGGGTGCCTTTGCACTCGGGGAAGCCAGAGCAGGCGAGGAAGCGGCCCCGCCGGCCCCAGCGGATGAGCATAGGCTTTCCGCATTCGGGACACTGCACGTCTGTGGTCTCGACCTGCTTTGGAGCAGCATCCTTGGCCACAGTAAGAGCTTTCTCCAAGGGGTTATAGAACTCCTGGACGACCGGCTGCCAGCGACGATCTCCGCTTGCGATGTCGTCGAGCTCATTCTCCATGCCGGCGGTGAAGCCGATGTCAACGAAGTCCTGAAAGTGCTCGACCAGGAGATCATTTACGACGAAACCCAGAACGGAAGGCTTCAAATAGCGGCCTTCCTTTTCGACGTAGCCACGGTCCTGGATGGTGGACATTGTCGGCGCGTAGGTGCTGGGGCGCCCGATGCCCTTCTCCTCGAGCGCCTTGATGAGCGTAGCTTCCGCGTAGCGCGGCGGCGGCTCTGTGAAGTGCTGCTCGGGGAAGAACCCCAGCGCCCGCAGCACGTCGGCCTCGCTTAGGGTAGGAAGCGGGTTATTTCCGAGGTCTTCTTCGGTATCGTCGTCCCGTCCCTCGATGTAGACCTGGCGGAAGCCAGCGAACTGGAGCTGGGTGTTCGTCGCGCGAAGGAGGAGCGGATTTCGGCCGCCGCTGGGCTTAGCTTCGATATCAGCCGTTGTGACGTCGAACAGGGCGTCGGCCATCTGGCTGGCCACCATTCGCTGCCAAATGAGGTTATAGAGGCGGAACCGGTCGTTGTTAAGGTACCGCCGAACGGCCTCCGGCTCACGTCGGACGTGTGTGGGGCGGATCGCCTCGTGTGCTTCTTGAGCGCCTTTGACCTTCTTGGCGTAGACGCGTGGAGCGGCCGGGAGGAATTCGCGGCCGAAGCGCTCGGTAACGTAGGCACGAGTCTCTTGTTGGGCGGACGCGGCTACGTTTGTCGAGTCGGTGCGCATGTATGTGATGAGACCGGCTTCACCTTCGGAGCCCAGCGAGATGCCTTCATACAGTTGCTGAGCGATCTGCATTGTGCGCTTGGTGGAGAACCCGAGTTTGCGGGATGCCTCCTGCTGGAGCGTGCTCGTGATGAAGGGGGCAGCCGGCCGTCGCGGCTGCGTTTTGGTCTGGACGCTGGCCACTCGGTAGCCAGCCGATTGGAGCAGCGCAACAAGCCGCTGGGCCTCTGTTTCGTTGGGGATCTCAAGTTTCTGCTTCTTGCCCGCGAGGCCCTGGAAGCGGGCGCGGAACGAGGGCGCAACCTGGGGCTTCTCGAGCTGTGCGTCGATGGTCCAGAATTCCTGTCTCGTGAACGCCTGGATCTCACGCTCACGCTCGACGACGAGACGGACCGCAACTGACTGCACCCGGCCAGCAGAGAGGCCACGCCGGACTTTCGTCCAGAGAAATGGGCTCAGCCGGTAGCCGACGAGGCGGTCGAGAACGCGCCTGGCCTGCTGCGCGTCCACGAGCTTCATGTCGATGTCGCGCGGGTGTTCGAACGCCTCCTGGACTGCTTCCGGGGTGATCTCGTGGAAGACAACGCGATGCAGCGGCAAGGCGCCGAGATCAGCGGCTTCAAGTAGATGCCAAGCGATCGCCTCACCTTCGCGGTCGGGGTCGGTGGCCAGGTAGATGTTGCCCGCCTTCTGAGCCGCGTCGCGGATTTCTTTGACGGTGCGTGCCTTTTCTTTCGGCACGACGTATTTCGGCAGGAAGCCGTCATCGATCTGGATGCCCAGATCGCGCTTGGGAAGGTCGCGCACGTGCCCGATGGACGCTTTTACGTCATACCTGGAGCCGAGGATGCGGGAAATGGTTCTCGCCTTGGCGGGCGACTCGACCACAACGAGGCTCTTGTTGTTCCTCGGCGTCACCGCCATGTTCCTTCTGCAGCGCGCGCTCCGGCGGCTGCTCTCGATTGGGCGCGGACATAGGCCATTGGGCCCATCTGCTTGATCAGACCTTTCAACTCCATCATGGCGAGTACGCTGCTTACCGTTGAAATAGGGAGGAAGCTAAGCCGACACAGCTCATCGATGTGTACCGGTTCCTTCGTTATATGACGCAGCAGGCCCGCTTCCGTATCCGTAGCAGGCATAAGGTCTTGCATCTCAATCTGGTGGGGAACCATGGTGAGGTTCAGTTCCTCCAGGACGTCTTCTACTCTTTGGACGAGCTTGGCGCCCTGTTGAATGAGGTCATTGGTGCCCCGGCTTTGGGGCGAGAAGATGCTGCCGGGGACGGCGAAGACTTCGCGGTTCTGGTCGGCGGCCCAACGCGCGGTGATGATCGCGCCACTCTTGAGGTCGCCTTCGATTACAAGAACGCCGAGGGTCATGCCGGAAAGAATGCGGTTGCGGCGAGGAAAATAGTCTCCGCGTGGCTGCGTGCCGAGCGGGTACTCGCTGATGAGAGCGCCGTGCTCGACGATGTCCTGTGCGAGTTTGGCATGCTCCAACGGATAGACGATGTCGAGACCGCAGGCGAGGACCGCAACAGTTCGCCCGCCCGCCTGGATAGCCGAGTGGTGGACGATCGCGTCGATGCCGCGGGCAAGGCCGCTAACCACGCAGATTTGGTTGGAGGCGAGCTGATAGGTAATCTCCTCCGCGACTTGACGGCCGTATGGCGTTGGCCTGCGTGTACCAACGACTGAAAGCGCCCACTTGTCGGCGGCAGAGAGATGGCCACGCACATAAATAACGGGCGGCGCGTCGTCGATTTCTTTAAGGAGC
Source organism: Chloroflexota bacterium (assembly GCA_005880075.1). Classification (GTDB taxonomy): domain Bacteria; phylum Chloroflexota; class Dehalococcoidia; order SM23-28-2; family RBG-16-64-32; genus CF-163. Next base: position 21,120 of record VBJT01000153.1, read on the forward strand.
GCCGGGTAATCCTCATCGTTCCAAGTGAGAGCGCGAACGCCGTGCCTACCGAGCTGCTCGACTTCGATATCAGGGTTGATGTTCGGCCGCCCAGTGGTAATCGCGCGGACGATGCGATCCTCAAGGCCGGCTGAACGCAGGTCCGTTGGCCCGGCGCTCCAAGCATCCGCCAGCGGGCCGAAGCGGCCAAGCAGCGCTTGATAGCGCACACGGCCGATACCGGGGATGCGGTGGAACGCCGTCCAGTACTTGAGCTCTTCGAGCGGGGTTGCTGTGTTGGGCCTGGTTTCGGTTGTCATTTAGGCGGCAATGTTAGCATAGCGCATGGGTCAAGTCTGAAGGGGCGAATGGCACTAAATCAGTGAATACTGAATGTTGCCTAGCGGACGCCGTTATCGCTGCCGGGCTGGAGTTCGTGTTCGGGAAGCTTGGTAACGCGGACCTTCTTGATGCGGCGGCCGGCCACGCTGAGGACCTTGAGGCTAATGCCGTTGACGCGGACGTTGTCGCCGACGCTGGGAATGCGGCCGAGTTCGTTGATGATGAAGCCGCCAATACTGTCGAAGTCATTCTTCTTGATCGAGACGTGGAACATCTCGCTCAAGTCATCAATGGCAACGCGAGCGTCGACGATAATTTCATCGGAAGCAAGTAACTGGACGGGCTGGTCCTCAATGTCGAACTCGTCCCTAATCTCACCAACGATTTCTTCGAGGAGGTCCTCGATGGTGACAAGTCCCGCAGTGCCGCCGTACTCATCGACTACGACGGCGATCGATATCTGTTTCTCACGCATCTCCGCGAGCAGTTCGTGCACCTTCTTGCTTTCGGGTACGAAGTGAGGCGGGCGCATGAGGTCGCGCAGGCTGGGCTGCCGGCCACCGTTCGCCAGGTGTTTCATGACTTCCTTGCCGTGGACGATTCCGAGAATGTTGTCGAGGTTCTCGTCGTAAACCGGCAGACGCGAGAAACCGTGCTCAACCATAAGGGCGGACGTGCGCTCAAACGGCGCGCTAATTTCGACCGCGACGATGTCGGTGCGAGGGACCATCACTTCGCGGACGGCCGTAAATTCGAGCTCGATGACGCCGCGGATCATCTGGCGCTCATCCTCGTGGAGCGAAGCGCTGGCCTGCTCCATTTCGATGAGGAGGATGAGCTCCTCGGCGCCTCCGGCGATAGCGGCCTGCCTGCGCTGCCACGTGCGAAGGACGACTCCCATAGGGGCGTCAAGGATGAGGACCGGCAGTCGAAAGGCCACGCGGATAAAATTGACAATGGGAGCGAGCGCCTTCTGGGAGCCACTGGGATCCTGGGTTACTAGAGCTCGCGGAAATGCCTGGAGAAGGAGGAAGGCGGCGGCTACGGCAATCGTCGTGGTGGCAAGGGCGAGCCAGCTGTCGCTCCACTCGCGAAGGACGAGGAAGACCACGATCGCGGTGACACCGACCAGAGCGAGGTTACGGGCGAGGGTAAGGGAGGAGAGGGTCAGCTGGCGCTCGTGATAGAAGCGGCGCAAGGCTTCGATGCGCGATTCGGCTGGCTCGCGCATCGCGCGCTCGCGCATGCCTGCAATGACGCCGGCCTCTGCGGCGACGACGACGATGAAGACAATGACCCCTACGGCCAGGAAGAGCAGGGCGAGAACGGTATCGCTATCCACGTTTCTTGCGGGCCCGCCTTGCCGGCAAGTTCTCGCTTGTCGTGGATTTCCGAGAGCGACTGCGCGCTGAAGTAGGCAGCTTCGACGAGGCGGATGGATGGGTGGGCGCTGAATTCGAGGTCCTGCGTAATGAATTAGGCCGCTTGTTCTCAATGGTTGGCGTCAGCCGAGCGGGTACACCGGCGACTTTGGCCCCGTCCGGCACGTCTCTGGTGACGACAGAGCCGGCGCCGGTAGCGGCCTTCCGCCCGACTCGAACCGGGGCAACGAGCATGGTGTCGCTGCCGATGAAGGCGCCGTCCTCGATGACGGTCTCATTCTTGTTTTCACCGTCGTAATTGCAGGTGACAGTACCGGCGCCGATGTTCACATCGGCACCGACGTGCGCATCACCGATGTAGCTGAAGTGGCCGGCGCGGCTCCCTGCACCGATACGAGAGGCCTTGACCTCGACGAAGTTACCTATGTGGACACCAGGCTCGAGATGTGTGCCCGGACGGAGGTGACTGAAGGGACCGACGCCGGCGGCGCGCTCGATGGTGCTACCTTCGACGACGGAAGCGAAGACAGTCACTTCGTCGTCGATGCGGCTGTCGGAAATGACGGTGTTGGGGCCGATGCGGCAGCGGGCGCCGATCGTGGTCTGACCGAGGATGGTCGTGTTCGGATAGATGACAGTGCCGGGGCCCACTTCGATGTCCGGATCAATGTAAGTGCTTTTCAGGTCCATGATGGTCGAGCCCGTGGTCTGAGCGACTTCACGGACAGCAGAGGGCGGGGTTGGAGGCTGGCCGGAGTCCGTGCGGTTCTTAGTCATCGCCAGGCCTGCAAACCGGCGAGCTTGCAAACTTCCTGACCGGAAGGTAAGGAGGGCCGACGAGCCACCGGCATTCTCTTTATCATGGGAATCAATTGATGATTGGCATTAGGGGAGACGCGGGACACCTGCGCGTCGTTAGCGAATAGTTGAGCTCAAGCCGCAGATGCGCGGCTTCCGAAGTATCTGGAGGTTCTTCAGTGCCCAAGGAGCGTTTGCTCGATTCAAGTCTCAGCTTTGTGAATATCGTAGGGGCGATTTCGGAAGGCTGTCAAGGAGAGGAGCGCCAGGAGGCAGGAGCCAGGAGAGGAGTGCCACCTACTTGAGTGCAGAGGCCAAGATATAATCGATTCGCATGAATACGCACGAATTGAGAGAGGCGTTTCTCCGCTTTTTTGAAGAGCGCGGGCATCGTCGCGTGACTGGCGCGCCGATCGTGCCGCCGGGCGACCCGACTCTGCTGTTTACGAGCGCCGGCATGGTGCAGTTCAAGCCGTACTTCATGGGGCAATCTAAGCCGCCACACAACCGACTGGCCAGCGTGCAGAGGTGCTTCAGGACGACCGACATTGAGATGGTTGGGGATACGAAGCACCTGACGTTCTTCGAGATGCTGGGCAATTTCTCGATCGGAGATTACTTCAAAGCGGAGATGGTGCCCTGGGCGTGGGAGTTCGTAACAGAGGTGTTGAAGCTTCCGGAAGAGCGGCTCTGGGCTTCAGCCTATCTCGACGACGACGAGGCTTACGAGTTGTGGCGTAAGGTCGGCGTGCCCGAGGAACGGATCAGGCGCTACGGGGAGGATGAGAACTACTGGTTCTCCGGCGACAACGGGCCGTGCGGGCCCTGTTCGGAGATTTACTACGACTTCGGCGAGCAATTCGGCTGCGGGCCGGCCTGCGAGCCATCGCACGAATGCGGGCGGTTTCTCGAGATCTGGAACCTCGTGTTCATGTCGTACAACTGCGACGGCGAGAAACGAACACCGCTGCCTTCAAAGAACATCGACACCGGGTCCGGCCTCGAGCGCGTGGCCACGGTGCTGCTATTCGAAAGTGAGGGCTGGGACAAGAACCGATTGGCCTCGCCGTATGATACCGAGCTGTTCGCGCCTATCATCCGGCGAATCGAGGAGCTATCGGGAAAGAAGTACGGAGAATATGAGAAGACCGACCGTGCGATGCGCATTGTGGCAGAGCACTCGCGGGCGGTGACATTTCTTATAGGCGACGAACGGACGCCGGTGCTGCCCTCGAATGAAGAACGCGGTTACGTTGTGCGGCGGATGCTGCGGCGAGCGGTGTACTTCGGGCGGCGGCAACTGGGAATCGAGGAGCCGTTTGTCGCAGAAATGATGGATACGGTAATCGGGGCGATGAGAGCCTCATACCCGGAACTGGAGCGCACGCGCGGCTTCGTGAAAGAAATTGTGGGGCCAGAGGAGCAGCGGTTCGATGCGACGCTGAGCCGCGGGCTGGAGATGCTCGAAAGCCTGATAGGCAAGAAGGGAGCACGCAAGGAACTCTCGGGCGCCGATGCTTTCCTCTTGCACGATACTTATGGTTTTCCGATTGAACTGACGAGAGAGATTGCGGCCGCGCAGGGGCTAATCGTGGACGAGGCGGGATTCGAAGTTGAGATGGAGCAACAGAGGGAGCGCGCGAGGGCAGGGGCCGGAGGTGCAGGCGCGGTGTTAGCGGACGTGCTGTATGGCTCGCTTGGCCTCGACAGGACCGAATTCAGCGGCTACGACGGGCTGGAGGCGCGTACGCCGGTAGTCGGCGTGGTGACGGATGGTCGCGCCCAAGTCCAGACGGAGGAGGGCGCCACTGAAGTGTTGCTGGCCCGAACGCCGTTCTACGCTGAAGGTGGAGGGCAAGTGGGCGACCGGGGCGAGATCATTGGGCCAAATGGGCGAATGGTGGTGGAGGACACGCAGCGGGTGGCCGAGCGGCTGATCGTGCACAGGGGATGCGTCGTTGAAGGGCGGATCGCGGTTGGGGATGAGGTCACGGCGCGCGTAGACCCGGGGCAGAGGGCGGACACGATGCGGAACCATACGGCGACGCACTTGCTGCATGCGGCGTTGCGCAAGGTGCTGGGCATGCACGTCAAGCAGGCCGGGTCGCTGGTGGCGCCGGACCGGCTGCGCTTCGACTTCACGCACACAGAACCAGTGGTGGCCGGGCAGCTGGCGGAGGTCGAAGGGCTGGTCAACGGGAAAGTGCGACAGAACTTGCCGGTGCATACGCGGCTGACATCTTTCGATGAGGCGATGTCAGAAGGTGTGCTGGCGTTCTTCGGTGAAAAGTACGGTGAAGAAGTGCGGGTCGTTGAGGTAAATACGGTCGTACCGCGGTTCAGCGCCGAGCTTTGCGGCGGCACCCACTGCAAGCGGACGGGGGATGTCGGCATTGTGGTGATAACCGCTGAGTCTTCGATTGGAGCGGGGATGCGGCGGATTGAGGCGCTTTCCGGGCGGGGCGCTGAGGAGTATGTGCGCGCGCTTAGGGCAGATGTCGATGAGATGTCGCGGAGGCTGGGAGCGCCGAGAGAAAGCTTGATCGTACGTCTTGATGCGTGGACGGCGGAACGGGAGTCACAGCGCAAACAAATCGAGAGGTTACAGCGATCGCTCTCGTCGGCCCCCAAGATGGAGGAGGTGGTAGCAGGCGCAGTCGATGTAGACGGCGTGAAGGTGGTGGCATCGCAAATGGACCTGCCGAGCTTGGATGCGCTGCGCTATTCCGCGGATGCGGTTCGTAAGACGATGCCCTCGGGCGTGGCTGTGTTTGGCGATCGTAAGCGGGGATGTCATTCCGAAGGGGCCAAAAGCGGGGGAAATACTGAAGCGGGTAGCGGCAGTGGCCGGCGGCGGCGGCGGGGGAAGGCCGGAAATGGCGCAGGGTGGCGGAAAAGACGCGTCAAAGATTGGGGCCGCCCTGGCGATCGTGCCGGAGGCGGTCCGGGAGATGCTGTCCGGCAATGGGCCACGCAGCGCCTGAAGCGGATGCGAATAATAGGTCTCGATCTAGGCGAGAAGCGCATTGGGGTGGCCGCGGCGGACGACCGGACGCAAATAGCAGTCCCGCTAACAGCGGTGGCGGGGGGAGATGATCAAATCGCGGCGATAACGCTGCTGCTCGAGGCGCAAGGGGCCGATGAAGTTGTCATCGGGCTCCCGCTGTCTATGACGGGCGCGGTTGGACGCCAAGCACAACGGGCGCTTCAAGTGGTGGAAGGGCTGCAGGCCCGGTTGGTGATTCCGGTACATACCTGGGACGAAAGGTTAACGACCGTCCAGGCAGGCCGCAGCGAACCGGCGCGAGCCCGGACCGGGCGCCGCTCCCAAGAGGAGAAGGGGAGGCGGGATGCGATCGCTGCGGCAATCATGCTTCAGGCATTCCTTGATCGCAGACGCTCAGTGACCGCATGAGATCCGTCGCCGCCGGCGCGCTGGTATTGCTGTGCCTGGCCCTGGCGACCTGGCTCGTCCTCGCGGGGCCGGCGAATGATGTTGATGACGTTGCGGCATATCATGCGGCGGCAAGTCCGGAGGGTGACCCAGTGACCGTCACCATAGATGCAGGGGCAAGTACCGAAGAAATTGCCGCTAGTCTAAAGGCGCGGGGTGTGATCGGTTCGGCGGCGCAGTTCCGAGTGCTCGTATCCTTCCTTGGGTATGACCGGCTGCTCCAGTCAGGCGAATACGAGTTCGCACGTGAAACGCCGGAGCTGGATGCGGTTTACCGGATACGCAGCGGGATCGTTTCGAGCAAATCTGTGACAGTGGTAGAGGGGTCGAGGCTGGAAGAGATCGCGGACGCCGTCGCGCGTCAGGGCATCGACCGGACGGAGTTTTTGGCGGCGGCGCGCCGGGGCGAGTACCAGTTTTCGTTCCTGGAGAATCTGAAGGTCAACGAGCGGTTGGATGGATACCTGTTCCCGGCGAAGTACCCGATCAGGAATCGAGACACGGGACGGGATGTTGTGCAGCGAATGTTGCAGGCGTTCGCAGATAATGTTCCGGCTTCGGTGGAAGAGCAGGCATCCGCGGAAGGTCTGACGCTGCATGAGGTGGTGACGCTGGCCTCAATCATCGAGCGGGAGGCGGTGGTACCGGAGGAGCGGCCGATAATGGCGCAGGTGTTCCTAAAACGGCTGAGACTCGGTATCGCGCTGGAGGCCGATCCGACGGTGCAGTATGCGCTCGCGAGCGACCCGGCGAATGTCAGCGAGTTCGGGTACTGGAAGAAGGAGCTTACGAGGGAAGACCTGGATATCGATTCGCCGTACAACACGCGGATCGAGAGCGGGCTACCGCCGGGGCCGATTTGCAGCCCGGGACTGGATTCCATCAAAGCGGTCTTAAACCCGGCGAACACCAATTTCCAGTTCTTTGTCGCTAAACCGGACGGGTCGCACGCGTTTGCGGAGACGTTTCAGGAGCATCTGGAGAACATACAGCGGTACGGCGGGGATCTTGGAACGCCGCCTTGACCGCCGCGCGGGCGTGACATGCTGAAATACCTCGGGGTGATCGGCTTTCCGCTCAAGCGGTCGCTGTCGCCCGTGTTCCAACAGGCTGCGCTCAATCACCTGAGGCTGGACATCGTGTACGAGGCGTGGCCGACGGCGTCGGACGGGCTGCAGACGAGAATCAAGACGATGCGCTCCCCGACGGTACTCGGGGCGAATGTAACGATTCCGCACAAAGAGAACGTGCTGGCGATGCTGGATGAAGTTGACGAGGTCGCAGGCAAGATCGGGGCGGTGAATACGATCGTGAACCGCGACGGCAGGCTTTTCGGCTACAACACGGATCTATCTGGCCTGATGAGGGCCCTGCGGGACAATGGCGGGTTCGAGCCGGAGGGAAAGCGGGTTGTGGTCGCGGGGGCGGGGGGCGCGGCGAGGGCCGTGGTTGCGGGCCTGCTCGAGGCGGGTGCTGCATCGGTCACGGTCATCAATCGCACTCTCTCGCGAGCAAACAGGCTTGTAGAGGACCTGCGCCCGCAAGCTGACCAGAGCGAGCTGCGGGCGCTGCCCGAGATGTACGCCTCGTGGGCGGCGGTGATGGGTTCCTGCGACCTTCTGCTAAACTGTACTTCCGCTGGTTCAGCGGGTTTTGATTCGGAATCTCCGATCCCCATCGATCTAATCCGGTCCGAAATGCTCGTGTATGACCTGGTTTACGACCCGGCTGAAACGCCTCTGTTGGCCGAAGCGCGGAAGCGTGGCGCGCGCGTGCTGGGAGGATTACCGATGCTCGTGTATCAGGGCGCGACATCGTTCGAGCTATGGACGGGCCAGAAGGCGCCAGTCGACATAATGTTGGAGGCAGCGCGCTCGGCGGTTGAGGCAGAGGCCGCGAGGGGGAGGAAATAGCGTGGAGTGGGCGGTACTCGGCCTTTTCATCCTGTTTCTGATTGTGACTTACATCGTCGTGCAGGGCACTCGTGCGGCGCTCGCCTGGCGGAAGGCGGCGGCCGAGGGGGATGTGAAGGTCATCAGGGATATCGTAGAAGACTCGCTGGGCGCCTGGCGGTCGATGAAGCGACCGAAGGAGGTGCCGGAGGAGGTCTGGCGCGGGATTCAGAGCATGCAGATAGTCGAGGTGGATGCCGAGCTCGTGAGGGTCTCGTGCCAGGCGGAGGGCGACTACCGGTTGCTGAATGGCCGGTGGATGGAGACGGCGAACCCGCTCCGCGAGGCGATGGCGGTGGCAGCCAAGGGGCTGGACGTGCTGCTCTATGAACTGCCTCACTACAAGCCGGGGCGGGTGCAGATCGACGCCTACATGACGATGCGAGAAGCGGATCACGCCACCGAACGCGTATGCATACTTTCGACGACGGCGACGAGAGACGATGCGCGCCAAGTCGATTGGGAAGAGTGGACGCCAGCGCAGATCGTGGAGGCGCTGGGTGGGCGTTATCGGATGGATGACCTCGGCCAGCCGCTGCCGATCGAAGTAGAAGCGCCCAAGCCTTCCGAAGACGAAGATGCGGGGACGCCCGCGCCGCCTTTCAAGCGATGACGGAGCTGCGCTTCCTCACCGCCGGCGAGTCCCACGGCAAGGCGCTCGTCGCACTGTTGGAGGGCATTCCGGCGGGAATGCCGCTGACCGAAGACTACATCGCGCGGGACCTGCGGCGCCGGCAGGGTGGCTACGGGCGCTCGAAACGACAGCAGCTGGAGCAGGACCGAGCCGAAATCCTGGGTGGAGTGCGCCATGGCCTAACGCTCGGCGGTCCTGTCGCGATGATGATCGAGAACAAGGTCTGGGAGGACTGGCAAGAGGTGATGCAGGTGGGCCCATACGAGGGCAAGCCGAAGAAGGTGACGCGGCTGCGTCCGGGACACGCGGACCTGGCGGGCACGATGAAGTATGGCTTCGACGATGCGCGCAACGTGCTCGAGCGGGCGTCGGCGCGGGAGACGGCGGCGCGCGTAGCCGTTGGGGCCGTCTGCCGCCGGTTTCTCGGGGAGTTTGGTATCGAAGTCCACTCGCATACTGTGTCGATTGGGGATATCTGCGCGCAGACGGACGCTGCGAACGATTGGATAGAGGTAGAGGGGTCGCCGGTGCGCTGCGCTGATACGGAAGCCGGTGAGCGGATGGTGCGAGCGATCGATGCGGCGCGAGACGCCGGCGATACCCTAGGAGGCGTCTTCGAGATGGTAGCGACGGGCGTGCCGATCGGGCTCGGTTCGCACGTTATGTGGGACCGCAAGCTCGATGGGCAGCTGGCGCAGGGCGTCATGAGCATCCACGCGGTGAAGGGCGTCGAGATCGGTGGCGGGTTCGCAGTGGCAGCGGGCCCTGGATCTGAGGCTCATGATGTGATCTTGCCGCCGGAACAGTGGGAAGGCCGTCCATGGCGACGGGCGTCGAACCGCGCGGGCGGGCTGGAAGGCGGCATGACGAACGGCGAGCCGGTCGTCGTCCGTGGTGCGCTGAAACCGATTTCGACGCTTTCGAACCCGCTGCCGTCCGTGGACCTGCACACCGCGGAGGAGATTCAGGCGCACTACGAGCGCTCCGATGTCTGCACCGTGCCGGCGGCGGGCGTAATCGGAGAGGCGATGGTCGCGTTTGTGCTGGCCCGCGCGATACTGGAGAAGTTCGGCGGAGACTCACTGGGCGAGACGATGCGGAACTTCGAGGGATACCAGGCGACGATCGGGCCGCGAGGCGGGTAATCGCTCGCCATGGTCTTTGAAGCGCGGGAGGGCGATACCCTCATAAGCTGCGACCGACAGAAGCTTGATGTGAAAAGAATCCACGCCTTTCTCACACGCAGCTACTGGGCGGAACGCGTGTCGCTCGAACTGGTAGAGCGATCGATCGAGAACTCGATCCCGTTTGGGGTCTATGCCGGCGGCGACCAGGTTGGGTTCGCCCGCGTAATCAGCGACCGCGCGTCGTACGCCTACCTCGCCGATGTGTATATCGAGGAGGCGTACCGGGGGAGAGGACTATCGAAGCTGCTGATGCGGGCGGTCATGGGGCATCCAGAGCTTCAGGGGCTTCGGCGCTGGATTCTGGGCACGCGCGATGCGCATGGCCTCTACCGGCAGTTCGGGTTCACCGAGCTGCAGCGGCCGGAACGCTGGATGGAGAAGGCGGAGGCGGGGCTCTATCAGGGTGAGGATGGGCAGTGACCCGCCCGTCTCGAATCGTGCTCACGGGCTTTTCGGGTGCGGGAAAGACAGCTGTCGCGTCTATCGTTGCCGGGACGCTCGGCTGGGAGATCTCTGACACCGACGACATGGTGCAACGCGCAGCCGGGAATTCGATCCTCGAGATCTTTCATGAGGGCGGTGAGGAACTTTTCCGCGACCTGGAAGCAGAGGCCATCCGGACGGCATGCTCCGGCGAGCGCGTGGTTGTGTCCACGGGCGGGGGTGCAATCCTACGCGCGGAGAACCGCCGTGCGATGGCGGACGGCGGTTTCGTGGTGTGTCTGGAAGTGCGGCCAGAGACAATACTGCGCAGGCTGAGCAGCGGAGGACGGGCGTTGGACCGGCCGCTTCTAGCAACCGGAGACCCGCTTTCGCGCATCCGCGCGCTAAAGGAAGCACGGCAACACTTGTACGCGCTCTGCGACTGGACGGTGAACACGGATGCGCTTACGCCGAAGCAAGTAGCCGGCGAGTTAGCCCGGGCATACGACGAAGTTGCGGAATCGATATCCGTAGATCCTGACCGGCTCGCCGCGCTGACGGATCCAGAGGCCAAGGCGCCGCCGGGCGCGCTGCACATAATTCCGGAAGGCGCTGCATCGATTGTCCGCACGGGGGGCGGCGAATACCCCGTATTCGTCGGGTGGGGAGTGCTCTCTGGGCTAGGCGAGCGCCTTCGGAAGGCTGGAGTCGCCCGACAGGTCTATGTAATCAGCGATCAGGCGGTGTTCCATCATCATGGAGACCAAATCGAGGCCGCGCTGCGCGCCGCGGAATTGCCGTTCGATTCGTATACCGTACCTCCCGGCGAGGGCAGCAAGTCGCTGGGGACGGCATCGGAAATCTACAATTGGCTCGTCGAGCGCAAAGCGGAGCGGGGACATGCGATAGTGGCGCTGGGTGGTGGCATGGTGACGGATTTGGCCGGCTATGTGGCGGCCACGTTCGCGCGAGGCCTGCCCCTCGTTCACGTGCCGACAAGCTTACTAGCGATGGTGGATGCGGCGATCGGCGGGAAGGTGGGAGTCAATCACCCGCGCGCGAAGAACATGATCGGCGCGTTCTACCAGCCGCGGTTCGTTCTTGCGGATGTGGCGACGTTACGGACGGTACCGCCGCGTGAGTATTTCTCCGGCTGGGCGGAAGTAATCAAGCACGCGATGATCGCGGATGGAGAGCTGCTTTCACTCCTCGAAGACAGCGGCGAACAGATTCTAAAGCTCGAACGCGAGCCAACAACTCAAGCGATCGAGAAGAGCATTGCAATCAAGGCGCGAGTCGTGAGCGCAGACGAGAAAGAGGAGAGCGGCGAGAGGACTATGCTGAACTACGGCCACACGCTGGCGCACGCCATAGAGTCGGCGACGGCGTATGGGCGCTTCCTGCACGGGGAAGCCGTAGCGATCGGGATGATGGCGGCGGCCCGCATCAGCGAGCGGCTCGGGTTGCTTACGACGGATGCCGTCGAGCGCCAACGGAGCCTTCTCGAGGCGTATCGTCTGCCGGTGAAGACGGAGGGGATCGACCGCGCCGGGGTGGAGGCGGCTATGGCGCTGGACAAGAAGGTAAGCGGCAAATCGATTCGGTGGGTGCTTCTGGAAGGGGTCGGGCGGCCAGTCCTACGAGATGACCTGCCGGCGCAGGTGGTGCAAGAAGCGCTGGCGGAAGTGCTTGGCTAACCCATGCACTCGATACTCATGGCGATAGCTACCATAATAGGCGGCATTTCGGTATTTTCATTAGTTACTCGGGGGCGCCTACCTTTCGACCCGGGCGAAAAGAGTTATCGAGAGGATATGACCTTTACTCGGAACGGCATGTTGTTGTTCTCCCTGTTCCCAGCGTTCTGCACGGCCTCATTGCTCGCAATTCTGGTGGAGAAGGACGCTTTTGAGTTTCTGCCAATAGCTATCGCTTGTGCTGCGATGACAGCTTTCGTTTGGCGAACCGCCGTTAAGCACGGGAAATGAAGAAGGGGTGAGCGAGTCGCGAGGTCGTCTGATTGGATGAAGATGGGACCTGCTCGCTCCGCGCAATCATGCGCGGGCGGGTGCAGGGAGTCAACTTTCGGCAGTTCGTCTATACGCGGGCGCGGTTTTTGCGGCTGACGGGATACGTGAGCAACCTCGACGACGGGCAGTCGGTTGAGGTCATTGCGGAGGGCCCGCGCCAGGACCTCGAGCAACTTCTGGAGTACCTCCGCGAAGGGCCAAGGTCTGCACGTATTGAGCACGTGGAGGTGGCCTGGGGAGAGGCGACGAACAGGTGGACCGATTTTGGAGTGCTATCGTAGGCGCTTCCAGAGGAAGACTTGCTGGTGGCCGAGAGGGGAGTCGTTGAGGCGACCGAATTCTTCATATCCGAGCTTCTTGTAGAAATCCGGAGCCTGGAAGCTGTGGCTGTCAAGATGCACATAGCGGCAGCCGTCAGCGCGCGCCTCAGCCTCCGCGGTCTTCATTAGTTTCCGGCCTAAGCCCCCGCCGCGTGCACCCTCATCCAACCACAGGTCGGTGATATGAAGCCACCCGCCCCAGATATGGCCCAGCAGACCGCCTCGAATCAGGCCGGTTTCATCGCGGATGAATAGCTTCAGTGGGCGCCAGTGGTCGTAGCCGGTACGGGCCACGTTGTAAAGCGACAGGCCATCGCGCAGGAACTGAGCATCGCTTTCGGGCGCCATCGGTTCGGAGGAGATGCGGAGATCGGCTACCATGTCAGCCCAAAAGTGTTTGCATCGGGAAGTCGACGAGCTTGCGGGTGGCGTTGTCACAGAGGAAGTGAGGGTGGGTTTCGGCTGTGCCGCCTAAAATGTGGATCGAGACACCGTTGGCGCCGGCGGCGGCGCGCACACGGTGAAAGCCCTCGTCCGGCGGCAGAAGATGGGTAATGCTACCGGGCGGGAAGTGGTGAACGCCCGTCTTCTCGAGCTCGCACTCCTGGCCGGCGCCGACCGCCGATAGGCCATCCGCGCGGGCGTACTTCGTCTCCTCGTCCTCGCCCTCAAGAATGCCAATGACGCCCCAGGCACCGTGATAATGGACGCCGCTGCTCGTGCCCGGCGGGAAAACGACAGAGATCATGAAGAAGGAGCCATCGGAGGCGGTGTGGAGGAGGTGGCCGCAAGCGCGGTTACCTTCGCACGGGAGCCGGTGCTCGGGGCGCAAACCTTCCTGCCGTTCCATCCAGCGGGCGAGCGACGGTTTGATGGCCCCGACGCGCTGTCTGTCGTCTGAGTAGCGAGCGACAACTTCGGCAACGTCCAGAGCCAGCGCCTCGATCCCATACGTTTCACCCATCTTGGACCTCCTCAATGACCGGGTAGCAGTTTACGAAACTCGTGCCAATTGCCGATAGCATTGCGTTTATGCCCCGATTCGCCTTAACCCGAGACGCAACAATAGGTGCCTCTCTGCGTCTTTATAGCTGCATCGATACCGAGACACCAAAGGGGAGGGAGAGATGCGAATAATGTGGCGGCTTGCTGCCGCGCTGGGAGCAGCTCTGGCGCTCTGGCTTGCAACAGGCGGGCTCGCTGTAGCGGACGACTCGCCCCGGCATCACCCGGTTCGCCGACCTGTATCACACGAGCGTCGACGAACTGGTGAAGCTGAACGATATCAAGTACCCCGATCTGCTGTTGCCCGGGCAGATCATTAAGCTTCCGGAACGAGACAAGCCGGCGCAGCCCGGCACGATCGATTATGAGGTGCAGCCCGGTGACTATTTGAGCAAGATCGCCGTCAAGTTTGACATTACAACACGGGCACTTGCTGAGGCGAACGAGATCTCCGATATGCAGCACATCGTTCCGGGACAGAAGCTCAAGGTGCCCGGGGCCGCGCTGCCACCCGTAGAACCGACAGTCCAGGCAGCCACCCATCCCCCGGACGATCCGGACGTGGAGAAGATGTTCAATGAACTGGCGGGCGAGCAAGGGCTGGACCCCGGAATGGTCAAAGCTTTGGCCTGGCTGGAGAGCGGCTGGCGACAGCATGCCGTGAGCCCGGCAGGAGCGATTGGCTTCATGCAACTGATGCCAACGACGGCGCAATGGCTAAAACAGTCGGTGATTGGCGGGGAACTCCACGAGGACCTGAGCGCGTACGACAACGTGAGGATGGGGACGCGCTATTTGCGCCTGCTGTTAGATGCGACCGGCGGGGATAAGGACAAGGCGCTCGCGTCGTATTACCAAGGCTACGGGGCGACCATGAGCGGCGTGATGTACGAAGAGACGAAGCGCTACGTCGAGCTCATTAAGGATACGGAAGCACGCTACTGGCCGGAGTGAGACAAGCAGGACAAGCAGGGACAAGCAGGGACAAAACCGACAAGTTACAAGCGGCAACCGTGACGCCGCGCTTCTGCGTGGGCGATCGCGGCGGGTCTCCGGTTCAGCCGGTGCCGGCGCCGCCGGCGACGCCGAGCTGGGAAGCGACCGGCTTGAGCGATTCGATCACGAAGGCGATGTGCTCGTCCAGGTCGACGCCTAGTTGCTCGGCACCCTTCGTGATGTCATCGCGGTTGACGTTGCGGGCGAATCCCTTGTCCTATCGATGCTCTTGCCAGGGCGCACAAGGGCGACCGCGGTAATGAACCCGGCCAGTTCGTCGACAGCGTAAATCGCTCGGTCCATGGGCGTTTTGCGATCGAGGCCGAGATAGTCCGCATGGCAGAGTACGGCATAAACGATGTCCTCCGGAACACCGCGCGAACGGAGAATTTCGGCACCCTTGACGGGATGCTCTTGGACGTTGGGGTGCATCTCGAAGTCGAAGTCGTGCAGCAGACCGACGATCGCCCAGCGCTCTTCATCGGAGCCATACTTGCGGGCGTAGGCACGCATCGCAGCCTCCACGGCGAGGGCGTGCTTGCGGAGCGGCTCGGTCTTGTGTGCTCACAGAGGATGTTCCAGGCGTCTTCACGGTCCATTGATGCTACTCCGGACTGGCTTCGGTAGATTTTCTGAAATTGTATGCGATAAGAGGTCGCGTTTCGCCGCTGTTCGAGTGTGGGGTATCATTTAAGTCCAGCCTTAGGCATTTCTGAAGGCGGACTAGCGCGGAGATGCCGAGAAAGGGTATTCGCAATGCCTAGGTCCATCTGGAACGGGGTGATCAGCTTCGGGATGGTGAGCATCCCGGTTAAGCTGTATACGGCCACGCAAAGCAAAGATATCTCCTTTCACCTCCTGCACAAGGATTGCGGGACGCGGCTCCAGCAGTTGCGCTGGTGCCCAACGCATGAGCGGCCGGTGGAATGGGATGAGGTTTCCCGCGGATACGAGTATGCACGAGAGGAGCACGTTGTCCTGACGGAAGACGACTTCGAGAAGTTGCCCCTCCCGAGCAAGCAGACGGTCGAGCTTTCAGCGTTCGTGAAAGCCGAGGAGATCGACCCCGTGTACTACGAAAAGAGCTATTACCTCGAGCCGGACGCCAAAGGTATGAAGCCGTTCGCGCTGTTAATGACTGCGCTCCGGGAGAAGAACCTCACGGGCATTGCCAAGATCGCGGTGCGAAATAAAGAACAGCTGTGCGCGCTGCGGCCGATGGACGGAACGCTGATCCTTGAGACGCTTTATTATCCGGACGAGCTCAGGGTCGAGAAGACTGAGCTGCCGAACGTAAAAATCTCTGAGAAGGAACTGGAGATGGCGTACACGCTGATCGACCTGCTTAGCGAGGAGTTCGAACCGGAGAAGTACAAGGACGAATACCGCGAGGCCTTAATGAAGGTAATCGAGGCCAAGCTCGAGGGCGAGGAGCTCCCGGAAGTGGCGGCGGCTGGGCCGGCAAAGGTAACAGACATCATGTCGGCGCTGAAAGCGAGCGTGGAAGCGGCGAAGAAGCGCAAGAAGGGCGAGGAGGAAGAAGAGGAAGAGGCGGCGCCCGCCCGGAGACGGAAGGCTGGATAGGCGCTAGCCGCCTCGTCTCCACGGCAGTCGGGTTCGCTTGCGAGGCCGCCCAGTGATTGAACCATTCCCCGCCTGAACCACGCTGATAGAACCGTCGGTCTCCAGCACCGCGAGCCGGACCTCGCCTATGTTATTGAGTCCGTGCTCTCGTATCGCCATTAGAACTTCCTCTTCTGCAAGACCCTCACGGCGGATGTTCTGTCTCAGGAGCCTGCCGTTGCTGACGACGATGGTGGGCGAGCCCTCGACGGCCTCGCGCACCCATGTCACGCGTTCTCGGGCAGTGGCGACGCCGTAGTTGACGGCGATGAGCGCACCGGCAGCGATCAGGCCGCCGGTGACAGAGACGTCACTGCCCACCATCGCGTTTTGCACGGCGTTGGAGATGAGCAGGATCACTACGAGGTCAAAAGTCGCCATCTGACCGATCTCGCGTTTGCCGGCGACGCGCAAAGCGAGAAGCAAACTCCCATAGATGATCAGAGTCCGGGCAATAATCTCGAATCCATTTACCGTAAGACTAAACACGGCTACCTCCAGCTGCTTATTGTGAGCGCGCATCAATGCTGCGCCGGAAGTGAGGACGCGGGCTACAGTCTACCAGCGACTTCAGCCATCAGGAGTGAAGAACTCCTGTGGCGGAACGGCAGGGAGGACCGTCGCCGTGGCAGACGATGCCATTCTTAACAAAAAAGGCCAGCGAAGGGCACCATGCGCAGGACATCAACGTCAGCCGAGTTGTCGGAGAGCGCTCGTCGGTTCGTACATTGATTCTGTCGAGGCGCTTCCAGCTATCGATGGCTGGAAAGCTCCAAGTAGCGTAGATAGGTCAGGGTGATGCTTGCGGGCTTCAGGTAGCGCTAACTGGTCGGGTGAACGAATTGGTCGCCTTCGTATCGAGATAGGCACTCATTCCTGCTTCTCTTTCGCCTAGGCGTCGGTGTCCGCCGCGCTCTCGGGACCACGGGCGGCTTCTGGATCCATTTGCTGTTCGGCCTCGTCGATCGCCTGGGCGAGCTTTTCGACGTGTGTTGGCTTTTGCATCTCCTCGATCTCGTGATCGTGTACCGGATTTGTACCCAGGTGCTCGTGCACATGATTCACGACCTCGAGGAGCTTGGTTATCTCGCGCTCAGCGATCATGTTGACCTGCAGGTCCACCTTGGCCCGGCGGTCCGCCGCAAGCGCCTGCCGGTTTTGGGTGATCAGCACAAAAGTGGACAGGAAGATCGCTTCAAGCGAAACGATCATAGTTAGGAGACCGAACGGGTAAGGGTCAAAGGGCTGAAAGATGAGGTAGGCGACGTTAATGGCCATCCAGAAGGTGAACCATGCCACGTGCAGCCAGACGAAGAGCATGCTGCCGCTGAACGCGGTGATCTTGTTCGCGAGCTCATCGCTGAATCCCATGTGCTCGCGGTCCTTGTTTTCGAGCCTGACGATCTCCTCGATTGTGTCGGTGACAACCGCCGGATCGGCGCTTGCACCGTTGGCGCCGGGCCTCAGAGGCCTCCGCAACTTTACTGGAGTCCGATGGAACCTCATTTGTCCTCCCACCACCACGTTAACGGACTGTAGTTGCGCCAGCACGAGGCGGCAGGAAGGGAAAAGTTGCATTTCTGAGACAAATCGTGTCATAGCTCACGAAGGGACCAGGCGCGATGCCATAATAGGCTCGTGCTCGAGAAATACAGGGAAAAGCGCGACTTCGACCGGACGCCCGAGCCTGCTCCGGGCGCTGAGAAAGACGCTCGCGGGCCGCTCATTTATGTGATTCAGAAACACGCGGCTACCCGCCTGCACTATGACCACCGCTTCGAAGTCGACGGGGTGCTGAAGTCGTGGCCTGTGCCGAAGGGGCCCTCGCTCAACCCGCGGGACAAGCGCCTGGCGGTGATGGTGGAGGACCACCCCTTCGACTACGCATCGTTCGAAGGAGTGATTCCAAAGGGGGAATACGGGGCTGGACAAGTCATCGTCTGGGATGCCGGCACCTACTCGCCGGATGAGGGGGGCAAGCTTTCGTTCGACGACCGCGAAGAAGCGGAGGCCCGGATGCGGGAGGGTATCGAGAAAGGCAAAATTTCAGTATTCCTGCGCGGAAACAAGCTGAAGGGCTCCTGGACACTGGTAAGGACCAAGCGGGCCGCCAACGAATGGCTGCTCATAAAGCACAAGGACCGGTTTGCAGACACGGAGCGCGATGTCATCGAGGATGGCAGGTCGGTACTCTCCGGGCTAAGTCTCGAGGACATCAAGGCCGGCCACCTGCCGGAGCGGGGTACGGTGGCTGACATGTGCCTGAGACCGAGCGATCTCGCGGGGGCGCGATGGTCGCCGTTTCCTCGCTGGATAGAGCCGATGCACGCTTCGCTCTCGGAAGGTCCTTTCTCGTCTGCAGACTGGTTCTTCGAGCCCAAGCTGGACGGCGTGCGGGCGCTCTCTTTCATCCAGCGAGGCAATGTAAGCATCTTTTCACGTCGAGGACTGGACGCGACGAAGCAGTACCCGAGCATAGCTGCCAAACTTCGAGAGCAGGTCGAACCGCAAATGGTTCTCGACGGCGAGATCGTCGCTTTCGATGAGAACGGTGTGTCGTCGTTTCAGGAGCTTCAGCAGCGGCTGAATTTGATGCGGGAGAGCGATATCAAGCGGGCTGAATCGCAGGTACCTGTCTTCTACTATGTGTTCGACATTCCCTACGCGGGCGGGTATGACCTGCGAGGCGCGCGGCTAGAGCAGCGCAAACGGCTTTTGCGTCAGCTCCTCATGCCGACAGAGCGCGTCCGGCCGGTCGAGCACTTTGAGCAGGACGGCGAGGTGGCTTATCGCGTGGCGGTCGACCATGGCCTAGAGGGTTTGCTGGCGAAGAAGAGGGACAGCGTTTACGAGTCGGGGCGGCGGTCGAAGAACTGGATGAAGATAAAGAGCACTGAGGAGGGCGAATTCGTCATCGGCGGTTACACGGAGGGGGGCGGCTGGCGGGCGGGCACGTTCGGTTCACTTATGCTCGGCTACTACGATGATGACGGCAAGCTCATGTATGCCGGCCACGTGGGCACTGGGTTCAACGACAAGACGCTCAAGCTGCTCAAGGAGAAGCTGGAGGCGTTGCGCACGGATGAGCGGCCGTTTGCCCAGGAGCCTTCGCGGGCGGGGATGCCCTTCGGCAGGCCGAAGAATACGCCTGTCACCTGGGTTAAGCCAGAACTTGTGGCGCAAGTTCGGTATGCGCAATGGACAAGAGACGGAGTGCTGCGCGCACCGAGCTTCCTCGGGCTGCGAGAGGATAAGGCGCCCGCTGACGTAAAGCGGGAGAAGGCGGTGCCTCCACCTTTGAGCAGCGGACGGCCCGATTCGGAACCGGGCCGCAGCGGGACCGTTGCCGGGATCCTCGAGCAGCTCGAACGGCCGGAAGATAAGTTCATCCTGCGGGTCGAGGGACATAAGATCCCGCTCACCAACCTCGACAAGGAGTTCTGGCCGGCCACTGAAAAGCACCGGGCGCTTACGAAGCGGGACCTCCTCGTCTATCTTGCCAAGGTATCCCCGTATCTCGTTCCGCACATGCGCGACCGCCCAATCACCCTCACGCGCTATCCGAATGGCATTCATGGCGGGCACTTTTATCAGAAACACTGGGAGCCGAAACTCCCCGAGTTCGTGTCGACGGTACGTCTCTACTCGGAGCAGAACGAGGAGGACCAGGATTATCTGATCTGCAATAACCTACCGACGCTGCTCTGGCTCGGGCAGCTGGCGGATATCGAGTTGCACACGTGGTACTCGCGTGTCAACCCGGACCCGGACGGCTATCAGCTGCCGACGACATACACGGGCTCCGAGAAAAATATCGACGGGTCGCTGCTGGCGCATCCGGACTTCATGGTGTTCGACCTCGACCCTTACATTTATTCTGGGCAGGAGAAGCGGGGTGCCGAGCCGGAACTCAACCGTAAAGCGTTCCTCAAAACTTGTGAAGTAGCTCTATGGCTGAAGGACCTGCTCGACGCTCTTTCTCTCTCGTCGTTCGTGAAGACGACCGGCCGCACGGGGCTTCACGTTTATGTGCCGGTGCTCCGCCAGTTTGACTTCGGCGTGGTGCGTGCGATCTGCGAAACGATCGGCAAAATACTAATGAGCCAGCACCCACGCGACATAACGATGCAATGGTCGGTGGAGAAAAGAGCTGGCAAGATATTCTTCGATCATAACCAGAACGTAAAGGGGAAGACGCTTGCGTCACTGTATTCACCGCGGCCCAGCCCCGAGGCCGCGGTGTCAATGCCGGTACGTTGGAATGAGCTAGGGGAAGTTTACCCCACCGACTTTACGATTCTGACTGCGATTGACCGACTCAACGAGACCGGCGACCTATGGGCGACTATACTGGACGCCAAGCACGACCTCGCCAAACTGCTCGACACGATTGGAGAAGAGGCGATCGCTGTCAAATGAGGGGGGCGAGCGTTCGGGTCATCAGCGAGCGGGTCACGCAGCGCGGGCGACCAAACGATAGCCGGCGAGGATCATTATAGCGCCGACGACAGAGAGCACGATGGTGCCGATGTCGAAGTTGTTGACGCCGTCGCCCAAGCCGAGCGCGACCGAGAGAAAGCCTCCGAGGAGCGCCCCCGCAATACCGAGCAGGATGGTTATGATGAGTCCACCCGGGTCCCTGCCCGGCATCAGGAGCTTAGCGAGCGATCCTCCGATCAGCCCTACGAGAATCCAAGCAATGATGTTCATAACAACCTCCGAAAAAGTACCTTACGAAGCCAGGTGTCATCGCCGCATAGTAGAAGCAGGAATGCTTCGTTGCATTGGACTAACATTCCACTCAGGCGAGGCGTCGTTTATTCGCGTAGAATGGGCAGGTGAAGATGCAGACTCACAGAGAAACGCGGCCGGCGAGGACTGATGGCAAAGGCGAGACACTCACAGTCGTCGATAACCGTACGGGGAAGACTTACGAACTACCGATCGAAGACGGAACCGTACGGGCCAAGCAGTTTCGCCAGATCAAGGCGTACGAAGGCGACTTCGGTCTAATGGTGTACGACCCTGGGTTTGCCAATACAGCCTCCTGCCGGAGCGCGATAACGCACGTGGATGGAGAGAGGGGCATCCTGGAGTACCGAGGCTACCCGATAGAAGAGCTGGCCGAGAAGAGCTCGTTTCTTGAGACCGCCTACCTATTAATCCACGGGGACCTTCCGGCGAAGAGCCAGCTCGAAGAGTGGGTGCACGACATAACGTTCCATACCTACGTGCACGAAAACGTGAAGAAGTTCATGGAGGGCTTCCAGTACGATGCACACCCCATGGGGATGCTGCTGGGCACGGTGGCTGCGCTGTCCACCTTCTATCCGGACGCGAAACAGGTATCTGACCCGCGGTCGCGTCACATTCAGACACAACGCCTAATCGCGAAGATGCCGACGATCGCGGCGTTCACTTACCGGCACAACCGCGGGCTTCCCTACGTCTATCCCGACAACGACCTCTGGTACACGGGCAATTTCCTCTCGATGCTATGGAAGATGTCGGAACCGAAGTATGCGCCGGACCCGGTGCTGGAGCGGGCGATTGATGTGCTGTTCATCCTGCACGCGGACCACGAACAGAATTGCAGCACAAACGCGATGCGCTCGGTGGGCAGCTCGGATGCAGACCCGTATTCGGCAACGGCAGCCGCTGCTGCGGCGCTGTACGGCCCACTGCACGGCGGGGCGAACGAAGCCGTAATCAACATGCTGATGGAGATCGGCAATAAGAGTCGCGTTCCGCAGTTCGTAAAGCATGTGAAGAACGGCGAGGGCCTTCTGTGGGGATTCGGGCACCGAATCTATAAGAGCTATGACCCACGGGCGAAGATTATTAAGAAAACGGCAGACGCGGTTTTCGACTTGATGGGGGCCAACCCGCTACTGGAGATCGCGCTCGAGCTAGAGCGGATCGCCTTGGAGGACGAGTACTTTATCGAACGAAAGCTATATCCGAACGTGGACTTCTACTCAGGCATTATTTACCAGGCGCTTGGCTTTCCGGTCGATATGTTTCCCGTGCTCTTCGCGATCCCTCGCACGGCCGGATGGCTGGCGCAATGGCGGGAAATGATCGAGGACCCGGAGCAGAAGATCGCCCGACCGCGACAGGTGTTCGTCGGGGCGGAGCGCCGCCGCTACACGGCTCTAGACGAGCGATAGCCGACGGACGGCGCCGCCGGCTACCTTGTTCTGTTCTGGTACCTGCTTTAGAAGAGTAGGATCAGCAGCAGGAGGATAACCAGGATGACCACTACCGTGCCTATCCCGATGTACATCTCATCTCCTCCCTTTCCTTCAAGAGTCGGCTTGATTGTGCGATTAGGGAGGGGTAATAGGCGTCAAGCGCGATGCTGAAATAATGACAAGGAGATAACAAATCGCGCCGCGCGGGCAACGCGCGGACTGTCATTGCTATCGAATGCTGACCCGCAAACGATGACCAGGCTGGTTGGTCCATTCTAAAATTGGCCGCATGAAGCGACTGATCGCGTGGCTCCCTTTCGTCGTCCTTACTATCTGCCTTTTTGCTGGAAGCGCTGGCGGAAGCGCGCAGGCGCAGGACGAAGGCTGGGTGATCCGCTCGTTCGACGTGCGCTACGAACTTCAAGTGGATGGGTCCTTCAATGTCAGGGAGGATATCGCCGTGGACTTCGGCGCGCTTGAGCGGCATGGCATCTTCCGCGACATGCCCGTGGAGTACCACTATGACGACAAGAACAACCGGCTGATCGACGTCTCTGAAGTATCGGTAACGGATGGGAGCGCGGCGATCCCGTTCGAGACGAGCGATTCGCGCCCGAATATGCGGATCAAGATAGGCGACCCCGACAGGGTGGTCAGCGGCCCGCAACGCTATCTAATTAGCTATACCGTCCACGGCGGGCTTAATCCGTTCGCGGACCACGATGAGCTGTTCTGGAATGTAACCGGCAACGACTGGCCGGTCCCGGTCGAGCGCGCCTCGGCAACGGTGGTTGGGCCGGGCCCCGGAGTTGAGCGAGTCACCTGTTTTCAGGGGCTGACTGGCTCGACCGCGCCTTGCGCATCGTCCCTTGATGCGACATCGCCGTCGTTTCGGACGACGGAGGCGATGGAGCCGGGCGGGGGCCTGACGATTGTGGTCGGGCTGCGGAAGGGGCTGATCATGGTTGGCGCGCCGAGGCTCGTGCGGGCAAACGAAGACACGCTCGACAAGATCGGCAACTACTTCGAAGTAAAGTGGTGGACGGCTACACTCGCGCTAGTGGCAGGGCTCGTTGGGCTGGCCGCGCTGGCTAGACTGTGGTGGGTCGCGGGCCGGGACCGCTGGTTCGGCAACATGTACTACATCCGCGAGGACCCGCCTGAGGAGACGAAGCCGCTCTTCGCCCGGGAGACTATCGTGGTAGAGTACCAGCCCCCAGACGCGCGAAGGGGAAGGCAACTGCGGCCGGCGGAGATCGGGCTCTTAATGGACGAGCGAGCGGACACGCTGGATGTGAGCGCAACGATCGTGGACCTGGCAGTGCGAGGGCACCTGCAGATCAAGGAACTGCCAAAGGGCGGAATTTTCGGGCTATTCAAGAGCCAGGACTATGGGTTGGTGCGCCTGAACGAACCGCCGAGCGGCCACTCGCTGGATGGACTACTGCCCTACGAGAGCAAGCTAAAGGACGCGCTGTTCGAAGGCGGAACGTCCGTGAAGTTGAGCGATCTCAAGAACAAGTTCCATGAGGACCTGGCCGAGGTAAAAAGCAACCTCTACGAAGGAGCGGTAGGTGACCTGAAGCTGTTCCCTCAGAATCCCGACAAAGTGCGCACGATTTACCGAGTAGCCGGGGCTGTGATTGCGGGGGCCGGTGCCGCGATTGCGTATTTCTTTGGCCAGTGGTTTGGTGCGGGGCTAGTCGGCATACCAATCGCCGTCTGCGGAGGCGTCCTCTTTCTGCTCGCGCACTTGATGCCGCGACGGACGGCGCCGGGGAGGGTGCTATACCGGCGCTGCCTGGGATTTCGGCTGTACATGACGACGGCGGAGAAGGACCGCCAGGCGTTCGCAGAGAGGTCCAATCTCTTCGAGGAGTACCTGCCGTACGCGATCGTATACGGGTGCGTCAAGAAGTGGGCGAAGGCATTCGAGGGGCTGGGGCTGGAGAAGCGCGCGTCCGATTGGTACGTGGGGGGCAATGCCTTTGCGGCCACGCAGTTTGCGGAGAGCGTGGGTGATTTCTCATCCAGCATCTCGGGCGTGATGGCTTCGACGCCGGGTGGGTCAGGCGGCAGCGGATTCGGCGGAGGCGGCGGTTCGGGCGGTGGGGGCGGAGGCGGGGGCGGCGGGAGCTGGTGATTCGGCCCCTAAGGGGAGTCTTCGAGCCGGGTCTGGACGTCCTTCAGGAAGCCCTCGAGCTCGGGGGATAGTTCGGGTTTCTCCTCCAGGGATTCCTTCTTCTCGGAATCGTAGACTCGCTCAAGCTCGGCGACCATCGCCTGGAGTTGGGGATTCTGGGCAAGGGACTCGTTCATTGCTTCGCGCTGGCGCTGACTCTCTTCGTGCAGCGGCGAGGTGTCGAGATCGACAGAATAAACGCGAGAGAGAATTTCGAGAAGCGCCTCGGTCCCGCAGTAATCACGTTCGAGCTGGATATAGGCCGGGAGCTGGAGGATTATGCTCGCCGTTTCGATGCCCTCGCCTCAGGCCATTTGAGGCATCGTGGCAAGTATTGTGGTCGGGCCTTCATAGGAGCTTTCGCGGACGCCGGCGCGCTGCACCTGCTCGCGAA